>JAGIAP010000033.1:9317-23723 GCA_017744805.1 Chitinophagaceae bacterium | reverse complement strand
AACGGCAGCGGAAGTACCACCATCAGCGCCATATGCGCGTGCTTCGCTGCGGATCAGGAATATTTCCGCAAGCCTCAGCACCATATAATATTCTTTCGGAGTGGTAGTGCTGCCATTGTACCTGCCTATTTTGTACTTGACAGGAAAATAGCTTTTGATACCTGAGCCTCCCGCCGCGCTGTTGCTGGAACTGTCTATCCAGGCCTTCCGGCGTTTGTCGTCCGGCTCAAAGGCCGTCATTAGTTGGTCAGTCAAATTGAAAGCGGGCGTATTGATAAGGTTAGAGGAGTTAAAAAGATATCCTTCAGGTGTGGCATTCTTCAATGAATTGTTGATGGTAGTTTGGCCCAGTTGCCAGATCGCCTCCCTGCTGTTTGCTACAAAAATTGCGGCAGGATCTGTTACAAGTCCGTACAGCCCTGATTGTGCTATCACTTCACCTGCCATGGCTGCCGAATTGGGATAATCGCGTTTATACAAATACACCCTGGCCAGCAAAGCGGAGGCAGTGAATTTATTTGGCCGGAGCTTTTCATTCTTACTGACAGAATAATCTGTTCTCAACACCTCCCTCGCCTCTTTCAGGTCCCCGATGATCTGGGCATATATTTCTTCAACCGGGGTCTTTTTCATTCCTCTTGTTGCATACAAGTCCACAGTGAGAACGAGTGGAACTTCTCCATATAAATTCAGGAGATAGAAATAGGCAAGCGCCCTCACTAATTTCGCTTCGCCGGTGAATTGTTTTCTTGCTTCAGTAGTCAGCGCGCCAGACTGTGAGGCGGCAATGCCTTCGATAATGGAGTTGGCGAGGTAGATGGTCTTGTACGCTGAATTCCAGAGTGCCTCAGTACCGGAGCCAGTGATCATCAGGCGATTGGTAGAAAGCAAATAATAAGGCTGGTTGTTTATCCCACTGGAATTCACAAACTCACCAGCAGACAAACCTGCCGTTACCGTTACCATGCCTGCGGCCCATAACCTTTCGGCGTTCAATTGAAGCGAGGAGCCGGTGAGCCCATTGATCATGGCGGTATACAGCCCGGCCATGGCGCCCTCCGCCTGGATATCATTATCGAAGACCTGGGTTGTGGTAATAGTATGTTTGGGTGGAGGCACCGTTATCAGCTTTTCGCAGCAGGTGAATACTGTACTGCTGATCAGGCAACAAAAAAATATGGATAACTTATGCATGGAGCAGTATTAAATAGTGATCGATAATTTGGCATTGATCTGTCGCTGGATGGGTTGCCCCGCAGTAACCGGGTCCACTCCCTTGTATTTTGTGATGGTGAAGAGGTTGCTGGCGCCCAGGGAGATGTTACAGGCATTCAGGTACATTTTTCTGCAATACTTAGGGGGAAGCTGATAAGCCAGGTTGATACCGCCCATCCGGAGGAAGAAGACCTTTGAATAGCCCATATCTGAAAAAGTCACTCCCACTGAACTTGAACTATTGGAGAACCTGGGGTATTTAGCAATATCACCTGGTTTTCTCCATGTATTGCTAAGTACTTCTGCCGGCAGAAAAAAATTGTTCATGGAGCCCACTGTTCTTACCAGGTAAGGGTCCTGCATCCATTTGTATTCAAAAGTGCTGGTGGTGAAAAAGCTGAAGCCCTTATAAGAAAAACTGGTTTGAAAACTGCCGGTCAACATCGGGTTCATGTCGAGCTCCAGGTATCTGTCGTTGCCGGGATCACCGGGTAAACCTGATGAGGTATTGATCACTCCATCCTTGTTATGATCCTCAAAAGCGGCAAGGCCTGTGAGGGGATCTACACCCAGGTAACGAAGCAGATATATTGTGCTGGTAGATCTCCCCACCCTGTACCGGCTGGCCCAGGGTGATTTTGCGAGATCAGGGAAAGATTTGACCATATTCCTGTTGGCGCCTGCATTGAGTGTGGCTGTCCAGCGTATATCGTTTGTCCTGACCAATATCCCTGTTGCACTGGCTGACCAGCCCTGGTTGAGCATGGTACTGGGCGTATTGCCTTTTACGGACGGGAATCCTGTGTAGCTGGGAGTTGGCACATCCGTGATCTGGTGGTCTGTCAGGTTCCTGTACCAGTTAACGTTGATGGTCAGTCGATTTTTAAGGAAAGCCAGATCAGAGATGATGGAGAACTGTCGGCTTTTTTCCCATTGGTAGCGCTGATTCACGGGGAGAAGAGGAACAAAAGGCATCAGGCCGTTATAATCCGGCAGCTTTACGGAGGAGGTTGGATTGGGTGCTGAAGACCATTGGGAAAGATATTGGTAATCGCCCACACCATTGCTTCCTGTGATCCCGTAATTGGAGCTGAACTTCAGGTAATCGAACCAGGATGGCATTATCTTTTTGAACCATTTCTCTTCAGACATGGTCCAGGCGGCTCCTACCGATCCAAAATTGCCGAATTGATTCTCCGATCCGAACTGTGATGAGCCATCCCGGTTGAAGGATACTTTGAAAATATATTTTTCATCCCATAAGAGCGTAGCCCTTGCAAAGGAGCCCAGGGTGCGGCGCTGGGAGCTTGCATCATAAGCCTGCACGATCGGCGCGTTGGTCAGCGAACGGATCAGGTTATCGTTCGTATAACCCGATCCCATGATGGAACTGCCCGTCGCCTGTCCTTTATTGCCTTCAAAGCCCATGTCGAGCCCTACAGTGGCATTTCCAATACGCTCATTGAAGTTGAAGGTAGAAGAAACGGTCAGGTTCTCTGATCTGGACACACCAAAGATTGCCGAGCCTTTGGGGTTCTTTGCGGGGTTCTGCGACCTGATCGGTTCAAAGAAATCGTTATCGTTGTTGTTGGTGGCATAGCCGAGCCGGGCATTCCAGGTAAGGTTGTTGAAGAGATGGTAAGTGATAACGAGCCCGGTATTGAAGTCCTTCATCCGGGTCTCATTCACCTTGAACAATTTGTCCCATTCATAGGTACGTTTATAGGTTCCGTTCTCCCAATCATCATAATTCGGGTTACCCTTTGCATCCAATACGGGTGGAGCATTGGGAGGAAGATTGAACGGTAATGCGCCTATAAAGATGGCGTCTGTATAGGTATACAAATACCTGGCAGATAAACCGACTGACAGTTTCTTGTTCCGGCTTTTCAGCATGGTGTTAAGATTCAGTCCAAAGGCTTTGTTGGCGCCGGTCCATTGATTCATTCCCTTTGTATCGATGTATTGAGAAGACAGGGAGACACTGGCATTCTCGTCACCTCCGGATAGTCCGGCATTGATGGTGGTGACTGCTCCCGGCCCATAGAATTCCCTTTGCCAATCCGTAACGCGGGTAGTATCCCAAACAAGCAGGTCTGGTGCAGTTGTGGGAGTAGGAGCTATCCCATCATTCCTGAATGCTTCCCTTCGAATGGCGTAATAATCTGATGGGCTCAGGTATTTGGGGAAATACGGGATATCGGTCCTGGTCTGATTCACATCCAGTTGCAGTGTGGTCTTTCCTCCTTTCGGTCTTTTGGTGGTGATCAATATCACGCCGTTCCCGCCGCGCGCGCCATACATGGCGGTAGCATCAGCATCCATCAGAATTTCAATGCTCTCTATATCATTTTGATTGAATCCGAAAAGAGGGCTTTGTCCGGCGGTGTAGGAAAGCCCGCCGATCACTGCACCGGGCGATGTACCATCATACTGATTAAGGGAGTTATCTACAGGGATAGTGTTGATAGGCAATCCATCCACCACGTACAATGGTTCCCCGGAGAATTTAGGGTTCAGGGATTTCCTTCCCCTGATCTCCACTTTGATGGGCGCATGGGCATAAGTAAATGTAGGTGTCACTGTCATACCCGGCACCCTTCCTATCAGTGCCATCAGTGGGTTCTGATTGGGCTGCTTGCGGATCTCATCACCACTCACCTTCACGATGGTGCCGGTGCTTTGGCGCCTGGTGGTAGTGCCATAGGCCTGCACTACAGCCTGATCCAATTCGTCCTGCGCAATTTTCAATGCCACTCTCATCAGGTTAGCCTTCGGTACAGTTTGCCGGTAGGTCTCATACCCGATAATGGAAAAGATCACTGTGTCGCCTTCTGAAGCATCTTTCAGTTTGAAAATCCCTTGTGCATCGGACTGTGTTCCTTTTCCAGTCCTCTTCAGCACCACGCTCACACCAAACAATGGCGACCTGCTTTTTTCATCAATGACCTGTCCTGTAACAACCTGTTCCGGCGCGGGCTCTGCAACACGGATGGAAGGCGTTGCTTTACGGGGCACCACCAGGATGCTGGACCGCATGAAACTATAATCGAGCGATCTTTGCCCCAACACATTTTTAAGCAGATCATTCAGCAACTGTTTACCGCCCTGCACAGAAACTTTTTCTGCAACATCCACTTCAGTGGGATTGTACACCACATCGTAATTGGTCTGTTTCTTTATTTCATCAAAAACATTCTTCAGTTTGATCCTGTCCTGCGGAAGTGTGATGTACAGGTTTTCAGGAGCAGCCTGCGCCATCAGTTGGCATGGGAAGGTCAGCAGGATCATGATCAGCAGGCAAAAGAACGTTCTGCACCTGCATCCTTTTTGGAATAGTAGCAACATAAGCAGTTTTTACGGCAGTTTTGGTTAGTTGATTGTTGGATCGGGGCATGGATTGCCCATTCCTCCTTCAGGCGAACTGCTGCATGATCTCGGTTATGCAGCCAGATTATATATTATTCTGGATTATTTCAGTATGATCAACTGTTTCCCGTTCAGCCTGTAACGGAGACCCATCTTCTGCAGTATGATCAATGCCTCGGTAAGTGTAAAGTCCCTTCTGACAGCCCCGGTGAGCACAATAGCGGGGGCAGTTTCTTCATACACGATATCGATATCATACCATCGTGCAAATTGCCGCAGGATCTCTGTGACCGGTGTATAATTGAACAGGAAATAACCTTCTTTCCATGCGGTCACCATCTTCAGATCGGGATCAGATCTCAACGATAACTTCTCTTCTTTCAATGCCACCTGTTGACCGGGTCTCAGCAGAATGGGATTCTCTTCCGAAGCAGATCCGGTTTTCCCGGTCATGCCTACCCGAATTGCGCCTTCCAGCAGCGTGGTACTGATCTGGGGCTCGTCTGTGTATGCATTCACATTGAAGCTGGTTCCCAGTACATCGATCTCCATTTTTCCATCCACTTCCACCACAAACGGCTTTCGCTGATCCTTCGCCACTTCAAACCAGGCTTCACCGGTAATGCTCACCTTCCTGTGACTGCCGGTGAATGCTGTTGGATAACGGATAGAACTGGCGGCATTCAGCCAAACCATGGTTCCATCGGACAGTTGCAGATGGAATTGCCTTCCCCTCGGTGTGCTAAGCGTATTATACGTAACGGTATCTTTTCGTACTGTTGCCGGCGCATATGCCAGTGCGTTATCTTTGAGGGTTACCACCGATCCGTTCTCAGTAGCCACCAGGCCTGCGCTCACACTATCAAGTACAATGGTGGCGCCATCGGCCAGTGTCAATACGGCCCCGTCTTTCCCCGGTGGCAGATCGCCCGGCATGATCAGTTTTTCTGCCGACTGTGGCTTCTTCTCCGGAGCGATGAACCAGAAATAAGCACCGGCAGCCAGCATCAACACTACGGAAGCGGCCGCCCACCAGAATTTTTTGTTTGGCAGTGATCGTACCGGCGCCTGCTCCGATTCGTGAAGGATGGAAGCAAGGATCAGCTCTTGTTGCTTTTGCGACGCAAGTTCTTCATACCCTCCGTTCAACAGCAGCTCATCTACCTGGTGCTCCCAAAGTATACGGTGATCTGTGGCGGAAACTGTTTGCCATAATGCAACAAACTCTTCCCTGCTCAGTTCTTCCGATACATATTTGTCCAACAACTGTTGTACTTCTTCTGGTGTCATTAACCGGTTATTTTGATAGGCCTATAGTATGAAGACAGGCAACTCTCCAGGGAGGGGGGTATGCCTGAAAAAAATAATTTAACCGAAAAATATTTCGAACAGCAGGATATACATGGAAGAGTAGCCGTGCGATCTCAGATGTTGGCGCAGGGATGCCAGTGCCTTGACGATATGTTCTTTCACGGTGGCGCGACTGATCTGCATTTCAGCGGCTATCTGTTCGTGGGTAAGGCCCTGCATCCTGCTCAGAGAGAAGGCACGTTGTTGCTGCGGCGGCAATTGTTGAACGCCCTGCTGCACCAGTTGATCCAGTTCGCGATAGGTAACCTGGTCTGATTTGCCGGGCTCTTTATGGATCATATATTGTTGCCAGGCGGATTCCACATCCATCTTCGAGAGCCTGTTCAGTACATTGTTGCGGGCGGCAATGAAAAGATAAGCGGACAGATCCCTGATATCGGCGGCTTTTTCCCTGTCTTTCCATAAACGAGTGAAAATTTCCTGAGCGATGTCCTCGGCTACTACAGGGGATTTGCTGATCACCAGCATGGAGGAATAGATCCTGGGCCAGTAATGATTGAAGAGAGTGGTAAATGCATCGGGGTCACCTGTACTCAGGCGATGAAGAAGATCCTGTTCGTTATGTAGAGCATTAACCAAGCAGTTGGGTGTTACGATGAAACAGGATAAGGTGCGGATGCACAATATAATATTTTTTGAGAAAAGAAAATGGGCACCCCATATCGGGATGCCCATTTCTTATAAAGATGGATACTATTAATAATCCATTCCGCCCATGCCTGGAGCACCAGGATGTGAGTGGGCTTCTTCTTTCTTGGGTTTGTCGGCGATCACGCACTCAGTAGTGAGTACCATACCGGCAATAGAAGAGGCGTTCTCGAGCGCGATACGGGTTACTTTGGTAGGATCGATAACACCAGCTTTGAACAGGTTCTCATACACCTCAGTGCGGGCGTTGAAACCATAATCCTTGGTGCCTTCTTTCACTTTCTGAACCACGATGCTGCCTTCGATACCGCTGTTGGCCACGATCTGACGGATAGGCTCTTCGAGCGCTCTCTTCACAATCTGGATACCAGTGGTTTCATCTTCGTTGGAACCTTTCGCTTTTTCCAGGCTTTCGATAGCGCGGATATAAGCTACACCACCACCGGGAACGATACCTTCTTCAACAGCAGCGCGTGTTGCGTGCAGGGCGTCGTCTACGCGGTCTTTCTTTTCTTTCATTTCCACTTCTGTAGCAGCACCTACGTAGAGAACAGCTACACCACCGCTCAGTTTAGCGAGGCGTTCCTGTAATTTCTCTTTATCGTAATCGGAAGTAGTTACTTCGATCTGTGCTTTGATCTGGTTAACGCGGGCATTGATATCATCTTTCTTGCCTTTGCCACCAACTACAACAGTGTTGTCTTTGTCGATAGTGATGCTGGCAGCCTGACCGAGATAGCTCAGGTCGGCATTTTCCAGTTTGTAACCTTGCTCCTCGGAGATAACGATACCTTTTGTGAGGATCGCGATGTCCTGCAGCATTTCCTTACGACGGTCGCCGAAGCCAGGAGCTTTTACAGCAGCCACTTTCAGGGTACCGCGAAGTTTGTTCACTACCAGTGTAGCGAGTGCTTCACCTTCCAGGTCTTCTGCGATGATCACGAGGGGACGGCCGCTTTGAGCCACTTTCTCCAGGATATGCAGGATATCTTTCATAGCGCTGATCTTCTTGTCGTAGATCAGGATGTAAGGGCTTTGCAGCTCAGCTTCCATCTTTTCGCTGTTGGTAACGAAATAAGGAGAGATGTAGCCACGGTCGAATTGCATACCTTCTACTACGTCAACAGTAGTTTCGGTGTTCTTTGCTTCTTCAACAGTGATAACGCCTTCTTTACCTACTTTAGCGAACGCTTCAGCGATCAGTTTACCGATGGTATCATCGTTATTGGCAGAGATAGAAGCCACTTGCTGGATCTTCTTGCTGTCTGTACCAACGGTCTGAGACTGAGCGCGGAGGTTGTCGATAACTTTGATAACGGCTTTGTCGATACCGCGTTTCAGGTCCATTGGGTTGGCGCCTGCGGCTACGTTCTTCAGACCTTCGCCGATGATTGATTGTGCCAGAACGGTAGCAGTGGTAGTACCATCACCTGCGATGTCAGCAGTTTTGGAAGCTACTTCCTTTACCATTTGAGCACCCATATTTTCGATGGGATCTTCCAGTTCGATCTCTTTGGCAACACTCACACCGTCTTTAGTAACGGCAGGTGCACCAAATTTTTTCTCAATAACCACATTACGGCCTTTGGGACCCAGTGTCACTTTCACTGCATTGGCCAGGGTATCAACCCCTTTCTTCATTTTATTACGTGCTTCGATATCGAAGAACAGTTGCTTTGCCATATACTGTTAATTTGAAAATTTTTTGAATTTGATAGGGACCAACAAGAGGTTGTTGGCTTAAACGATTGCTAAGATGTCGCTCTCTCTCATGATCAGGAGGTCTTCACCTTCGATCTGGATCTCAGTACCGGCATATTTGCCATACAGTACGGTGTCTCCAACCTTAACGGTAACGGGCTCATCTTTTTTGCCGGGGCCGGCAGCTACGATGGTTCCGCGCTGGGGTTTTTCCTTTGCTGTATCAGGAATGATGATACCACCAGCAGTTTTCTCTTCCGCTTTAGCAGGTTTCACAATTACCCTGTCGTGCAGTGGGGTAACATTTAACTTCTTAGCCATTTTGTATCAGTTTTTATGATTTTGATATTTAATACCAGCAGGCATGTAACAACCGGCTGGCCATAAGGTTGCCAAAGGTAAACGAATTTCATACCAATCGGCTGTCCGGGACATTTAACAAGTCATTTTTTCCGGATTGTGGTGGTCTCCTGCCAAAAACTCCCGGATTTTGGCCCCTATCTCGTTCATTCCCAATGCCATTTTTTCAGACAGGGTGTCTTACCCCACCCAATCCTAATTTTGGGGGGTAGCCTTAAATGAATTAGCTTTGCCCGCTCTAAAACAGTTCTTAGAAAATGATCAGCAGAAGAAATATTCGTGTGAAAGTAATGCAGACCTTGTATGCTGTGGAAAGCCAGTTCGCAGAGTCAGGAGATGAAAAGAAATTATCAACCGCCGAACAGGTGAAATTATTACAGAAACAATTCGATCAGTCGCAGCAACTGTTTGTGTTCATGGTTCATTTTCTTACTGAACTGGCCCGCTACGCAGAAACCGACGCCCGCAACCGTGCAGCCAAACACCGACCTACAGCCGAAGACCTCAATGTAAATACCAAGCTCGCAGGCAACGAATTGTTGTGGAAGATCATTGAATCCCCTTCCTGGTTACAAGCTAAGAAAGAGGCCAAACCCTCT
Source organism: Chitinophagaceae bacterium (assembly GCA_017744805.1). Classification (GTDB taxonomy): domain Bacteria; phylum Bacteroidota; class Bacteroidia; order Chitinophagales; family Chitinophagaceae; genus Pseudobacter. The sequence continues at coordinate 14,460 of JAGIAP010000033.1, read as the reverse complement.
GCCATCACAGATCAGGATATGGTGAAAAAGATCTACCAGGAATTGTGCGAGAAAACGGAATACAAAGAATATATCGCTATCCAGGGAAGAGAGAAGAAAACGGAAAAAGAGATCCTGGAATTCATCTTCACACAAATGATGCTTTCCAATGAGCGCTTCGAAAGTTATGTGGAAGAATATTTCAGCAACTGGGACGATGATGGTGATATGCTGAGCCAACTGCTCATGACCTTCCTGGCCAAGCCCGTCAATTTCAATTTCCAGGAACTGCTGGGAAGTGAAAAATGGTATTTCGCCAAAACACTCCTGGAAACTACCGTAGAGAAGAAAGAGCTCACCATGGAATATATCCGCCCCAAGCTCAAGAACTGGGATGCAGACCGGATCGCCGTACTGGATATGCTGCTGATGCGTATGGGCGTTTGCGAATTCCTTTTCTTCGAGACCATTCCACCCAAGGTGACCATCAACGAATATATCGACCTGGCCAAGGAGTACAGCACGCCCCAGAGCGGTCAGTTCGTGAACGGTATCCTGGACAATATCCACAAGGACCTGGTGCGTGATAATAAAATGCGTAAAGTGGCATTTTCACCGAATCCTAATAACAAACCCAACTGATCAATATCTTCATTCATTAGATTTGTAAAAATTGTTGGCCTGATGAGAAACATATCCATATTCATTTTCGCGGCAATACTGGCAACAGCCTGTGGCAATAGCGAACAGACCTACAAACAACCTGATCTGATCAATACGAAGGAACTGACAGATATCCAGTGGATCGACTCTACCCTGGAACTGGGCAAGATCACGGAAGGACAGGTAGTGGAAGTGGTATTCCGTTTCAAGAATACCGGCACCAAACCACTGGTGATCCGCGGGGTTCATCCCGGTTGCGGATGTACCGTGGCCAACCCTCCTGCCGAGCCGATCGCTCCCGGTGCCACCGGCGAGATCAAAGGCAGCTTCAACAGCCAGGGCAGGGCAGGCATGAACCATAAAAGCATTTCAGTGGATGCCAATACCAACGGCACTCAAACACATGAAGTGAGCTTCAACGTTGAAGTAATCCCTCAATCCAAATAATAAGTAACAATATTTCAAACACAAATTCTCAAATTCAATACAATGACACAGTTAGTGATTTTTTTACAGGCTCAGCAAGGCGGTGGCGCATGGATGAACATGGTTTTACTGGGTGGTATGATCCTGGTATTCTGGTTGTTCATGATCCGTCCACAAGCCAAGAAAGCCAAAGAGGCCAAAAAATTCCAGGAGAACCTCGGTAAAGGCGACAAGATCGTTACCATCGCAGGTATCCACGGTACCGTAAACAAGATGAACGAAGATGGTACCATCCAACTGGAAACCAGCCCTGGTAGCTATATCAAGATCGAAAAAAGTGCCATCTCCATGGAGTGGACCAACAATATCAATAAAGCCGCTGCTGCAACTCCTGCCAAGTAAGCGATCATTGCTTTTAATAAGAATGGCGCCGCAAAAGATTGTGGCGCCATTTTTATTGGGAGAAATAAGGAATTGCTATTTTTACGCGATATGTAATCTATTCAACAATTACATATATATAAACTTTTCAATCTGCATGAAGCTTTTCTTTATTAGGTATACCAAGATCCTTTTCATTTATCTCCGGTTACATATAATATTCAATTTCTTTAGTGGTCTGTTCCTGAACCTGGTCTATCTGTCCAAATTCTCTGCCTGGACCCGAAAGAACAAAGGAGAAAAGAACGATTTCCCTTCCAAATGGGACTATCAAAAAAGATATGAATTCTACGAGTGGGTGGTCAAGAGAGAGAACCTTCATCAACAGCCCATCTCCTACCTGGAATTCGGTGTAGCACAGGGCTATTCCATGAGGTGGTTCACCCAGCAGAACAAACTGCCTGAAAGTCGCTTCCATGGCTTCGATACCTTCACCGGCCTTCCCGAGGATTACGGTCCGTTCAAAAAAGGGGAATTCAGCAATAACAACTCCTTCCCTGAAGTGAATGATGACAGGGTGAAATTCCATCAGGGGCTTTTCCAGCAAACAGTGCCGGGATTCGCCGCTTCTTTTGCCAACAACAAAAAGAATGTGATCATGATGGATGCCGATCTCTATACGGCTACCCTGTATGCACTTTCTGCACTGGCACCCCTGCTCAAGAAAGGCGATATCATTTTCTTTGATGAGTTTGCGGTGCCTACACATGAGTTCAAAGCCTATCTCGATTTTGTGCAATCCTATTATGTGAACCTGGAACTGATCGGGGCTGCCAACAACTATTATTTTGTGGCTTTTCGCGTAGCATAATCGCTCGCCTTCCGTAACTTACAGCCCATGATCAGCGTAGGTATCACCGGTGGCATCGGCTCAGGAAAGAGCACAGTGGCACGAATATTCGAAGTGCTGGGCATTCCCGTGTACTATGCCGATGATGCCGCCAAGCGCATCATGAACGAGGATCCCTCGCTGCGCAAAGCCATTGCCGCTGCATTCGGCGCTGAAAGTTACACTAACGGGATACTCAACCGCCACTACCTTTCCCAAACGGTTTTCAATAACAAGGAAAAACTGGAACAGCTCAACGCATTGGTGCATCCCGCCACTATCCGCGACGGGGAGCAATGGATGCGCTCGCAAACCACACCATACGCCATCAAGGAAGCTGCCATTTTCTTCGAGACCGGCTCCGGCGCTTCGCTGGACTATATCATCGGTGTATTTGCCCCCACTACCTTACGCATCCATCGCGCCATGCAGCGCGACAATATCACACGCGAGGCCGTGATGGCCCGCATGAGCAAGCAGATAGACGAGAATATCAAAATGCGCTTATGCGATTACGTGATCGTCAATGATGATCAGCAACCCGTACTTCCGCAGGTGCTGGCCCTTCATAAAGAACTGATCGCCCTTGCTGCCCAAAAGCACTGAATGCCTTTCATCCATTCCATTTGACAATTGGGGACTTAACCGCTATATTTATTTTCAAATTCTAACGCATGAGAAAAGCCCTGACAGCCCTCGCGCTGTACAGCCTGCCTTTGCTATCGGCAGCGCAGTCTCCTGCTGATTACAGCAATCATCAGCAACAATCCCGGCGAATACAATCCCTTCAAACAGCCTATCCATCATTGGTGAATGTGAGGTCGCTCATCAAAACCACCGGTGGCAAAGACATCTGGATGATCACTATCGGCACTCAACCTGCCGCGGCCAAACCTGCCATCGCAGTGATCGGCGGCGTGGAAGGCCATCATCTGCTCGGTTCGGAATTAGCTCTGGGATTTGCGGAGAACCTGCTGGCCGCCAGCCAGACAGACTCCATCCGTCAATTGCTCAGTGGCACCACTTTCTACGTTTTTCCGAACATGAGCCCCGATGCATCGGAGCAATACTTTGCCAAACTTCGCTACGAGCGACAAGGCAATGCTGCCAATACCGATGATGACCGTGATGGAAAAATGAACGAGGATGGGTACGACGATCTCGATAATAATGGAAAGATCACGCTCATGCGCGTGGAATCCCCCATCGGAGAATATCGCCCCCACCCCGATGATCCCCGCATACTCATCAAAGCCGATGCTTCCAAAGGAGAAAGAGGACAATACCTTCTTTACACAGAGGGCATCGATAACGATAAGGACAACCGCTTCAATGAAGATGGAGAAGGTGGCGTACAATTCAATAAGAACCTTACCCATAATTATCCTCCCTTCGTTCCCGGTTCAGGGGAGTTTGCCGTTTCGGAACCTGAATCCAGGGCCCTGCTGGATCAACTCTATGAGCTTTTCAATGTGTATGCAGTAGTGAGCTTCGGCACCAATAACAATCTTTCCACCCCGCTGAGCTTCAATGCAGCCGCGGCATCGCAGAAGATCGCGAATGGCTGGCTGGAAGCGGATGTAAAAGCCAATGTAACGGTATCCGATCTCTACAACAAGACGGTTTCGTTCAAAGATGCCCCCAGGGCCAATGCCACAGGGGGCGACCTGCTTTCATGGGCCTATTACCATTATGCGCGGTACAGTTTCAGCACTCCGGGATGGGCTGTTCCCAAAACAAAACCCGATACATCCAAAAAAGAAAAAGCCTTTACCATCGACGATCCTGCTGCCAACTACCTGCGATGGGCAGCGCAACAAGGTATCACCAATACCTTCACGGATTGGAAAGCCGTTGCCCATCCGGACTTCCCGCAACAGAAAGTGGAAGTGGGTGGCCTGGATCCTTATGTGCTGATCAATCCTCCCTACAAAATGGTGCCTGCTATCGTGCAACAACACACGAACTTCCTGGTCAAACTGGCCAGCTACCAGCCATCATTGGAATTCCTGAATATCAAAACGGAAAAGATCGGTAATAACCTTACACGCGTTACGATGGATGTGACCAATAAGGGGCTCCTGGCATCGCATACCAAAATGGGGGAGCGAAATTATTTCACCAAACGTATACAGGTAAAGGTGAATACCAACGGCAATCAACAGGTGCTCAGTGGCCGGAAGAACCAAACGCTTGGATCGCTGGAAGGCAATAGCAGTCAGCCGTTGAGCTGGCTGATCCGCGGCACGGGCAAGATCAGTATCGAAGCCAATTGCCCTACCACCGGCAATACCGTAACCACCATCAACCTGTAGTATCCATTCACAAATTTCGATCTATGACATCCAAGATAAGAACCGCTTTATTGCTTCCTGCAACCCTGGCCTTCGGCCTTTGCCTGCAGGCACAGCAGCCCAACCAGGTATTCAAAGCCGTTGGCACCCCGGTAAATCCCAAAGTGCTCATCAGTTGGAACCGGTACAACGATCATGCTGCCATCACCGATATCTGCAAAAAACTGGCGGCCGCCCATCCCGATCTCTGCAAACTGCAATCATTAGGCAAATCCTACAAAGGCAGGGATCTCTGGTGCCTCACCATTTCCGATCTTAAAAAAGGAGAGGCCGACCGCAAGCCGGCCATGTATATCGATGGCAATATCCACTCCAATGAAGTGCAGGGAAGCGAGTTTGCCCTGTACACGGCCTGGTACCTGTTGGAGTCTTACGCAGACAATGCCTTCATCAGGGAACTGCTGGCCGACAAAACATTCTATATCGTTCCTACCATCAACCCTGATGCGCG
>JAGIAP010000033.1:0-9307 GCA_017744805.1 Chitinophagaceae bacterium | reverse complement strand
TTCTTTCATGAGCCGAACACTGCGCATTCACCACGCTCTGGCCTCATCCCTATCGATAACGACCGCGATGGCAGTATCGATGAAGATCCATACGATGATCTCGACGGCGATGGCAGCATCACCATGATGCGTCGCAAAAATCCCAATGGCCGCTGGAAGCAAGACCCGCAGGATCCCCGTAAAATGGTGCAGGTAGGCCCCGATGAAAAAGGGGATTATGAGATACTCGGCGCCGAAGGCATCGACAATGATGGTGATGGATTGGTGAATGAAGATGCGCCTACACATCAGTATGATCCTAACCGCGACTGGGGCTGGAACTGGCAGCCGAACCCCATTCAGGGAGGCGCTTACAAATATCCTTTCTCCCTGCCCGAGAACCGCGCCGTGATGGAATTTGTGATGAAGCATCCCAATATCGCGGCCGCGCAATCCTATCACAATGCAGGCGGCATGATCCTTCGCGGTCCCGGCGCCATCGAGGATATCGGCACCTACAATCAGGCAGATATCGCCATCTATGATTTCCTGGCCAAAAAAGGGGAAAGCCTGATGCCCGGATACCGCTACCTGGTAGTGTATAAAGATATGTACTCGGTGTATGGTGGCGAGCTCGACTGGTTCTATGGGGGCCGTGGCGTTTATACTTTCTCGAATGAGCTCTGGACCGGCTACCTGATGTTCAACAAGGGGGCAGATGAGGAAACGCCTGCCACCGATCCTTCGTATACATTTGATCGTTATTTGCTGTTCAAGGATGCATTCGTGGATTGGAAACCTTATGATCATCCGCAGTACGGAAAGATCGAGATCGGTGGGTTCAAGAAGAATTTCGGTCGTATGCACCCCGGTTTCCTGCTGGAAGCCGATGCCCACCGCAATATGAGCTTTAGCGTTTTCCATTGTTACCAAACACCCAAACTCAGTATCGATTCCATCATGGAAAAGGATCTGGGCGATGGATTGAAAGAAGTGACAGCCATCATTTCCAATGAACGGGTGATCCCCACCCATGCCAGTCAGGACCTGAAGTACAAGATCGAGGTACCGGATAAGGTCAACATTTCCGGCACCAAAGTATTGGCAGGAATGGTCGTAGAGAACAGGGACCTGGGCATTTCAAAGGAACAGAAGAATGATCCTGCCACTATTGAAGTGGCCAATATCCCGGGTATGAGTACGGTTACAGTAAGATGGATAGTGCAGGGGAATAGCGGATATACGATAACGGTAGATAGTAAGAAAGGCGGCATTGTAAGCCGTAAAAAATAATCAGGGTTTGCCCCGTCGCTCGCCTCCGGCGAGCGACGGGCGCTCACTAAGTTAACTCCGCTTACTGGTCTATTTCCCCAACCCGATCTGTTGCATCAGCGCAGCATTATCCCAGAACAAGGTCTCTTTGATCATCTTTCCATCCCTCCACTGTCCTACCGTACACATGTTCAGCCGGAAAGGCTTACCGGTAGGTGGCACCATGATGCCATTACCAACCGGCATAGCGTTGGTGAATGTTCCGGTAATGATCCCCGTTACACAGGTATATTCCCCAGACCCGAATTTGATTGGATGTTCGATGATCTTGGTATCGGGCGCAAACACGAACATCGGTTTCAATGCTTCAATATGATCTGCGAGATTGGTGGTTTGATGACCATCCGGATAGATCACCACGATATTGGAATCATGACTGATATGCAGGTCCTGCCATTGCTGTTTACTATAGATCTCAAAATCGAGGGAATCGAAACGGACCAGTCGCGCTGCGATATCGGCTTTCTCAGCTTGAAAGGCCATCAATTCTTTTTGCAGGGAATCGATCTTCACCTGGAGGGAACCTACATTATCACCTGAACAGGCGTTGAGGAAAGAAATGGTAATGGCTGCTATGGCAGCAATAAGGAAGAAGTTTTTCATGGCAGTAATAATTATGGGTAACTAAATATAATTAATTTATCACATAAGTAGAAGCCATGCCCTAAAAACAAAGCTCCGGCAGCGTTTGAACACTGCCAGAGCTTTGAATATGAAAAGAAGTCGGTTACTTCAGTTTAGCGAGCGCTGCGCTGATCCTCTTCCAGCCTTCCTCGATCTTCTCCATGCTGTTGGCAAAGGAGATACGGATACAGGTGGGCTCCCCAAACGCACGGCCTGTAACGGTGGATACGTGCGCGTTATTCAGGATATACATACAGAGGTCGTCGGCATCCTTGATGGTCTCATTGCCATCGGACTTGCCGAAATAGCTGCTCACGATAGGGAATACGTAGAAGGCACCATCGGGCTCGGCCAGTTGCAGGCCTGGAATGGCTGCGATGATCTCGAGCACTCTTTTCTTCCTTCTGGCAAATTCCTGTACCATTTCTTCGGTTGGGCGAAGATCGGTAGTGAGCGCCACGATAGCAGCACGCTGGGTGATGCTGTTGGTGCCGCTGGTGAATTGTCCCTGGAGTTTTTCGCAGGCTTTCACCACATCGGGGTGAGCAGCCACATAACCGAGGCGGTAGCCGGTCATGGCGAAACCTTTACTCAAACCATTGATGATGATCACACGGTCTTTCAGGTCCTCGAATTGAGCGATGCTCTCATGCTTACCCACAAAGTTGATGTATTCATAGATCTCGTCGGAGAGAATGAACACATTGGGATGTTTACGGAATACTTCGGCTAAGCCTGCCAGTTCTTCCTTGCTGTACACGGAACCACTGGGGTTACAGGGAGAAGAGAAGATGAACAGTCTTGTTTTATCGGTGATCGCTGCTTCGAGTTGAGCAGGCGTGATCTTGTATTTGTTCTCAACGGAAGTGGGAACGAGCTTGCATACGCCTTCGCCCAGCTTCACGATCTCGGAATAGGTAACCCAGTATGGAGTGGGGATCACCACTTCATCACCCTTGCTCACGGTAGCGAGCACCACATTGGCCAGGCTTTGCTTGGCGCCGGTGGATACGATGATGTTCTCAGCTTTATAATCGAGGTTATTGTCGCGCTTCAGCTTGAAACAAACCGCTTCACGCAGATCGGGATAACCGGCTACAGGCGTGTAGTGGCTGTAGTTGTCGTCAATTGCTTTCTTCGCAGCCTCTTTGATATGCTCAGGCGTGTCGAAATCGGGTTCGCCCAAACTCAGGTCAATTACATCGAAGCCTTTGGCGCGCAGTTCGCGGCCGAGCTTTGCCATTTTCAGCGTCTCTGGTTCGTTGAAAAGGTTCAATCGGGATGATAGTTGCATAATGTTTGTCTGTTGCTTGCTTTACGTGAGACGCAAAAGTAATGCATAACACGCATTCGGACTTTCTAATCCTTACTTATCGTACAACAATTTGAACTCATTCAAATCAGGGGCGTTTTTCCTGCTTCTTTTTAATTCATATTCATAAATCACGCGTCCCAGGTTTTTCATGAATGGGAAACCAATGGTATCGTAATCGTACTGGCTATCGTTGAACACTCCGTCCTTATTGGCCAGGATGGTGGCGGAAAGCATGAACTCCACATTCCTATCGAAGTCTGCGAAGTAGGCCACATCCACCAGGAAGCCATAAGCATCGCCGATCTTATTGAAGATGCGGAACTGTTTGGGGAGACTGCCTTTTTCTGCGCCATAGAAAAGATATTTGGCATAAGCGTCCTGGAAGCTGGTATCGTAGGGAGGGTACCTGCTTTCCTGCGGGTACTGGCTCATGTATTTCCAAATGAAGCGGTAATCGTCGGCATCGATATCGAAGCGGTGTTGTGCACTCACTGCCTGGGGGAAGAGGATGGATTTGAGAACACCGGTGAGGTCTTCGAGGCTGATGCGGTTCTTCCGGGAGAAATCGAAAGGCTGGTTCACGATCTTTCCATTCTTCTCGTATCCCTTGCCGATAAGATCGTGGCGGGGCACTGGTTGGAGGGCGCTCACCTGCATGGGTTGGTGGAAGAGCGTGTCGCCGGAAGGCCCCAGGAAGGTAACGGGATTGGTATGGCGGTTCTCATCCTGGGTCATCACCACTTCCAGGTGGTGGATGATCTCAGCGGAGGAATAACCTTTTTTCCTGAGCTCTTCGTTGAGGTATTGCTGACCGAGGAATTCATACAACCGGTTATACGCATCATTATCGCTTACCATGAATATCTTCCTGATGTACTGGGCGATATTGGGCTTTCCGTCCGGCGTGGTGGGGTCGTTGAATACGGGGGTTTGCCTGCTCCAGGCAGAGTCCGTGATCATGGTAGTGTATTTGTCCACCCCCGGAACCTTCATTTGATGTAGTTTCTGGAGGGCCAGCAGGGCGGTGGGCATTTTGACGGTACTGGCCGGATAGAAATACCGATTGGGGTCCACCTGGTAATAATAAGGTGTGAAAAAGGGCATATTATTGGGGCCGCGGTCGATCTGAGTATAGATGATCTGCACCCTGTAATCGTCGGGTTTACGCAATATGGAGTCGAAATACTGCGGGTATTGCTGTAAAATGGAAACGAGCAGGGAGTCCGTCCTGCCGGCAGGTATTTCGGCCGGCAATACAGGCGGGGGCTGGGTTACAGCCGTTTCTTGGAGGCGCTTTTCAGATAGCTTTTGTATCTCTTTCTGTTGTTTGCATGACAAAAAAAGATAAGAGGATAAGCAAATCAGAGCCAGAACACGTATTTTCATTCCCGAAAAATACAAAATCCACGCAAAGTTTGATAACAGTTGCAGGTCATATTGAAATTGGTTCAGAATTGCCCGGAATCCCAGTCCGGACAGGAGTTACATACCCCTCTGGCAGCCTGATTTTCGTATTTCCGATTCTGCCTGAAAACCCTATCTTTGCCAACTCCTAAAAAAATAAACAACACTGAAATGAGAGCACTGGTTAGCATTTTTACTGCCCTTTTAATAGGCATCTCGCTGTACCAGCTTTCCTTTACCTGGTTCGTGAACAAGCACGAAAAGGCCATGGGTGAGAAAGCACTACAGCAGATTAAAAGAGCCTACCCGACCGCCGCGCAGAAGTATCCCGGCGACAAAGAAGCTGCCGCCCTTTACCAGGACACTCTGGACCAATTGCTGAAACAACGCAGGCAAGACCTGCTGGACAGCACTGCCGACACCAAGATCACATGGTGGGGACAGACTTACCAGAAAGCAAAAGAAAGCGAGCTGAGACTTGGTCTCGACCTTCAGGGTGGTATCAACGTAACGTTGGATATCGCACTGGATGGACTGATCAAGGGACTGGCCAATAACGCCAAGGATCCCCAGATTTTGAAAGCTATTGACGAAGCTAACCGGTTAAAACTGAATAGCGATCAAAACTATATCTCGCTCTTTGCTGACGCCTTCAGGAAAGTGAACCCCGGTGCCCGCATGGCCCCTCTCTTCGCCAATGCGAACAATAAGCTCGCCTCCACTGCCAGCGACAACCAGGTGATCACTTATATCAATCAACAGGCTAATAACGCGATGGGCCAAACCTACGAGGTGCTCAGAAAGCGTATCGATAAATTCGGTGTTGCCCAACCTACCATTTCACTGGATGAGACCAAGGGTATCATCACCGTGGAACTGGCCGGCGCCAGCGACCCCGAGAGAGTGAGGAAATACCTGCAATCAACTGCCAACCTGCAATTCTGGGAAGTGTATACCCTGGAACAACTGGCCAACTCACTGCAGTCTGCCGACAAAACCCTCGAAGGGTATCTCGCCGGTAACAAGGTTGATTCACTCGGAAATATCATCCCCGACTCTACCGCTTCTGCAAAAGTGGACTCTACCAAGGCCAACCCACTCTTCCAGAAACTCTATCCCGCACAGCCCCAGCAAGACGCTTCCGGCCGTGTGCTCTACGCCAACTATATCGGTACTTCCCGTCTACAGGACACTGGTGCAGTGAATAACTATCTCAGCATCCCTGCAGTTCGCAATAATTTCCCCGGCAACGTGAAGTTCCTCTGGGGCAAACAGGAAAGGAATGCCAATGGTACCCTCATCCCCCTCCTCAACCTCTACGCCATCAAGACCATTCCCGGTAAAGAAGGCGCAGAACTGGAAGGTGAAGCCATCGAAGATGCGAAACAGGAATTCGATCCTGTGACCAACGAGGTTCTGGTTACCATGACCATGAACCCCGCCGGTGCAGCCATCTGGGCCCGCATGACAGAAAAGAATATCGGAAAGTCGATCGCCATCGTACTCGATGATATCGTTTATACAGCACCGAACGTTCAAACGAAGATCGACGGTGGTAGCTCACGCATCACCATGGGTAAAGGTTCCCAGAACCGTAACCTCGTGATCGAAGAGGCCCAGGACATCGCCAGTATCCTGAAATCTGGTAAGCTGGAAGCCCCTGCCAAGATCGTTCAGGAACAAGTGGTAGGACCTACCCTCGGTCAGGCCGCCGTTAAAGGTGGTATGCTGTCATTCGCCATCTCATTTGCAGTGATCTTCATCCTGATGGTGGTGTACTACAACACCGGCGGATGGGTGGCCAATATCGCGCTTATCCTCAACCTGCTCTTCACCGTAGGTATCCTCAGCGTATTGGGCGCTACACTTACCGCTCCCGGTATCGCAGGTCTGGTACTCACTATCGGTATCGCGGTAGACACCAACGTACTGATCTTCGAGCGTATCAAAGAAGAGCTGACCAAAGGAAAGAGCTACCAGCAAGCAGTGATCGACGGTTACAAACGCTCTATGGCGCCCGTATTCGATGCCCACATCACCAACCTGCTGACCGCTATCATCCTGTTCTACTTCGGTCTCGGTCCTGTACTCGGATTCGCTACCACACAGATCATCGGTATCATCCTGTCCCTGTTCTGCGGTATCCTGGTATCAAGGCTGATCAGCGATTTCTGGACAAGGAAGAACCGTCACTTCAACTACTTCACGCCGATTAGCCGCAAAGTATTCAAGCATGCTGCTTACAAGTTCATCGAACTACGTAAGAAAACATATGTGGTATCCTTCGTGATCCTCGCCCTCGGTATCGGCGCGCTGATCAACGGTTTCAAATATGGTGTTGAATTCTCCGGTGGTCGCAGCTATGTAGTGAAATTCGAGAAACCCGTTAACCTGGAGCAGGTTCGCACCGCCCTGGAGCACGCTTTCGAGAAAACACCCGTAGTTAAGACCTATGGCGCAGCCAACCAACTGGATATCACTACGGACTACCTGATCGAAAAATCCGGTACTGTAGGCGACTCTACTGTAATGAACAAACTGTATGAAGGCCTCAAGCCTTTCCTGAATACAGGAGCCACACATACAGACTTTACCACCAAATATGTTCAGGGCTTCAAACGCGTAGATGCCACCATCTCCGACGACCTGAAAAAAGGTGCACAATGGGCTACCTTCTGGAGCTTGTTCATCATCGCAGCGTATATCCTTCTCCGTTTCCGCGACTGGAGATATTCACTCGGTACCATCGTAGGTCTGTTGCACGACGTATTGGTTACCCTGGCCGTATTCTCCTTCCTGAAGGATGTAATGCCGTTCTCACTGGAAGTTGACCAGCACTTCATCGCAGCTATCCTTACCGTGATCGGTTTCTCCATGAACGATAAGGTGATCGTGTTCGACCGTATCCGTGAGTACAGCCGTGAAATGATCGGTGCCGACAAGACCACCGTTATCAACAAGGCCATCAACGATACATTGAGCCGTACCATCATGACCTCATTCACCGTGTTCCTCACCATCCTCATCCTCTTCCTGGTAGGTGGTGAAGTAACCAAAGGCTTCGCCTTCGCGATGCTGATCGGTGTACTGACTGGTGTGTACTCTTCCATCTTCGTATCTGCTCCGATCCTCGTTGATTTTGGAAAGGACAAACCACTGGGTGAAGCCCCCAAAGGAAGCACAACTGCTGCTCCGGCCAGGCCGAAAGCACCTGTTGCCAAAAAAGCGTAACACCTGAATAGCTACAATATCAAGCCCCGGTAACCCCGGGGCTTTTTCATTTGCGCCACATCCGGATATCGCGGACTCGGGGTTTCGCGGACTCGGGGTATGAAAACCGGTCTGCTGAAACAAACCGCCGCAGTAGTGGTGTTATGGGGCTTCTGAGGGGAAAGATGAGGGGTTTGATAATTCTGATGAGCTTCTTCGCTTTTGTTTCAAAGGTCCTGTTTTCATACCCCTCGCCGCTATAGGTTGCGGGTGCATCAGCACCAGATTACCGGCCAGAGGTTTTGAATAATTAAGAGTAAGAAAAATCGGCAATGTTCTGATTCTGCCTTTGAATGGAATAGCGCGGATCCAAATATGAATTAGCCCTGGTATTGGCATTAGCATTGCGAGATATTCCTATATACCTATATACCCGTATCCTCACTTCTCCATGACCTCCTACGGGCATTTTTGTGTCCATTACTTCGGGGGATGCACTCTTTCCCCATCCTCCCCTCCCCCATTGAGTGAGCGGGGGGTATTGGGGGCCTATGGTTGTTGCACATTCGGAGAGATAGTGCGCAAAGGGATATGAAAGATCGGTCTTGGAAATGTAAGCGAAGAAGCCCAAGAGCATTACCACCGCCCATCATTCCAAAAAACAGTTCAAAAAACATCCTCCCGCGCCGGTTCATTTCCACAACCGCCTTTCATATCCCTTTGCGCGCGCATGCCCGATCCACCGCCACACAAAAACCTCCCCCAACAATCCCTCACGAACGAAAAAAAAACGCCGTACTTATCCCTGTACGACGTTCAAAAAAACCCCTAATACAAACCTAGTTTATGCTATTGCAATGTCTTAAAGTTGTTTTAACTTAATTGATAGGATACCGGTTACTTAGTGGGTTTTGCTGCATGATGTTTCTTTCCATGATGGTGACCATGTTTTCCCATTGAACCTTTGGCCGGTGCTGTTTTTTCTGTCTTTGTTTGAGTTTGGGCAGGTGTGGTCTGCGCAGTGGCCAATCCTGTCATTGCTAATACGAAACCTGCAGCGATCAGTAACTTTTTCATCTTCTGTTTGATTTAAATGAGAGAATTGATTTCTGATATAAAGCTATCCATTATTTTTTCCCGTATTCATTTTCTACCCCTGCTTAACCGTGGTTTAACGAGTGTTAATAGCTGGTGAACAGCCTGATCCGCAAGCCGTTGATGTATCCTTCCGATACACTAACTTCATAATAAATTCAAGGCGTATGAACCCGGAAAAAGCCAGGTATATCCATAACCTGTTGGATACAGAGAATGATCATCTCAAAAAACTACATGATATCGTGTTGCAATCTGTGGAGCAGGAAAAGCTGATCCTGGAGAAGATAGAGCATCCCAGCATGGAGAAGCTCAGTACAGGTCAGCGAATTGCAGACCGTGTAGCCC
>JAGIAP010000339.1 GCA_017744805.1 Chitinophagaceae bacterium | reverse complement strand
GTATACTACGGAGGTGTTCACGCCTCCTTTCTCAAACAGTTTTCCGTTGGCTATCACGCGGGTCTTGCCGCCACCGCCTTCCGGCCTTTGCCATTCGTCTTCCATGAACCGTGCCTGACCGTCTGCGGCCTCGAGGGCAGCGCAGATGCGGTTTTGGAGATCATGGATGAACGATATCCAATTGTCTTTGATGGGATTGTTCATATGCTTATCCTTTTTTCGTATACGCCTTAACGGTATCTACAAACGCTCTTGCATGATCTACCGGAACGTTTGGAAGAATACCATGCCCCAGGTTAGCGATATGCTTGTATCCGCCGAAGCCATCCAGCATCTGCTTCACTGCTTTTTCAATTTCAGGGATGGGCGACAACAATTTTGCCGGATCGAAATTCCCCTGCAACACCACCCGATCGCCAGCTTGTTGACGTGCGAACTGCGGCGTATTGCACCAGTCGATGCCCAGCCCATGAGCGCCGGTGGCTGCCATGCGGTCCAGGCTATGCCATGCGCCCTTGGCGAAGATGATGGTAAGCACTTCATCTTTCAGGGCTTCCACGATCTGGCGGATATATTGAAGGCTGTAGATCTCGAAATCTTCCTGGCTCAGCAGTCCGCCCCAGCTATCGAAGATCTGGATCACATCTACGCCTGCCTGCACCTGCCCTTTGAGGTAAGCGATGGTAGTGTCTGTGATCATCTGCAGTAACTTGTGCGCTGTTTCCGGCTGGGTATAACAGAATGCTTTTGCTTCGTCGAAGGTTTTGGAGCCTTTGCCCTGCACCATATAACAGAGCAGGGTCCAGGGAGCGCCTGCAAAACCGATCAGGGGTACACGGCCTGCCAGTGTTTTTTTGGTGAGGCGGAGGGCGTCGTATACATAGCCCAGGCTTTCGTTCACGTCAGGGATGCGGAGTTTGGAAAGATCGCTGTAAGATTTGATGGGGTCAGGTAAGTTGGGCCCCTTGCTTTCGATCATCTGCACTTCCATGCCCATGGCTTCCGGAACTACCAGGATATCGGAGAAAATGATGGCTGCATCCACTCCTACCTGTTCAACGGGCTGAATGGTGATCTCTGTGGCGAGCTCGGGTATACGGCACCGTTCGAAGAAAGAATACTTTGCCTTCAGTTTCATATAATCGGGGAGATAGCGGCCTGCCTGGCGCATCATCCATACGGGCGTACGTTCAGTGGCTTCTCCTCTCAGTGTTCTTAATAACAGGTCGTTTTGCAGCATCTTTATATTTATTAATTACTTCTTGATGAAATATTCCTGCACCTGGCTCAGCATGCTTTGCTGATCCGGTGTTAGGCTGATGATCACTTTATTGTTGGTATGGGCTGTGATGGCTTTGGCAGTTGTGTTGCCGATGGCAAAACAAACGGTGGAAGAAGGTAAGCGATTGGCAGAGAAAAAACTGCTGACAGCACTGGGGCTGAAGAACAGTACGCCATCGATGGCTTCCTGAACGGTTACCGGTGTTTCGATGGTTTCATAAGTGATCACTTCATGCACCTCAATGCCATGTTCACTGAGTGTATCGGGAAGTTCATCCCTGCGCTGGTTGCTGCAGAAGAAAACCACCCGGTGGATATCGCCTGCGGCGATGATGGTCTCTGCCAGGAGGGCTCCCGTGTATACTTCACCGGTAGGCAAGTTGTCGAAGAGCTCTATCACGGCATCGCGGGTACTGCCGGCAAGGGAAAATATCTGCCAGTGGGCCGGGGCAGCGTCCAGGTCTTCATTGGCGTGCAGCACTGCCGCCACTATCTCTACGGCGTTCCGGCTGGTGAATACCACGGCAGTGCCTGGCTCATAAGTGAGGGGCAGCACGGTTTCCAGCGTTTCGCCATTCAGAACGGGCTCTATGCGGATCAATTCTTCTTCCTTGCAAGCGATGCCCTGCTTCACCAAATGTTGCGTGAGTGAAGGGATCAGCTTTTTTGTACTAAGGATACTGTATTGTGTCATTTCAGGATCAGGGATGCTTTTTTTGAATTCCGTCGGCAATTTCCTGCCCGCCATTGGCGAGCAGTTCGGTAGCGAATATTTTTCCAGTGTCGGCAGCTTCATTCACGGGGACGATCTTATCGATCTCTACTTTATGGTTCCCGTCCACCGAAAGGATATTCCCGCGGAAGTGCACCTTGCCTTCTGCTATCACTGCCAATGCGCTGATGGGGGTAGAGCAGCCGCCGAGCAGGGCACGGAGAAAATCCCTTTCTATTTTGGTGCAGAGGGCAGTGTCGGTATCGTTGAATTGGTCGCAGACCTTAAGCAGTTGGTGATCATTAGCCCTGCAGGCCACGGTGATGGCGCCTTGTGCGGGTGCTGGCAACATCCAGTCCAGCTCCACTGAATTATGCGGGCGGAGGGCGATGCGCTCCAGTCCGGCAGCGGCGAAGATGGCGCCGTTCCAGTAGCTTTCATCCAGTTTACGGAGACGGGTATTTACATTACCACGAAGGTTTTCGATAGTATGACGAGGGTACCTGTTCAGCCACTGGGCCTTCCGGCGGATACTGCTGGTGGCGATGATAGCATCACTGGAAGCGAGTTGATCGTCGAAAGTGAAGCTGTCCCCCTTGTAGATCAGGAGGTCTTTCCAGGAAGCGCGTTTGAGTACGGCGGCCTGTGCAATGCCTTCCGGCAATTGGGTGGGCACATCCTTCATGGAGTGAACGGCGAGGTCGATCTTGTTATTGAGCAGGGCGATATCCAGGCTGCGGGTGAAGATCCCCTGCACGCCCATTTCATAGAGCGGTGTTTTGAGATCTACATCACCTTCGCTTTTGATGCATACCAGTTCTGCTTCAACGCCCTGATCGCTGAGCAGGTTCTTTACCTGGTTGGCTTGCCAAACTGCCAGTTGGCTTTCTCTTGTTCCTATTCTGATCATAACATTTATATACCGTTGATGATAGCGCTGTGGAGCGCGCGCGGATGGCCGCAAGGTAGCGGATACCCTGTTATCATCACTCAATTGATGGCAAAGTTAATTCGAACCTGTTGTAATAAACTCGTTGATGGCCTCGATATACTGGCAGCCGCGGGTGTTCTGCTGGCGCATTTTGGAAGCCATTCCATTGATGACCCGCTGGATCTTTTGATCGGAATCAGTGGGTCGGGTTGTTATTTCTCCCGGACAAAGTTGAATATATGAAGGGAAGGTTTGAATTTCTTTCAGCTTGGTTTTTACCGCTTTGAGGACGGGTACATGCTTGCGCATCTCATACCAGTCGATGAATTCAGCGATATGTTCGGCAATGATGGCGTGTGCTTTGGGGATCTCGGCTTCACGCTTCTGGAGGGTAGCGTCGTTGATCTTTGACAATTCGTCTACGTTCACGAGTTGAACATTGGGCAACTGGCGGGAGCTCTCTTCCACATTGCAGGGGATCGAAAGATCGATCACCAGTTTTTGGCCCTGACCCTGGAGATGGGAGGCGAGGATGGTAGGAGTGGCGGCATTGGTGGCCACGATGATGATATCTGACCGGCGGATATGATCCGTGAGCAGGTCGGCAGGCACATACTGAACACCCAGTTCAAAAGCCAGTTCCGCAGCTTTTTCCTGGGTCCGGTTGATGAGGGTGATATTGGTAGTACCTAAATAATCGATGATATTCTTGCAGGTGCTTCTCCCGATCTTTCCTGTGCCCAGCAGCAGGATCTCTTTACCGGTGATATCTGCGATATTCTCTTTTATGAACTGGATGGCGGCAAAGGAAACAGAAACGGTACCGCCGCTCAGCCCTGTATTGTTCTTGATGGCTTTGGAAGATTGCAATACGCTGTTCACCAGCCTTTCCATGAAGGTTCCGATGAATTCTCTTTCGCGGGCAAACTTCACGGCTGTTTTTAACTGGCCTACTATCTCATAGTCGCCGAGGATCTGGGAATCGATGCCCGCTCCTACGGAGAACATATGTTGGATAGCGCTCATGCCACTCTTCAGGTAAGCGAGTTGGGAGAAAGTGTCCGCATTGCCTTCTGTTTGTGTGCAAAGCAAATTGATCAGTTGGTCTGGCTGTTCAGCAAAACCGTAGATCTCGGTTCTGTTACAAGTGGAAAGGATGAATAATTCGTTCAGCCCATAAGAAGGTGCCAGTGAAAGAAGGGAAGCGTATTGGTCATTGTTGATAGCGAATTTTCCCCTGATGGCAGCGTCGGTCTTCTTATAGTTAATTCCGGCAATAAAAAACTTCGATATGTCTTTGCTACTCTGTCCTGGCATGGAAGTAAATTTCTAAATCACAGCGCAAAAATACCGTTGGAACTTTCAATCACCTAATTAGTCTGTCATTCTACTGTCATTTTAATGTATGATAAAGGTCACATAAAATAGTGATGATCATCAGTGCACTTTTCACGAAATACAAAGTTACTTTTGCAAATCATTCGAATTTATGGCAATGATCAAAAAAGGAATTGTATTGATGAACCTCGGTAGCCCGGACTCTACGGAGGTGAAAGATGTTCGCAGATATTTAGATGAATTTCTAATGGATAAGAGGGTGATTGATACCCCTTTGCTCTGGAGGGCGCTGCTGGTGAAGGGTATCATTGTGCCTTTCCGTGCGCCAAAATCTGCGGAAGCTTATAAAAGTATCTGGACCAAAGAGGGGTCTCCGCTGATCGTGATCAGCGAACAGCAGCAGCAGGCCTTGCAGGAACAGGTGGAGGAGCCCGTAGTGATCGCCATGCGTTATGGCAATCCCACTCCCTGGGATGCTTTCGATGAATTGATGCAAAAAGTCCCGGGCCTGGAAGAAGTAGTGCTGGTGCCCATGTATCCGCATTATGCCATGAGCAGTTATGAAACTGCCGTGGAATATGCGAAAAAAGTACACAAAGAGAAAAAATATCCTTTCAAATTATCTGTAGTTCCTCCTTTTTATAAGGATTCCCGTTATATCGATGCGCTTTCGGAAAGCATCGCCCCTTATCTGGAGAACGAGTATGATCATATTGTATTCAGTTATCATGGGATCCCTGAAAGGCATGTTCAGAAGACCGATCCTTCCGGTCAGCATTGCCTGAAAAATATCGAATGTTGTAATGTGGATAATCCTGCGCATGCATTCTGTTACCGTCATCAGATCCTGAAAACCACGCAACTGGTAGCGGAAAAACTGAATATCCCGAAAGAGAGATACAGTTATTCTTTCCAGAGCAGGCTCGGGAGGGATGAATGGTTAAAGCCATACACAGCAGTGCGGCTGGGCGAAATGCCTAATGAAGGGATCAAGAAACTACTGGTGGTTTGTCCTGCTTTTGTAGCTGATTGTCTGGAAACCCTTGAGGAAATGGCAGAAGAGGGCAAGGAGATCTTCCTGCATGCGGGAGGAGAACAATTCACGCTTATACCTTGCATGAATGTGCACCCTGCCTGGATCGGCGCGTTGAAAGAATTGGTGGAGGACGCAAAATAAGGCTGGGTATCACCAAACTAACTGAATTATGTACTTATATATCAAAGCCCTTCATATCATTTTTGTGGTCACCTGGTTTGCAGGCTTGTTCTATATGCCCCGGCTGCTGGTGTACAATGCGGAAGCGGGGGATCAACCCGAGCCTGCCCGCAGCATCTTGAGAGATCAATACAACCTGATGTCTAAAAGGCTCTGGTTCGGGATCACCTGGCCTTCGGCAGTACTGACCCTGATCCTGGGATTGTCTACCTGGTACCAGCTCGGGGTATTTCCGGATTGGTTGAAGATGAAATTGTTATTTGTTATCGGGCTTTTTTTATACCATGGGTCCCTGCATATGATCGCGAGGCAGCAATGGAAAGGAGTATTCAAATATGGTGGCCAGCAATTGCGCATATGGAATGAGGTGGCTACGATATTTTTGGTGGCGATAGTGATGTTGGTGGTGGTGAAAGAGAATATGAGTGTTGTATGGGGACTGCTTGGATTGATCTTATTTGTGATCGTGCTGATGAGTGCGATAAAGATTTACAAGCTGGTTCGGACGAAGAAATAATTGTGGAGAAACCGGGACAATTCCCCATTGGGATTCCCATATCGGGGAAGTGTAACCGGAGGAAGGGATAAAATTAAAAAAAAGAGAGTGCAGTGATGCACTCTCTTCGCATTTTATAGGGATAGAAATGTGGTTATAAAAGGGAGCCGACTATTGAGCTGCAATCGCTTGTTTTCCGCGAGGATATTGAGTTACAGCTATTTCCATCAAGAGTTTTTCATTGCCGGATACCGGAGATTAAAAACGGGAATCAGTGTTGATGGAAACTATATAAAAAAGAAAAACCTTTCCTAGTTTTTAGAGTTTTGAAAGGAAAGGGGAGCAGGAATACTCCCCTTTTTAACCCCTAAACCTGTCTC
>JAGIAP010000338.1 GCA_017744805.1 Chitinophagaceae bacterium | reverse complement strand
AGAGCATCTGCCTTACAAGCAGAGGGTCGGCGGTTCGAACCCGTCAACTCCCACAGATAAAGCCACGTATTTTACGTGGCTAATTTTTTTTATCACAGTGTCATTAGCTTTTTATCCATCAATTAATGGAGGCTGCTCTGCTAAATAAAGGCCTCTTGCCTTGTATTATCTTGATAACATGCCCCGCGCGTTTGAACCATAATGGCAACACTTCATATTCATAGTTGTACCATTCCTGCACACCGATCCTTGTATCGTAGCCTTTCGCCGAATCGTCATAGATAGTGCGCCAGCTTCGTTTTCCATACAAGATCTTCACGATATGTCCCAGCCTTTTGAACCACAAAGGCAATACTTCATATTGATTGAAATACCAGTCGGCAATTGCCGCATCTTCCCTGGGAGTTATCCAGGAAATATGATTTGTATGCCGGAATTGAACAGGTTTGCTTAGCGCTTGTTGTTGCCTGGGTTGCCAGTTTTGATTGAATAAATAATATTCTGAGAGGTTCTGGTATTCATAGA
This sequence comes from Chitinophagaceae bacterium, assembly GCA_017744805.1. GTDB lineage: Bacteria > Bacteroidota > Bacteroidia > Chitinophagales > Chitinophagaceae > Pseudobacter. The sequence continues at coordinate 5,881 of JAGIAP010000338.1, read as the reverse complement.
CAGTTGTATGCGCCCGGTAATTGTCTGCCAGGAAAGGTGAAGTGATCAGGTAGGTAAAGATGGCCTTTGTCTTGTTCGAAGTTTGTTTGGATGCTATCAACCTGCTCAAGGCATCGAGGTAGTTTTGCTGGCAGATCTTTATGTCGAATGTTTGTTTTACGAATTGAATGGCTTCTTTTCGTAAACCTTCTTTTTTTCCTTCCTCCATATTCAGGAGTTGCAGGATTTTTTCCGCATACAGTTTGGGTGATGCATCTCCGGCAACAAGTGTGCTGAAATCATTGATCAGGATCTCCCGGATACCACCGATATCCGGTGCTACAACAGGTATGCCCAGGCAAAGCGCTTCCATGATCACCACCGGTAATCCTTCAATGTCTGAGGTCATCAGCATGATATCAAAATCTTCCAGTACTTCCTGCACTTTTTCCTGCCAGCCGATGAAGCTGATATTGTGGATCTTCAATGCTCGTGCTTTTTCCTGCAATTGAGTTTTTAAAGGCCCATCACCAGCCAGCACAAAATGAAGGGAAGGGGTAGTTTTATTCAGGGTGGCCGCTACTTCCAGCCATTTGAGCAGGCCCTTTCCATAGGCCAGTCTGCCCAAATAACCGATAATCCTTGTTTCTTTTTTCAATCCTGTTTTTGCCCGGAGCTTTCCCCGGTTTGCATGGCCGGCATATACACTGGTATCGAGGCCATTCAGGATCACCCGTGTCTTTTTTCTGCTGATGCCGTAATTGGAAACCATGTATTCCTGCATGTCTTTGGTGATAACGATATGCTCGTCGATATGAGGATCGTAGGGAGCTGAAATATCGACCCAGTCTTCCTGGTTGGGATCATAGGCATGCATCAGATCAACGGTGGGAATGGCGGCTTTGATCTCTTTGGGTAGTGATGCCGCCAATTGGTAACCTGTATGCGAGCTCCTGATGAACAGCAGGGATGCATTGCGGGAGATGAGCAAATATTCCAGGAATTTTACCCGTTGAACTTTATTGTTCGTAATGGTTTCTACATGGAATATTTCATCAACATAGGCTTCGAACTTTGGTTTCCAGGGATGATCTGAAACAGTATCGGTGACAATGACGATCCAATACCCATCACGCTTCAGTGCTGCCAGAATATCGATATCCACTTTTTCGGCACCACCCTGTTCCATAAACGGAATACAATACAGCACATTCTTTATTCCAGACGTTGGATTGATCAGGGAGGGCGTGTTCATGCGTTGATTGGCTGCCGTGTTATACCAGGGCGCTCCCAGATCAGCATCGATCGATTGTTTGTATGAATGGAAAACTGGTTGCTCCAACAATTGATCAGGTATCAATGGTGCTAATTGTAACAGATCCAGCCGTGGGCTTCGCCCGAATAATTGCGGGTATTTTTCAAACGCAGGCACAGACGGTGTTGCCTGAGTAATAGTTGATAAAAGTATCTCTTTATGGATGCATGTACCTGCGAGATGAGCGCCCTCCAGCCGGAGTAGTAAATCCTGAAAGGAATAATGGAAAGATGGCCCATCTGCAAAGCCTCCGGCAAAGCGGAGCAGCGATGACTCCAGCAGTATGCCGCTTACCTGGTGAACCTGTTCTGTCAATCCGGCTGCTGAGGGTTGGACCGGTTTTTGGTAAGGCAGATAATAATGCCATGCCGCGTTCTTGTCGAATATCTTTTGCCAGATAGCTTCTTCCAGGCTGGTCGGTTTTGCAAAGACCGCATTTTGAAACAAGAAAACGAATTCTCCTTTGGCAGATCGGAATGCCTGGTTAAAACAGGCAGTCAAAGGCTGATCTCGGCTATTGATGATAGTTATCTCATCTCGGTTGAGTGCAGGTGTATCGGTAAGACAGGTTGGATCAGTGGATACAATGATGATCTGCTTATCGGGGATACTTTGTTCCCAAAGGCTGGAAAGATCATTGGGAGATTGGTAATCATGATATGCAATAATCGTTACGATCGGTCTCCATTTCTTTTTTGTATCCTGGATATACACCGGGTTGTAAACGTCCGGGTTATTGGTGATGAATTTATCGATCGTGAAACGGGTATTCTCGTTGGCAACGGCTGTATGCGTTCTGCCATGTTGCCAATAATTATACAGCGGCAGGTTGATCATTTTACCACGAAAGCTGTGCTTCGAAAGTTTGATCCAGTATTCCCAATCTTCCCAACCATAAACCAGGTTTTCGGAGAAGCCATTCACCTTTTCGTGCGCAGTGCGTGTGATCAGGCAACTGAGTGTGGGATGACTGCTCCAGACCAGGTCGTATGCGTTGTAGGTTTGCGGCCTCCACACAAAGTATTCCGGGATCTGTCCATGAAAATAGAGGGAGGAGTAGATAAAATCGAATTCAGGATAATGTTGAAAGGCTTTCAGCAATAATTCAATCGTGTTGGGATGGATGGTATCATCGTGATCCAGGAAAAACAGGTAGTCGCCTTTTGCTATTGCTGCGCCTGCATTTCGGGCTGCGGAAGGCCCTTTGTTTTCCTGGTGAAGGATGGTGATATTCTCTCTTTTCAAGTCTTCCAATGCCTGTAATGTAGCTATATCGGTACTTCCATCATTCACCACAATTATTTCCAAATATGGATGTGTTTGATGAAGAACGGAACGGATGGATTTTTTGATGATATCTCCATAATTATGACAGGGAATGATAACGGATACGAATATGGTCATACAATAGCATGTTTTTCGGGTTGACAGAATTGTATGGCAAGGGGGTGTGCGGGGGAGAAGACTGTAGAAGCTTTTTGTAAGCAACTGCTGTGCAGGCGGTTCATTTTTCCTGGGTTATTGGCGAGATCCGAAAGGGTGGCGAGCAGGTCGGAAACCAGCCTGTCTGGTTTTTCGTAATGAATAAATCTTTTACCTGTTTGCGGATCGACGATATCCTTGATGCCTTCATTACCGATAGACAAAACAGGGATGCCGTGACGAAGCGCTTCCCGCAAGCTATCAGTGAAACCGTTCCGGGAGCTGATATCCAGGCAACAATCTGCCACTGTAAGGGTTTCTGTCAGCAAGGTCTGATAGGGGTTTGCCGGTAACAGGCAGATATTCACCGGTAATTCATTGCGCCCGATAAACTCGTTGAACAAGCTCAGTGCCGGTCCCCAGACGCCGAAAAGAAAGAGAAAACGATCGTATTGTTTGGATCTCAATTTCCGTATCAGTGCTTTCAACCAATGGAAATGTTCATGCCCTATCTGGCCGGTGAAGGCGATGGTGAAAGCAGCGGAATCGATACCCCATTCCATTTTTTGCTGCTGCACTTTTTGCCGGGAAAAAGGTTGGACAGGTTTACGGGTTACCGGCGGAAAAAAATACACTTTGCCATACATGGCTGTATTGGATTCCAGCATGAACCGGATCTCATGTGAGCTGGCACCAATATGATCGATGCAACGGGAATTCAACTGGTATTGTCGGATCAGTATTTCGATAGGGACCTGTTTGGGCAAGCTGATCAGAATAAGATCAGTTTGCAATTCAGGAAAAATGGCTTTCAGGAATGGGAGGTCTTGCGCGTCGGAAGGCAGGTTGATGGATATTACCCTTTGAATATTCCTGGAAATGATCAGATACTTCCATATCTCTTGCCGGTTTTGTTTGGCACATAAATGGTCCGAGATAAAAATATCTTCAGTTATATCCACAAAATCGCCATTGTAATGGTCAGCTTCCAGGCGGTGGATCAGGATGGTGATGGATGCGCCTTGTAATTTGAAAAAACGAAGATAGTCGCGGATCAGCAGTTGTTGGTGCTCTCCGGGTTGATAGTTGAGCAGAAAGAGGATATTGTTTGCTCCCGGGCCAGTAGAAGGGACCGGTTGAATATTGGTGAGGCGCTGATAGCCTGTTGAAAGGGATACATCAAATTTGCGTGAAGTAACCTTCTTCGCATATTTTTCATTGAGACGATCGATAAATCCCTGTCGCTTGCTGGCATCGAAAATATCGGGCCAGTCCTTTGCCCGGTCATCCCTTTCCCGGTACCAATACAGGAATTCAGGAATAGTGTATCCCCAGAGTCCGAGGCTAGCTGCATGCAACCAAAAATCCCAGTCCTCCATGCCTCCTTTGATATTGTCGTATTGTAATTGGTCAAATACCGCGCGGCGGCATACAAAACAATTCACGGTATAATTATCCTCCAGGAACCGCTCTGGTTGCAGGTATCCATATTCCCATACATATTCTTTGGCGCCAAAACCGAAGGTATGGCTGCTTACAAAGGAAAAATGGGGGTTCAGTTCCAGGCATAGCAGGCATTTTTCCAGGAAACTGTATTCTACCATATCGTCTGAATCGATAAAGAATAAATATCTGCCTTTTGCGCATTGCACCCCATGATTCCGCGTGGCAGGCAGTCCGATATTGGCATCGTTATCGATGATCCTGATACGAGGGTCTGTTTGTGCGGCCTGGGTAAGCAATTGTAAGGAGACAGTGTTGGTGGAACCATCGTTGATGATCAGCCATTCGAAATGCGGATAGGTTTGGCGAAGGATGGAATACATCGTTTCCAGGAATATTTCCCCGGTATTATAAAATGCAGTAATGATGGAAACAACAGGTTCCGGTATGGCTGTTATCCTTTCTGTTTCCTGTATTCTTTTTCGGTTAAAAGGCGTTTGTGTGAAGTCAGACTTGTATGAAGAGATCATGGCGTATACTTACAGCAAAGATAGCCCCCAGGCCTGCTTCAATAGCGGTGATAACCAAGCTGGGCCTACTTACCAGTTGAATGCTCAGGTTAGAGCGTCGTGTTCTGCAGTTGAAATGCCAAATCTTTCAATTGTGCAAATTAGGGTGTATGAATGTAATAGAAAGGGCTGCCAACCGAAGTGTTTTGAGGCTGAATTGTTCCTTTCGGCAAAATTCTGTAGTATAGTGAGATGAATGTACTACCCAAAACGCACCGGCGAATTTTCCTATTTTCTATTTTTTTCATCATTTGTGTTGCCCTGGTTTCCTGCAACCAGGTAGAAAGGTCGGGAATAGAGATCATTAAGTTCGATAAGAACAAAATCGATTCTTTAACCCGCGTGAGCGACACGATGTATACGGAGTTTACAGGAAGTCAAGATTTTTACACCATCGATCATTACCTGGTCAGAAAAGACAGCATAGAAGCAAAGGTGTTCAGGGATTCCCTGGGAAATGTAGTGGCTTACAATTATGCAATTAATGGGAAAATGGAATTTGCTGCAGAATACTATCCAAACGGACAGATCATCGGAGATCTTCAGTTGGACGGCTCCGGAACCGGGCCGGTTATTTACTATTATCCTGACGGAAGGATCTGGACTAAGGGACAGTTCAAGAACCGCAACCGGATAGGGATATGGACGGAGTACAACGAGGATGGGACGATGAAGGGTTTCGATCATTACGAGGAGAAAAAGGAAGAAGGCAAATAATCCCGCCTTATGGCAAAAAGTTATCATTCATTAACGAACTTTCTCTACAAGTTCTTTTTGGCATAAACCGTACATTTACCAAAACGCACAACTATGATAGAGCAATTGATCTCAATGGTTAAGCAATCTTCCCAGGAGGTGATTGAGCAAAACCCCGACATCCCCAACGAGCAGAACGAAACTGTCAGTAATATAGCCAGTGAATCCCTGATGGGGACCATCCAGAACCTGATGAGCAATGGAGGTGGGGCCGGCATCATGAGTATGTTTTCCAGTGATGGCAATGCAGATGAAGGGCATCCGGTAATGCAAAGCGCGGTGTCCGACCTGACCGGTAATCTCCAGAACAAACTGGGGATCAGTGGCGACAAAGCAGCCGGTCTGGCAGGCTCGATCATTCCGATGATCATCAGCAAATTGTTCAACAAGTCAGGTA
>JAGIAP010000337.1 GCA_017744805.1 Chitinophagaceae bacterium | reverse complement strand
ATAGAGGCCTTTGTTGATGAGGGTGGATTGGTCGTGGAGACCGAGGAAATCCAGTTGCTGGTAGAAGGTGTCTGATGTTGATAGTTGTGACAGGATTTTTTCGACCCCGTGCTTTTGAAAATGCAGCGCATAAAAGGCAGCGAGTGAAAGCCCGTCTGTTTGGTATTCCGGGGTTTCGTTGGTGAGTTGCAACTCTATGATCCGCTTCCAGCCTGCATTGAAGGCCGGATAACGAAGTGTGGTGCGCAGAAAGGTGGTGGCGCTTTCCAGTTTGTAAGTGGGGATATAACTGAGCGAGTCGCGGTTGGCATACCAGGCAAGCTCTCCCAAACCCGGCACCTGAACGGTATTGCCGGTATTGAAAAGTGCGGTATATGGAACCTCGGTGGTTTGGCCATTCTCTTTGTAGATGGCTCCGGCTTTTCCGGCCATCACCACATTGCGGGGATTCCAACTGATCTTGTAATGCCAGGGATTGTTATCACTTTCGGGCGACACCAGTCCTCCGCAATGCGATTTGAAAGAAGTGATCTTTCCGCCTTTTTCCTGGATGGCTGAGATCAGTTGCATCGCACTCATATGATCGATGCCGGGATCGAGGCCCATCTCACATAGGAATAGTAATCCTTTTGCGTTGATCTCATTGGTAAGCGCTGCTATCTTCTCATCCACATATGATGCGGTGAGCAGGTTCTTTCCAAAGGTCACACAATCCTTCGCCACCAGGTAGTGGAGAAAGGGAGGAAGCAGGGAAATGACAATATCCGCCGATTCCACCAGGGGTTGGCGTGCTTCGTCTTTTTCCACATCGATGGAAATAGCGCGTGCCTGCGGCGCACCGGCAGTTTTGGAATTGGCCAGATCGGCGTTACCATCCACTACGGTCAGCGTCCACTGATGAGTAGCGGTTTCCTTTTTGAGGTAATCGATCAGGCATGTAGCTGACTTGCCCGCACCGAAAACGAGGATATGCTTCATAGTGGCGCAAGATAACGAAAACGGAAATAGGGAGATAGGGGGCAATCGTAGTAGGGAAGGCAGCCGATAATGTTGGAGTGGATCTTATATCCCGCTGCCGGGAATGATGGTTATTGGTGCAAGGTGATCACACCAATATCTGTGGTCTGGCGGTCCTGAACCAGTACTTCCACATCGCGGTCTTTAAGTGGGGACCTTGCAGCGATACGGAGTTTCCAGGTGCCTGGCTTGAGGCTGCAGGTAAAAGCCCCGTTCTCTGAATAAACCTTTGTAGTGTCTTTGCCCTGAATGGCCCAGATGCTTTGTGCTCCATAGCTCGGCTGAATGCTACCCGTTACGGATGCGTGCTGCATAGCCCTGAAAGCATGCAAACTGGCAACCGCAATGATAATGGCAATAAGCGTGGCAAGAGTATTCTTCATGGCTTACGTGTTTTTATTAGAGAAGAATAAACTATTCATTTACAAGCAAGTTACAGCAGCCCAGGATCAGTTGGGGTGGTTTTAATACGTTTTTAATCCGACATAGGGGTGTTCGGGTAGTCGGCATTTTTTACAAAAAAGGGATAACGTGTGTGGATAGTCGATTTCAGAAGCCGGCATGAGCGATGCCTAAGGCTCTTGAATTGATTTTCGTGACTACATAATCAATAGATACGCCACGGGCTGTACGGGGTGCTTCCAGTGTTTTTTGTCCACCAGCCGCTACATCCGTGAAAAGCAATCGCTGAACTTTTACCACTCTTTTTTCAGGGCCGAGATATTTTACCTCGAGCTCGATCTGATCCAGCGGGAAGGAGCTGGTATTGGAAATAGTGAAATACAGGTTGGAGATGCCACCCAGAACGCCTGTTTTGAAAGGGCTTGCCGCTACCTGCACCATCTGGTAGATCTTTTCGCGTGCTACACTGAGATCGGCATCGCGAACAGGCCTGGGCTCTTCTTTATGGGTGATCACGGCATTGGTGATCTTCATGGTGGAAGGATCTTTTTCCCGGAAGCTAACGGGGGGCTCATCAACCGGAGAGGCCACCGGTTTTTCCCGGACGGCTACCTGTTGCTGAATGGCTTCCTGTTTGGGGGGAACGATACTATGTTGATCTGATGGTTCATGGATCTCTTCAGCTATCTGGGATTGGCTGGGAGGCAGTTCGGGTTTGTCCGAAGCCTGAAGGGGCATCGCCTGGCGTTGCGCTTCTCTTTCCTGCAGGCGTTGTACCAACTGGTCCAGGGCTTCCTGGTTAGCGCTTCTCCTATTGCTGTACGTGAGAGCCATACCGATTACGATACCGCCGAGCAACAGGCAGGCGGCTACGATGCCGCGCATGAGCAGGACATGCTTGCGCGAACTTCGAGCAGGGATCACCGGGACCTTTTCTTCCTGGTGAACTGTATCGATAAGCGTAGAGAAATGAGTCGCTTTTTCTTCTTTCTTTTGATCCTTTGCCGGCTTCTCGGAGTTACCGGACTGCTTGCTGAGGATGCTTTGTGCAGCCCTCTTTGTGGCGGCTTCTGCGGCGGCCTGTTGAACATATTGGGCCAATGCAGCAGCACGGGCCTCGAGGGCTTCTTCCGCTTCTTTGGATACGCCGGTTCCCTCCTGGATGGAAGCTACAGGCTGCTGTTCATTTGCTTTGATAACAGGCTGGGCTGCTTTCTTTTCAACGGGATTGTTTGAATTTGTCTTTGCTTCTGTAACGGTATTGCCCGCCTGTTTTTGCCTGAAGCCTGCAGGCAATGTCACATACACTTTCCCGCTGCCTGTTGTAGGCGCAGGTTTATTTTCTGAGAGGTCTGTTTGTGTTGGTTGATCAACCGGGAGTGGCTGAACGGCCACCTTGCCTTCCGTTTGGGCGGCGGAATTGCCTGCTGCAGTGGCAGTGAAGGTCATTTCAGTGGTATGTTCAACTGCCGGGATCTGCTGTTGCAGCTTGCCGGCCTGCTCGGCAGCATGGATGGCATGCTCCTGGGCGGAGCTGCTCCGTTTGTAAAAACGGTCGTAAGGCTGCTCTTCCACCGCGGGGGCGAAAGATCTCAGTTCTTCCATCTCACTGGGATATCGCCAGGCTGCGCTCCTGCCTTCAAGCCATACCAGGTCGTAGGGCTTGAGTCCCTTCTTTGCCAGTTCCTCAGCAGTGTAAGGACCGGTCTGTTTATTATCGCGCAGCAATAGATACTTGTTCATAGATCACCGATAAGCGTGCAAAAATAGTTTTACCACAGGGGGATCATGGCGCAAAACGCTGATTCATGGCCGTTTCTACAGCAGGGCAGGATCAGTAGAGGATATTGGAAGGTATTGGGGTTTTGAAAGGTAATTGCAAGTTAACTGATAGATAGGGTCGGACCAAAAACCGGGCCACGAAAATTATGAAAAGCGCGTTAAAAAGCGGCATATCCCGGCAGCTTCAAAACCCCTTGAAAATCTGCATAAGTTGCCCACATCAGTGGATAAAATAGGGGGGTAAAAACAGCATCTTTTCCGTGGTTTTACGGTCCAAATTGGATAAATTTGCGCCTTCACGTTCCGCCTTTCCCGGCGGGAAAAAAACGGATCAAAAAATACAGGAAAAGCAAGTATGGAAGAGAATCTTATACCACAAGAAACGAATGACCAGAACCGGATCGTTCCTGTCAACATTGAAGAGCAGATGAAAACGGCCTATATCGACTACTCCATGTCGGTGATCGTAGGCCGCGCCTTACCGGATGTGCGAGACGGCTTCAAGCCCGTTCACCGCCGCATCCTGTATGCCATGAATGAACTGGGTGTTCACTACAACAAGCCACACAAGAAATCCGCCCGTATCGTGGGTGAAGTGTTGGGTAAGTATCACCCGCATGGCGATAAGTCTGTTTATGATGCAATGGTGAGAATGGCCCAGGACTGGAGCATGCGCTATACGCTGGTTGATGGTCAGGGTAACTTCGGAAGCCAGGACGGTGACGAGCCTGCGGCCATGCGTTATACGGAGGTGCGCCTCCAACGCTCTGCCGAAAGCATGCTGATGGATATCGAGAAAGACACAGTGGATTTCCAGCTCAACTTCGACGACTCGCTCGAGGAACCAACTGTATTGCCTACACGCTTACCCAACCTGCTCCTCAACGGATCCAGCGGTATCGCCGTAGGTATGGCCACCAATATCATGCCCCATAACCTCACCGAGGTGATCAACGGCTGTATCGCGTATATCGATAAGCGTGATATCACCGTGGAAGAGATGATGGAACATGTAAAGGCTCCCGACTTTCCCACCGGCGGTATCATCTATGGTATGGAAGGCATCAAGGCTGGTATGTACACCGGTAGAGGAAGGGTAGTGCTTCGCGGCAGGGTACAGGTAGATACCAAGCCCAGCGGACGTGAACAGATCGTGATCACCGAAGTGCCTTACCAGGTGAACCGTGATGCCCTCTGCGATCGCATCGGTCAACTCGTGAACGAGAAAGTGCTCGAAGGCATCGCCCATATCAACAACGAATCCAACAATAAGGAAGGTACCCGCATTGTAGTGGACCTCAAGAGGGACGCCATCTCCAATGTGGTGATCAACCAACTGTATAAATTCACCGAGCTCCAGACCTCATATGGTATCAATAACGTGGCCCTGGTAAAAGGCCGCCCAAGGACCCTGAGCGTAGTGGAGATCATCACCGAGTTCGTGGAATTCCGCCACGAAGTGGTGGTTCGCCGTACCCAGTTCGAACTGAAGGAAGCGCAGAAGAAAGCGCATATCCTGCAAGGTTATCTCATCGCCCTGGATCACCTGGATGAAGTGATCGCCCTGATCAGGGCTTCCGCTACGCCGGATATTGCGAAGGAAAGCCTCGTGAATGCCGGATGGGGATTGGATGAGATCCAGGCGAAAGCCATCCTGGAATTACGCCTCCAGCGTTTGACAGGCATGGAACGTGAGAAGATCAAAGAGGAATATGATGAATTGATGAAGTTGATCAACTATCTCACAGAACTGCTTGGTAACGAAGGAATGAGGTATGATGTGATCAAGAATGAGCTCATCGAGGTAAGGGATAAATTCGGCGATGAGCGCAAGACAGAGATCACTTACCTGGACGATGAGGTGAGCATCAAAGACCTGATCAAGGAAGAAGATGTGGTGATCACCATCTCACATCTCGGCTATATCAAACGCACACCGGCATCCGAATTCCGCGCGCAACGCCGTGGCGGTCGTGGTGTACAGGGTGGAAAAACCCGCGAAGAGGATTATATCGAACATCTCTTCGTGGCCAGCACCCACCATACCATGCTTTTCTTCACAGAAAAAGGAAGGGTTTACTGGTTGAACGTTTACCAGATCCCCGATGGTGAGAAAACCAGCAAGGGACGCGCCATCCAGAATATGATCCAGATTGCGCCCGATGATAAGGTTCGCGCCATCATCGACGTGAAGGACTTCGCAGACAAGGACTATGTGAATGGCCATAATATTGTACTTTGTACAAAGAAGGGTATCATCAAAAAGACCGCTCTCGAAGATTTCAGCCGTCCGCGCTCTACCGGTGTGAATGCCATCACCATCAATGAAGGCGATATGCTGCTGGAAGCCAGGCTTACAGACGGCAATAGCGAGATCATGATGGCCGTGAAGAGCGGAAGGGCCATCCGTTTCCCTGAAGAGAAAGTGAGATCCACCGGCCGTGGCGCCATCGGCGTAACCGGTATCGAAGTGGACGATAATAATGATGAAGTAATTGGCATGATATGTGTCAATAGTGGAGATACCAGTCGTACTGTGTTGGTTGTGAGTGAAAAAGGATATGGAAAGAGAACGCAGGTGGAAGAATATCGCGTTACCAACCGTGGTGGTAAAGGGGTGAAAACCATCAGCGTCACTGATAAGACCGGTTCACTGGTAGGTATCCTGGACGTAACGGAAAAGGAAGACCTGATGATCACCTGTAAAAGCGGTATCATCATCCGTATGCCGGTTTCCGGGATCAGCGAGCTGGGACGCGCAACTCAGGGTGTTAAACTGATCCGCGTGGAAGATGGCGATGAGATCGCAGCCATCACCAAGCTGGATGAGTCCGAAGAAGATGAAACACCAGTAATTACTGAAGAAGGTGCAGCGGCAGTAACCGGAGAAAATGCCGGAGCTGATACAGCAACTGGATCAGGTAATGAAGAAGGCCCTGCAACTGATGAAGCCGAAGGCGCATCTGAGGAAGGGACCAACGAATAACCAGAGACACAAAACCTCTTATACTATTAAATAAATAAGCAAACAATGAAAAAAGTATTGCTGTTAGCGTTGCTCGCCGCACCAGGGTTGGGTTTGTATGCGCAGAAGCTGGACAAAGCGAAGGACTATCTGTCAAAGAAAAAACTGACAGAAGCAAAAACCGAGATCGACAATGTGCTGGCTGTGGAAAAGAATCAGTCTAATCCCGAGGCATGGTATACC
>JAGIAP010000336.1 GCA_017744805.1 Chitinophagaceae bacterium | reverse complement strand
GATGGTAGCTGCAATGCCTGTTGCATCATAGCCACATTCACGATACAGTTCTTTGGGGGTACCGTGTTCCACGATCGTATCGGGGATACCGAGCATTTTCACATTGGCCTTGTAGTTATGTGCCGCCATAAATTCGAGGATGGCGCTGCCAAATCCGCCTACAACAGTACCGTCCTCAACAGTCACGATCTTGTTGTATTTGCTGAAAACTTCGTGCAGCATTTCTTCATCGATCGGCTTTACAAAACGCATATCGTAATGGGCCGGATCGATTCCTTCCGTTCTCAGTTCGCGAATGGCAGTAGTAGCAAAATTGCCCGGATGACCGAATGAAAGAATAGCGATCTCTTTTCCGTCCTTGATCTTACGGCCCTTGCCGATAGTGATCTCTTCGAAAGGGGTTTTCCATTGTGGCATAACACCTTCTCCGCGTGGATAGCGGATGGAGAAGGGTACCTGGTTCTTTTCCAGTTGTGCAGTATACATGAGGTTGCGCAACTCCTGCTCATTCATGGGAGAGCTTACCACCATATTGGGGATGCAACGGAAATAAGCGATATCATAAGCGCCATGATGGGTAGCACCGTCCTCGCCTACCAATCCGCCCCTGTCGAGACAGAACACTACCGGAAGGTTTTGGATAGCCACATCGTGGATCACCTGATCGTATGCGCGTTGCATGAAAGAAGAGTAAATATTACAGAACACCCGCATCCCTTGCGTGGCCATACCGGCACTGAGGGTAACGGCATGTTGTTCGCAAATGCCTACGTCGAATGCACGGTCCGGCATTTTCTCCATCATGAATTTGAGGGAAGAACCGGAAGGCATGGCGGGTGTTACACCCAGGATGGTCTTGTTCTGTTCAGCCAGCTCGATGATGGTATGGCCGAACACGTCCTGGTATTTGGGAGGTTGTGGCACCTCGTATGCTTTCTTGTAGATCTCGCCGGTGATCTTATCGAACAGGCCGGGCGCATGCCAGCGGGTCTGGTCTTTTTCAGCGAGTGAGTATCCTTTGCCTTTCACTGTTACGATATGCAGTAGTTTGGGGCCGGGGATATTCTTCAGGTCATGGAGCGTATCTGTCAGCTTGGAAATATTATGTCCATCGATAGGACCGAAATAGCGCAGCTTGAGGGCTTCGAACAGGTTGCTGTTCTTGTTGACGAATCCTTTGATGCTATGCTCGATCTTACTGGCCATTTCGCGGGTGAAATTCTTGCCCACGGGCAGTTTGCCGAGTGCTTTCCATACATCGTCCTTGATCCTGTTATAGGTTTGGGAAGTGGTGATATCCGTGAGATATTCCTTGAGCGCGCCCACATTGGGGTCGATGCTCATGCAGTTATCATTGAGGATGATCAACACATCGGAGTCTGCAACGCCGGCATGGTTCATGCCTTCGAAGGCGAGGCCGGCAGTGAGGGCGCCATCGCCGATCACGGCAACTGCCTTGCGGTTCTCTCCTTTGATCTTGGCAGCCATGGCCATCCCAAGTGCTGCTGAAATAGAAGTGGAAGAGTGGCCTACTCCGAAAGTATCATATTCACTTTCTTTCCTGTTGGGGAAGCCGCTGATGCCATGGTATTTCCGGTTGGTGGGAAATACATCGCGGCGACCAGTGAGGATCTTATGGCCATAAGCCTGGTGGCCTACATCCCAAACTAGCTGGTCATAAGGTGTATTGTAAATATAATGAAGTGCTACAGATAGCTCCACCACTCCCAGGCTGGCGGCGAAATGCCCCCCATGCACGCTCACCACATCGATGATGTACTGACGTAACTCATCACACACCTGATGCAGTTGTTCACGGCTCAATTGTTTGAGATCGGCCGGTGAATTGATCATGCTAAGCAGTGGGCCCGGGGCAATGTTCATTCTTAATGATTTAATGCCCAAAAATACGGCTAAATTTTAAAGTTTGGGGCAATATCCGCCATGGGATCAGGGGCGGGTCAGGAACCCCCGAAACTTTAACAAAAGTTGTCGTTTTTTTAGACAAAAGGCCTACATTGACATACCGGTAACCTAGTAATACCGCCATATATCCCAAATAAGACATATGGCCTTCCCAAAAACGTAGATTTGTTGGGTTCCGACTTTTCTCGACCATGGCTAAAAAAATATCATATTACTGGCTCTGCCAGATCCTGGGCTGGAGCGCGTTCATCCTGGTTTATATCTTTTTCTATCTGACCCTTCGAAGCCGGGAAGCACCGTACTTCTATGAGGTGTTGTTCCTGGAAGCTGCTATCGGGTTCCTGGTCACCCACGTGATGCGCGATTTTATCCGTCGCTTCAAACTGGTAGACAAGCCCATCAATGAGCAGGGTTTTTACATTTTTTTCGTGTCCTTTGTTTTTGCCGTTATCTATGCTGCCGTGGGCACTACCCTGGAGCGCGTACTCAGGATAGAGCCACCAAAACAGGTGGAGCTGGCCCTCATGAACAAGATCCTCCGGGCGGCCATGGGTTGCTTCATGTTCGTGCTGATCTGGAACCTCATCTATTTTGCTTACCATTATATTATTCGTGCCCGCGATACGCAATTGGACAGGGTAAGGCTGCAGAGCCTGGTGAAAGAGCTGGAACTGAAGACCATCAAAGCACATATCAACCCACACTTTATTTTCAACGCTCTCAATAGTATCCGGGCCCTGATAGACGAGAATCCCGGACGCGCCCGCGATGCCATCACAGAGCTTAGCAATATCCTCCGGAGCAGCATGCAGGCCGAGAAGCAGGAAACTGTCCCCTTCGAGAAAGAGCTGAATATTGTTAAAGACTACCTGGCGCTCGAGTATATCCGTTTCGAGGACCGCCTCAAGGTGGAATACCAGATAGATGAAGATACCCTGGACCAGCCCGTTCCACCCATGATGCTGCAAACCCTGGTGGAGAACGCCATCAAGCACGGGATAGGAAAGCAGATCAGCGGTGGCGTGGTGAAAGTGATCTCAGATTTCCGGAACAATTTCCACGAACTCATAGTCCAGAATACAGGTCACCTCAATGGATACCTGAATGGTGGTGGCGACGGATTCGGCCTCAGCAGCACCAGGAACCGTCTGCAATTATTGTTTGGCGAAAAAGCTAACTTTGAGATAAGGCAGGTAGACAGCGGACTGGTAGAAGCCCGCATCCTCATTCCTGCCGAAAACATTTAATCAGGTTTATGATCAGAGCCATCATTATCGACGACGAACGCCTGGCCCGTAATGAGCTGAAAAAACTGCTCTCGGAGTTCCCGGAAATTGAAGTGGTTGCCGAAGCTGCCAATGCAGGCGAAGGCATTGAAAAAATAGAGAATATCAATCCCGACCTCGTTTTCCTGGATATCTCCATGCCCGGCAAAACAGGTTTCGATATGCTGTCTGAACTGGACCGCACTCCCACCGTGATCTTCACTACGGCTTACGATGAATTTGCACTGAAAGCTTTTGAAGTGAATGCGCTGGATTACCTGCTCAAGCCAGTTGAGCCCAAAAGACTGGCAGACGCTATCCAGAAGCTGCATCAGCATGAAGATCGCGACCAATTGCCCGTGAACCCTGCCAATATCAATCATTCCGTTCTCAGCGAGAACGATCAGGTATTTGTGAAAGACGGGGAACGCTGCTGGTTTGTAAAGCTTTCCGAAATTCGCTTGTTCGAGAGCGTTGGTAACTACGCGAAAGTGTATTTCGGCCCCAACAAGCCATTGATCCTGAAATCCCTCAATGCGCTGGAAGAGAGACTGGACGAAAAGACATTCTTCCGCGCAAATAGAAAACATATCGTCAATCTCCGTCTGATCGATAAGATCGAACCTTACTTCAACGGAGGGCTGCTGCTGGAACTGAAAGGAGGAGAGAAGATAGAAGTGAGCCGTCGCCAGACCGTCAAGTTCAAAGAGATGATGAGCCTTTAACTATTGCTGATAACATAAACTCAGATACACTCTCATGCAGAAAATTCTCTCCATCGCTGCGCTGCTTGCCATCGGGCATGCTGCCTGTGCTCAAACTCCCGTCGACAAGATCATCAATGCCACTGAAGTGGAAAGGATCGAAAAGACCCTCTCTGCCGATGATATGCAGGGACGTCGCACCTTCACTCCCGGTATCGATAAAGCGGCAGATTTCATTGCCGCCGAATTCAAGAAAGCAGGGATACAGCCACTCAAGGGCGATTCTTATTTCCAGGAATTCGCCATGCTGAAGCCAAAATTCCTGAGTGCGAACGGAACGCTCAATGGTAATCCCATCCCGGAAAAGAATATCGTAGCGCTCAGCTCACAGAACACCATTAAGGTGACTGATAAATCCGGTTGGGAAAAAGTGAATGTGGGTGAATCGGATACACTCTTCCCCGTAGTGATGCGCTTGCTGGACACGAAGAAGAATTACTTCGTTACCGTGAACGAGAAATATGGAAGAATGTTCAATGGCCTCAAACGTTTCCGCGAACAAACCTTCGAATCCCCTGCCAATATTGTTCTTGTTCTGACCAACGAAACGCCTAATACATTTTCCGTTGAATTCAACCAGGAAGTGAATCGTGCTCCATTGAAAAATGTGGTAGGTATCATTCCCGGCAATAAGAAGAAAGACGAGTACGTGATCTTCTCTGGCCATTATGATCATCTTGGCATCGGCAAACCCAATGCAGAAGGCGATTCTATTTTCAATGGCGCCAATGACGATGCCTCCGGTGTTACGGCCGTGATCATGCTGGCCCAATATTATGCCAAGCAAAAGAACAATGAGCGCACACTCGTGTTTGCGGCCTTCACTGCGGAAGAGGTAGGCGGCTTTGGTGCCAAGCATTTCTCTGAGCAATATGATCCGTCCAAAGTGATGGCGATGTTCAATATCGAAATGATCGGTACGGAGAGCAAATGGGGTACCAACTCAGCTTTCATTACCGGCTACGAAAAAACAGATATGGGAACGATCCTGGAAAAGAACCTGAAAGGCTCTGCTTTCAAATTCTATCCTGATCCCTATCCTGATCAGCAATTGTTCTATCGTTCAGATAATGCAACGCTGGCCAGGCAAGGTGTTCCGGCCCATACCATCTCCACTTCAAAAATGGATAGCGAGAAATTCTACCATACCGTAGATGATGAGATTGAAACTTTGGATATGAAGAATATGGCGGAGATCATCAAGTCGATCGCTTTGAGCGCCACTTCCATCATTTCAGGAAAAGACACTCCTTCAAGAGTTGATACGAAACAACTGAGATAAACTCAAACCAGCATAAAAAGCAAGGGCTGACTCTTTTGGGGCAGCCCTTGCTTTTTATGCTGGGATAAATTATCAGTTTGCGCTATCTTAATAGCTGGGGGTATACCTGTATACTGCGCCGGCAGAGTTCCAGCAATAAGCATGTCCTTTCACTACCGCTGCACTGTTCACTGTAATGCCAGTACCTACAGTTGCCTTCAAATTCCATGCAGAGGCAGGTGGAGCAGCAGGGTCAAATTCATAGGTTACACCACTTCTGTCAATCAGATAAGCTTTACCATTCATGGTAAAGGTGCTGCAACCTGTAGGTCCGTATCGTTCACCACCCGGGCAGTTTGCACCAACCAGTTCCTGGATACCGGCGGTAAAATTAGCCGGGTCAAAAACATACATTTTTTGAGACATCTGAAACCTATTGTCTGAGCCACCTCCGAAGTATGCCTTACCGCCCAACTCGAAGTAGGATGAATATATCTCGCTTTCAACAGAGATCCTGCTTTTGGGAAGTCTTTCCGTCCAGTTGCCAGAAACCGGATCAAACTCATTGATGCCAGTTCCTCCCCAGTGAAATAATCCCACATAGGCCTTGCCTCCAACCACATGATAGTTGCCGCCGTATCCGGCAGCTGGATAATTGCCTTTGGATGTCCAGGCGGACGCGTCGGTTTTGGAAGGGTCATATTCCCACCAGTCTGAGAGGTCAGAAGTACCTAGCCCCGATCCAAAGTAGACCTTATCGTTCAACATGAAGCTTCCCGGAAGGATCCTGTTCTTAATATTATCAGGGATGGTGGCGCCCATAGTCCATACTTTTGTACCAGCTTCCGGATCAAATACCCGCATGGTGTGATTATGGGAACTGTGACCTGCATCAGTGCCCAATGCGATATAGATCTTGTTCTTATATACAAATGAAAAATTCTCAGTGATGGTGCTCCCATCAGCCCTTGCTTCGCTGATCTTGAACCATTTATTGGTGATTTCGAAATTGCCAATAGGAATGGTTTCTCCGGATTGCTTTAATGCCAACTGACCTGGGGTCAACCACGTGTGCACATTGAATTGCAGATTGGTTGAAGTTCGGCCAGGTAGAATATTTACTGTAATGCCTTTCATTTCTATAGTGGCGTCATCAGCAAAATTTTTCCCCTGCAGGGTTATCAATGTTCCCACATCTCCATGATCAACATAAGATGTAATGGTGGGAAGCATAGTG
>JAGIAP010000335.1 GCA_017744805.1 Chitinophagaceae bacterium | reverse complement strand
CTTCTGGTCCGTGCATGATGAATTCCTTTTCAGTCTGGTTCACTTTCTTACCGGTGAGGTCTTCGATCTGACCGATGATATGACTGTTCAGGTTTTCAGTGAAACGTTTTTCCATACGGCCATATCTTACATGGCTGAGGTTCTTCAACCATTCGAAGTAAGAAACGGTAACACCGCCGGCGTTCAGGTACATATCGGGAACCACGAGGATGCCTTTTTTAGCCAGGATCTCATCAGCCTCGGGAGTGAGGGGACCGTTAGCGGCTTCGCCGATCACTTTCGCTTTCACGCGGGGAGCATTCTCTCCGTTGATCACGTTCTCGAGTGCAGCAGGGATCAGGATATCGCATTCGTATTCCAGTGCATCGGTATTCTTGGCGAAGTTGGTAGCGCCGGGGAAGTTGAGGATGGATCCGGTTTTCTTTCTATGCTCGAAAACGGCATCGATATCCAAACCATCATTATTGTAAATAGCACCTTCATATTCTGCGAGGGCTACTACTTTGGAGCCAGCTTCCTGGAAGAATTTAGCGGAGTGGTAACCTACGTTACCGAGGCCCTGAACCACTACGCGTTTGCCTTCAACACCGGTAGTGAGCCCGAGTTTCTCCATAACGTCTTTCATATTGCACACTTCGCGCAGACCGTAGAATACACCGAGGCCGGTAGCTTCGCGGCGGCCGCGAACACCACCCTGTGTTACGGGCTTACCGGTTACGCAACCCAGTGCGTCGATCTCGCCAGGGCGCATGCTCTGGTAAGTGTCAACGATCCAGGCCATCTCACGCTCACCAGTTCCGTAATCGGGAGCAGGAACGTCGATGCCAGGTCCGATGAAGTTCTTCTTGATCAGCTCGGACGTGTAACGGCGAGTGATCTTTTCCAGTTCGTATGGAGTGTATTTTTTAGGATCGATTGTGATACCACCTTTTGCGCCGGCGAATGGTACGTTCACGATAGCGCATTTGTAGGTCATCAGTGCGGCGAGCGCCATAACCTCATCGAGGTTCACACTCATGGCAAAACGGATACCGCCTTTACATGGCAGTTTGTGATGGGAGTGCTGAACGCGATAGGCTTTCACTACCTCGATCTTGTCTCCGATCTTAACGGGGAAGTGCATCCTGTAAACGGCGTTACATTGCTTGATCTGCTCAAGGATACCTGGATCCCATTTAGTGAATTTAGCGGCTTTGTCAAAACTTTTCTCCACCGCTCCAAAAAAACTGTACTCTGACATGATTAAGCTATTTAAATGTGAATGGGTGAATGTGGGTGTTCAAGTAAAGGGCTAGGCGTTCTTTTCCAGCCTGCTGATCTTTCTGTCGAGACGTATAACGTAGATATACAATCCGAGAAGGATGGTTACTATTACAGCCACAACCACATAAATCTTTCCATCGGCCCGCAATCCGGTTTGAGCGGTAGCCGTATCGTTAGCAATATGTTCCTGCGCGCCGGCGACGAATACCAGCAGAACTGAAAGCAGGGTTGTGAATAATTTCTTCATGATAGATTAGCTGAAATGTTTTTGTTCTTCCAACGTACGAAGGCGCACATTCAGTGTGCTGATCCAAACGCCGAGGAGTGTCCAGCCCAGAACGGCTGGCCAGAATACCATTCGCATGGTAGGATCGAGGGAACTGCCGCCGAAGCCGGGGTTGCCTTCAACGCCCTGACCTCCGGGGTGGAGGGATTCCACCATGCGGGGCAATACCATGATCATTGGGATATAAATGAAATAAGCGAAAATGTTGTACACTGCGGCCACCCTGCCTCTCTTGTCCAGGTCGGTCATGGAATTGCGCAGTACAAAATAAGCGAGGTAAATGAGCAACGCGATAGCGGCGCCCAGTTGCTTGGGGTCATTATTCCAGGGAGCTCCCCAGGTGTAATTGGCCCAGATCATGCCCGTAAGCAATCCCAGCACGCCCATCACGGATCCGGTACGGGCAAATTCCGTAGCGAGGATATCGTAACGCTGCTGCGGCTTACGTAAATACAGGATCGAATAAATGAGGGAAACGCTGATGAGTATCAGTTGACCAAACCACATCGGAACGTGGAAGAACAGGTTGCGGATAGTTTCATACAAATTACCGATGGTTGGTACTTTGATGAGAAAGCCTGCAATAAAAGTGTAGAGCAGTAAAACGATACTTAGTATTTTCCACCAGTAATGGCGCATAGATTCCGGTCTTAGATTATCGGATCGCTGGCTATTATGACTGTGCACGGGTGTAGGGTAATTGCCAACTACCTGATTAGGTGGGGCAAAATTAGGGGATGGGATAGTAAAAGCGAAATTATGAATGCTAAAACAGGAAAAATGATCAAACCGGTTGAAATTCCACCATTGATTGATGATTACAGCAGTAATTGCCGTTTTTGCTGAATTTTCAGCTCAGATTCCTGAATTTTATTGAATGAATGATGGATTTATAGAAGCTATGCTACCGGCTGGGTCGCTAATCCTTCCACAAAAAAGGGAATAAAATAACCGCCAGCAGTATCACCAATACATCCATTCCCGCCAGTAAGGCCACCAATTGGCCCAGTCCTGCCTGGATCACATCGGCAAAAGCCACGGATGAGATCTTCATCAGCAACATCAGTTGTGGAATGATGAGTGGAAAGCCCATGATCGCCATCAGGGCTGCATTCTGTTGCGCCCGGGCCGCAATGGCTGCCAGGAAAGTGAACACAAGGCTGATACTGCAACCTCCCAGGCAAACGATGCCGGTGAAGGTCCAGGGATTATGGATGGGATTGCCCAGCAGCAGGAAGAAAAGCAGCATGCTCACCAGGCTCATCACTATCATCAGCACGGCATTGAACAGGAGCTTGGACAGCACAAAGTCCCTGGCACCGGCAATAGTATAAAAGTATAACATGCGACCCCGGCTCTCGGCCAGGAAGCTCTTGGCCACTGCATTTACGCAGATGAACAATTGTATCATCCAGAACAATCCGTTCCATACCTTATCCTCCGGATGTTCCATGGCCAGGTACAAAACAAATATGGTACTGGCAACATAGAGCAGCACTCCATAAAAAGTGTATTGCTGCCTCACTTCCAGTAAGAGGTCTTTTTTTACAAGCGCCAGTATGGATTGAAATGAATTGATGATCGCTGCGTTTATTGTTGCGCGAAATTAACATTAAAGCGGTCAACTGCTTATTATTTCCGTACTTTATTCCATAATTCAGATATCACTGATATGACTTCAAGACCCTCATTTTCAATCTGGTTACTGCTTGTATGCGGTATTGTTTCAATGGTTTCCTGTAAAAGCGCCAGTGTGGACCTCCGTTTCCTGCCGGATAACGGGGCCAGGTATGAGCTTGCTGTGGAGGTTTCCGGCAGTGGATTGAAGACTACCAAAACAGAGACCTATTCCATATCTACCAACTGGTTGCTCGATATCAGGAAAGACTCGAATGATGCATATATAAAGGCAACGTATAAACGAATTAAAGCGGATCTGGCTTTCCCTTCAGACAGTTTGCAGGTGGATTCCGATCATCCCGTTCCCGATTCCCTGGCCATGAGCAATCCGCGTAAATACAATATCCCCTGGATCTGGCAGGGCATAAAAGGGCAGAGCTTCACGTACAGAATGAATTCTCTCGGGCAGATCGATTCCATGCAGCCATTCACTTCGCTCATGATCGGGCTGGTGGAGAATGTATTGCACGGGCCGATCCCCAGTGGAGATCACCAGTTGCGCGACCAGGTCTGGAATACAGCCTCAGCGCAATTCAATGAAAAAGCGGTGCATGATCAGCTCATGCTGCTCTTCCCCGAGTATCCCGGAAGACAGCTCAAAGTGGGAGATACCCTGGGGCGTACCTATCAGAATGCTACCGGTTTGCCATTGGTGATGGTGCAGGTATTCAAAGTGTCTGAGATCACTGATTCAGAAGTGACCCTGCTGCTGGGTGGATCGGGTTTCCTGGAACAGACGGAAATATCCCTCAAAGCCGAACAACAGGGTAAAATAGTGGTGAACCGCAATACCGGCATGATGGAATCAGTGTATATCGAAGAAATATTGAATGGGACCATGGAAAAGCTTCCCTTCAAACAATCCACTACCATGAAGGCTTCCTGCAAAAAGCTGGGTCAGGATCCTTCAAAATAATGTTTTCTGCAACGGGGCTCATAGAGGTCCATCTCACCCAATAACAACTGCTGGGGACTGGCTACTTTACGATAGGAGTAGTTGGCAATATTTCCACATTTCACGCAGATGGCATGAAGCTTGGTGATATAATCGGCCTTGGCTAAGAGGTTGGGCATCTGCCCGAATGGTTTGGTAGTATAATCCATATCCAGTCCGGCGATGATCACACGTACACCTCTCAATGCCAGTTGATCGCATACATCGGGAAGCTGATCATCAAAGAACTGGGCTTCATCGATACCCACCACATCTACGTCGCTGGCCAGGAAAAGAATGGTCTGTGCACTTTCGATGGGAGTGGAGAGAATGGCGTTCTCGTCGTGTGAAACAATCTGCTGTTCGTGATATCGCGTATCTAGTTTGGGTTTGAAGATCTCTACCCGGAGATTGGCGATGCGCGCGCGTTTCAGTCTTCTGATAAGCTCTTCGGTTTTCCCTGAGAACATAGAGCCGCAGATCACTTCGATACTTCCACGCCGTTCGCCCGATATGTTAGGTTCTATGAACATCTTAACGGAAATAGGTATAATAATTGTTAACTTTATGGTACAAACACTTAACCCACAAAAGTACCCACTGATTATGGAGCGTTTAGCACAATTGATCGGCAAATTAAACGAACAATTCGAACAAAATGCCGATCCATCGCAACTATTAGTGACGGCTCAATTGATTGAGTCGGAACTGGTGCAATTGTCTGCCGCATCGCGGAGAGTGCCGGGTACCTCCAAAGTGGCTGTGGTTATGCCTTCCAGCCGTCCTTCATTCCCTGTTGCTGTTCAGGCCGCACCGGTGCCGGAGGTGAAAGAAGAACCTCAACCGGAGCCTGTCAACAACATTGTTGAAGAAGAGATCGTGCCGGAAGAACCTATGCCGGAGGTGGAGGAACTGCCTGTGATGAACGGGCATGCCAATGGCTTTCATTACGATCCTCTCAAAGAGATTCCTACCCTGGCGCAGCAGCAATCAGGAAGAGAAGTGAATGATTCTATCGCTTTTGTCACCCAATCCTCTCTTAATGATAAGTTAAAAGAAGAAGTGGTTGAAGTGGGACATCGACTAACGGACTCTCCTGTACGCGATCTCAAACGCGCCATCGGTGTGAACGACCGGTTCGTTTTTATCAGTGAATTATTCCGTGGGGATGAAGTGATGTATGAGCGAAGCATCAAAACCATCAATGGGTTCCGCATTCTTCCCGAAGCAGAATACTGGATCGAAAGGGAATTGAAAGTGAAGCTCGGATGGGATGAAACGAAGCCTGTCACCCGTCATTTCTATCAATTGGTCAAGAGACGGTTCTCCTGAATATATGCGGTCACCGCCCGGGTGGCCCCTGTTTTTGAAGCCACATAGCGGGCTGCAGCTTCAGCAGCTTTCTGGTATACCGGTTGTTGGCCCAGGAATTCATTGAATACCCGCTCCAGTTCAAGTGCTGTTTCGATACTCACGGCGCCGCCGGCCTCCACCAGTTCTTCCGCTTCGATGAATTTATCGTATACAGGTCCGAATACCACAGGCTTGCCGTAAACCGCGGCTTCCAGTACATTGTGCACCCCATCTTTCCCAAATCCTCCTCCCACATACGTGATGGTGGCGTAGTGATAGAGTTTGCTCAGCATACCGATATTGTCGATGATGAGGGTATTCACTGAAGGGTCCGCGTGTTGGGTTTTGGACCATTCGGAGAAGCGGATGCTATATTTGAAAAGCTTTGCGATATCGTGCAGGTGCGGCTCATCGATCTCATGTGGAGCGATGATGAAGCGGATATCCGGGTGCGTATTGGCAAAATGGTCCAGTTCTTCTTCGTCTGCCTCCCAGGTGCTGCCTGCTACTACTACGGGATGGGTACCGCAGAAAGTTTCGATGGCGGGGATGGGCTGGAACTGATCGGCTATTTCCGCAACCCGGTCAAAGCGGGTATCGCCATTTACCGTCATATTCTTGAAACCGATGGTTTCCAGGAGTTGCTTTGATCCTTCATTCTGAACAAAGAGATGTGAAAAACTTTCCAGCATATATTGATGCAGGCGGCCATACCATTTAAAGAAGGGCTGGTCCTTCCTGAAAATGCCCGAGATCAGCAGTACAGGCACTCCTTTCTTCTTCAGGGTGGTGAGATAATAGTACCAGTATTCGTATTTTACCCAGATCACCAGTTTGGGATCTACCATATTGATGAATTTCATGGCATTAGCTTTGCTATCCATCGGCAGGTAAGTGATCAGGTCGGCCCCTTTGTAGTCTTTCCTTACCTCGTAACCT
>JAGIAP010000334.1 GCA_017744805.1 Chitinophagaceae bacterium | reverse complement strand
GGAAAACACTGGCCGGAACCATTACATAAAGGTCTGTATGATCCTGGAAAAAATGCTTCACTGGAAAGGATCAAGGCCAAAGGTCAAAGAAATAGCATTGCTGCTTTCTACTCAATTCAAAGCAAGGAAGGCACTGCTTGAGGAATTGAATAAATTGCCGGTTTGAGGGGTTATCGAAGACATGGGGGCGTATCATCAAACTACCTTCATCATCTCATTGACTAATATATAAACTCCCATCACCAACACAAACCAACTGAAAGCCCGCTTCAACTTCCCCGCAGGAATCCTTTTATTCAAATAATTACCTGCTATAATACCTGCAACAGCCAGGGAGGTAACGCGCAGCAACAAGCTCCATTCAATACCTGCCATTTGCCAGTTTCCGGTAAATCCGATCAGCGAGTTCAATGCTATCACCAGCAGGGAAGTGCCTACTGCTTCTTTCATGGGCAAACGAAGAAGCAATACCAGCGCAGGGATCAGCAAAAAGCCGCCTCCGGCGCCAAGTAAGGCTGTCACCAGGCCAATACCGGTACCAACCAGCATCATTTTTGAAATGCTGATCTTGTTTTCTGCAACCGGTGAAAGTTCTGTTCCATTTTTCTTCCGCATCATAAACCCTGCGGAAATCAGCATGAGTAGAGCAAACAATACCATCGTCAACCAGCTTTCAGTGATCGTGTATCCATGCACGATGGCAATTTGTTCAGGAATGGCAGGCACCAGCCATTTGCGTACAGCAAAGACCGTAGCCACCGAGCTGGTGGCAAAGAGCGCTGCCATCTTTATATTCACGGAGCCCTGCTTGTACTGCTGCGCTGCGCCTACCAGGCTGGTAGACCCCACCACAAATAACGAGTAGGAGGTAGCCGTAACGGGAGATACGCCAAACAGATAAACCATTACTGGCATGGTGAGGATAGATCCACCACCGCCGATCAAACCAAGCGACACCCCGATCAACAAAGAAGCTATATATCCCAGCAAATGCATTGTATCCATTTGTTGGCAAAGGTCGCAGTTGGGAGAGGGGATTTCTGTGATCATAGTCACTTAGTGGAAAAATGGGAAAAAGAAAACGCCTCCGTGAACCTGGTTCAGGAGGCGTTCTTTCCCTATCCTCTCGTTAACTCTGTAATCAGTTGTTCTTGCTGTGGGTATTGTTTTATCAGTTCTTTTCTTTTCCCGATGGTATAATCTGCGGGATCAAATCCGGGCGACATGCTCACGCCCATGAGCGCGTAGCTACCGCCGGCATATAGCCTGGAGCCCAGCCAGGTGCCGCCGGGTATCACTTTCATGGGCATGCCGCCTGCACCCAGGTCATTGCTGAAAGTACAGATCTCCCATTGATTGGGCGATCCTTCGGGATACAATAGCAACATCTGAACAGGATCGCCACTGTAAAAATGATAGAGCATATCACCGGTCACTTTATGCATGGCAGAAAAAGTGGAAGGGTCCAGGAAATAATAGATGGCGCTGCATAGTGGACGCTTATTCTTCACGGGCTTGAATCCGGGAAGATCTTTATTGTCCACTTTCAACACCGACGTATAAACGCCGGCAAAGAACCCGCCTTCGTCGGGATTCTTTTGCATCTGGAACCAGTCGATTATATTTTGAGCATCCATACAATTGAATTTAAGTTAAACGAGCTCTGCCGCGGCCTTGTGCTGATGTTGATGGTATTGCGTCCGGTTCAGGGGGCTGAGATCGGTAACCGGTCCTTTCGGTGGATTGAAATCCGATCCGATGCCCTGTTGGAAATTGAAATAATTATGCGGGTCCACTCTTTTCTTGATTTCCAGTAATCGTTTATAATTCTCTCCGTAATACATCTTTGCCCAATCGTGCTGGAGCGGATCGATATAGTTGACGTAAGCGCCGGTGGCATTTCCTGCCTCCGCCATTTTTTCAAAGAAATCATGGGCCCATTGTACATTCTTCAATGTGTCCTGTGGCCTGTTGAGTGGCCAGATGGATTTCACTTCGGGAACAAAACGGGAATGGCGATGAAAGTAAGCGGTGGCGTCAGGAGCGATGTCTTCCATGACACCGCCTGTGGATGTCCATACGGCAAAGCTATCGGAAGAGGGAGCATCATCGATGGCGTCGATGATCACTTTGGCTACCTTGTTATTCATGCCTCCTTTGGGCAATACGGTGGACCGGATATAGGAGGCCCTTCCGTCCACTTTTGTAGTATTCCCGTTATAGAATTCCCAGTTGGGCAATGTCATATTGAAGAGGTCGGCATTGATAGGTTTCAGCTTCAACAGGCCTTGCAGCAGGTCCATCCCTTCAGCGCATTCGCCATTGAAAACTGGCGTGAGGCCCAACACTTTCACCAGCTTAGCAGGATCCACCAGGTCTTTCTGATTGCCCATATAGCCATAGCAGGCCATGGTATTGGGTACTTTTTCGATCCAGTCGTTGTAATAGCCCAGCACTTCTTCGGTGGCCTCCAGGGGATAGCGGATCTGTCCAACCAGCATGGTATCGCTGTATGGTTTTCTCATTTTCATTTCCATTTCCACCACAACGCCAAAGTTGCCGCCGCCGCCACCACGGCAGGCCCAGAACAGATCGATATCTTCTTTATCGGAGCTATGCAGCCCAATATGCCTGAGCTCCCCATCGGGTGTGATGATCTTCAGGCTAAGGAGGTTGTCGATGCTCATGCCATAGGAACGTGATACAAAGCTGTACCCACCGCCCTGCATGAATCCGGGAGGGGCCACAGTTGGGCAACCGCCACCGATGGGGATCAGTCCGGTTCCGGTGTTCTGCATGTATTTATACAGATCGTACCAGATCACGCCCATCTGTGCCGTGAGTGTTTCTTTTTTGGGATCGAAGCTGATCTTGTTGAGATTCTTCATGGCAATCACCACTCCACCTTCATTCATGCAATAGCCGGCAGCGCTATGCCCGCCGCCTTTGATGGATAATGGAAGATGGTGCCTGATGGCGAATCTCATCCCGATCCTTACATCATTCACTACGGCTGGAAAAATGATCAGGGCCGGTCTGAATTGTATCCTGCCATTGTCTATTTGCAGGGCCTTCTCATAGTCAGGATCGCCGGGTTGGAGCACGTATCCGCTCAGTTCGGCGCTCAGTTCGTTGATGGCTGTTGAGGAAAGCATGTTAATAGTTTTATTGTTTTTGTAATAATTCGATAATAAAGGAAAAATGTTCATCTGGTGAGTGAGTACACTTTCGACTGGTACTTCAGGTATGAATCGAAAATGTATGTATTGTCGATCATGCCGGCTGTAGCAGGAAAGAAGTCGTGATGCTCCTTGCTCTTCAGGTATTCATCATACGCTTTTTTGCTCTCGTAAATGATATCCACGTTCACATCGAAATTGCGAACGGACACATCCCTTTTGATATCGGTGAGGCCACCGGTGCTGAACTGCTGAATGCCTGGATGTTTGGAGAGGTACTTCAGGCAGATATCCGTGAACTTCTGGATATTGGCGGCAGATTTGTCGACCAGCGAAAAGTAAAGGCTATGGTACATGCTTTGGGGCATATTGCCATCAGCTCCGATGCTTTGTGCTTCGGATGCATTGCCTCCAATGATGAGATGGGTGAGATTACTGTCCATCACTCTCCTGGTAGTGCCGGGCGCCCATCTGTTCACATCCGTTACAAACTGCTCATGGCGCGGGTCGCTGCCATTGTATACATTGAAAGCGGCTTCATCCCTGAACAACTGGTGCATGGCCAGATCATATTTGAGATCGTTCCCGGGGCGGTCCATATCCGTTGCCCGGATGCCGATCCAGAAAGAGATCATGCCCTGGGAAGTGGAAAGATATTCAAGTGCCTCCGACATATAGGCGTTGGCGATATCAGGCGTGTTGTTGATGCCCAGGTTGAAGTAAGTGCTGTGCATCAGCATGGGTGGCACTTTGGTCATGGGATATTGATTTTATGTAAGAAAAAGCCAATCTGTTATGGTTGCAACCTGAGTGTGGCTACCGATACATGTGGCCATTTCAGGTTCACCAACTGGTTATCGGGTGGTGGCCCGAATACAGGAAAATCCAGGATCACCGTTTGGGAATATTGTAATTGCAGAAAAGTGGAATTGTCGGGGTTCTGTACCGTCTCGATCCAGAATATGGCACTCAATGTAACGGCATTCGCATTCACGTTGATGAAGGGAATATTGGTGATGCCACCTACCTGCACAAATGGAGGCACATTGCTGACCCCGTCCATGGGATTTGCATCCAGCAGTATCACCACTGTTTCCAGGATCTTTTGTCCACTTATCGCGTTTTCCAGAATTATGTTCGGGTTTTTGATGGCTGCAGCAGGGATATTGGGAGGTGGAACTGCATTGTTCAAAATGGCGAGATAGTTGGCGCTGGTATCGTTTTCCCTTTTTCCATTTATGATCTGGAATGGCGTAGTGTCTATCGTGTCGAAGGTGGGCCCTCCCTGGAGTGTGAAGGATTGGCCCTGTGCCAGGATGGAATCTCCATGCGGGATGGAGCCCAGCCTTGCGATGGTGGGGGTTTCCCCGGGATCCGTAGAGCCAACCAGGTTGAGGAAGAGGCCGGTTTCCAGGTGGATCCCGTTATTGTCCTTGGGGAGGTTCACATCGGAGACCTGCTGGAGATAATGAAGGCCCAGGTAGGCTATATCGCCCTGCGCATTTCCCCGGTTGATGATATCTCCGGAAATAGGAGAGAAGATCAGGGTCTCGGATGTGGCATTGGTCATCACCCTGAACTTATCCGGTGGCGGAGGCCCGGGCATAGCCTGGTTCATATTCGGCAGCTCGATGATATTGAATCCCGTGCCCACCCAGGTTCCCGGTAATTTCGCCAGGTTACCAAGCGTAGCAGGAGGAGGCGTTTCCGCGGCGATCTCGGCCATGGCTATGCCCTTGAATTCCTCCGATATTATTTTCGTTTCCAATTGCCGCTGGCCTGCCAGGTTCAGCAGGTCCAGCGGATTATTCACAGGTTTTGACATAATGTTTTTTTTACTGAAATGAGATGGGAAGTTGGCAGGAGCAGGATGGTGTTATCCTTTTATATATTCGAAACTGGGCCCGGCCATATATCCCTCACCGATAGGGATATTCATCAATTCAACAGCCTTGTATTTGAGCTGGTACATCAGCACGATGCCTTCCTGCAACACCTCAGGTTTGCCATTACAGGCATCATTGATATTGTCCAGCAGGGCTGAATAGGTTTTGTTGAAATCATACATTTTGTCGTGAAGCGGAGTCCCTTTTTCCACGTCTTTCATTTTGATATTGGGTTTCATATTGTATACTGCATCCCAGTCCACATCAAACTTTTCACCCGTCGGCAGTCCTTTATTCCTGCTTTTACGGTGTGCTGAATCGGTAGTGGAATAAAAGTGGCCATAGTATACTTCCTTGAACCTGAAATAATGGGCAAAGTCCTCCACATCGGTGCCGAAGATGAGGTAGTTCTCATTGCCTTCCTGGAAGGGATCGGAGAAGATGGAGCCCAGGGTGCCTTCGCCCTGACCTACGATCTCTTCAATTACATTGAGCGCATCTTCGAGATTCTCCACGGTGAATAGCTTACCGCCAGATCCGTAATAATGTTGCGATGTAACCTGTTTTTCTTTTTTCCCCTTGAAGATGGTATCACCATCAGCCTGTGCCAGTAGTTCAAGCTCCGTGAGATTGTACACCAGGGCCTTGTAGAACTCCCCGATGGATTTGTATACCACATCGCCCGTATCCATATTTTGCGGAAGTTGGAAATTGCCTACAGGATGCTCTATTTTCCAGAATGTTTTGATACTATGTTTGGAAAAAGGCTCAAGCCCTACAACCAATGTAGGATCTACATTCCCGGGGAGAGTGGTAGGATAGGCGGGAATGAATTTATTCTTTTTGTCCACTTCTTTCTCTCCGATCTGCGGATTGCCGCCGATGGCATTAAGCAGGTTGGCCACCATGATCATATGCAGCATCTCTTCCAGCACTACACTTTTGATGATCTCCGTGGCCATCAGGTTGCTGCCTTGTTTGATGGAATACAATGCGCAGAGATAGGGTGGGATGGTGGAGTGTTCCAGTTCCAGTGCAATTTGCAACTGGTCCTTCAGCTCTTCCAGTTTTTTCCTGGAATTGCTTTTGTTGATAGGCTCGATAGCGGCCACTTTACCGGCACTGGCACCGTCACCATTGGCTTCCGGTTTTTCTGTAAGCTCCGCTTCATAGTTTTTGGGTATCAGCAACTGGCGTACGGAATCTGTTTCGTTTTCTTTTAAATTTCCTGTTGACATATGAATTAGTTTTCTAAATGTTTAAGAATAGCTTCGGCTGCTTTGAAAGTGAGCGCAGTGGTAGTGAGGGTAGGATTGGAAGTGCCCAGTGTTGGCATATTACCGCAACCTGCCAGGTAGAGATTCTCATGATCCCAGGTACGGCAGTCCTTATTCACTACGGAGTCTTTTTT
>JAGIAP010000333.1 GCA_017744805.1 Chitinophagaceae bacterium | reverse complement strand
GAACAAGCCACAAGGCGTGATGAAGGCCGTTCCGATGACATCCATGTAAAAAGAAATTGCAGGAAAACGATAAAAGAGGCGGCAGCAATGTCGCCTTTTCATCTTCTGTTACTTTCCCTGATGGCTTGTTCGATCCTCCTGGTCCTTCGGTCGTCCCTTGCATTTTGTAATGAGATCACGGCCCAGATAGCAGCAGGTATCCAGCCGATCAATGTGATCTGGAGTAGCAGGCAAAGTATCCCTGTCAGTATCCTGCCTCTCAGGATGAAAGAAAGCCAGGGAAGTAATATTGCGATCAGTGTCATGGCCGGTGGTTTCCACTAATGTAAAGAAATTCCCCTAAGGCTGGATGCCGTAGGTGTAATAATGGAAAACGGAGCCCGCCGTCTGCTCATTCATTCCTGTGAATTGCTCAATGGGTTTTTCCTGAAAATGCAGGTTGTCCGACTTTGAAAAAAACTACGCCTATGTTCACTATTTCCCATCGTGTAAGGGTAGCGTTCGCATTTGCAGTTGCCTTATGCATGTTCGCTGTTTCAGGAATTGCACAAAGCAGTAACAGCCAGGAAAAAACAGAAAAGAGATTACCGGCAGGGAATTATTATATCGTGAACCTGGCCACCGGTCTTGCCATTACACCGGCAATGTCCTCTTCCGGGCAAAATGTTTTTCTGCAGGAATTCACACAGGATGGAGCCCAGAAATGGAAAGTAGTAGCCAAAGTAAAAAAGTATAATATCTTATTGAATGGATTCAATGATCTGTTTTTTCAACCACATCCATCCGTAAAGGATCATACTCCCATCATCAGCCTGGGAACAGGGGGGAGCGATCAGTTCTCCATTGAGCCGACCCCATCAGGCTATTGGGTGATCAAAAATCAAAACGGGAATTATTTACAGGCATATATTACATCTTCCGATAAGGAAATGCGTTTCGGCCCTGTGTCTGCCGGAAGTAAGGATCATCTATGGGAATTCAGGCCAATATGAGTTGTTCAGGTTGGTTGCAAGTGAAAAAAGTTTTGTCTATTTTTCGCGGTCAACCTAAATCCTGAGAAATTCATATGAAAACCTTCTGTACCCTTTGGCTGATGATCCTCAGCCTGCCCATGATCGCACAAACCAGTGCAAAGTCCCCTTTCACCATTAAAGATTCTTCCTGTTTACACGAATGCAAGGCTAAAGTGCAGCAATTCAAAAAAGATGGAAATGCCGACAGGTACCAACTCGATGATGAGTTCTTTTGTCATATTTCACGATACGACAAACAGAAAGCTGCCAGCAAACTGCAGATCGTGAACCTGGGAGACGACAAGATCATGTCTGTCACCATTATTCAAATGCAGGTGAATGCCACCAATGTAAAAGGACAAACCGGCATGCTTACGGCAGATGAACCGCTGGAGCTTTTGAAAGATGCTCCTTTTTCGCGCTGTAAGATCTTGTCGCTGGACCTTGGCAAAGGAACCTTTGGCCCTGTTATGTTGAATGAAGTAGAATCTGTCCGCATCAAGATCAGTTATGATGGGCAGGAAAAGATCTACGTGATGGGAAAAGAAAAATGACCCACAAAATCAGTAAAACTATCAAGGAAGGCAGCTTTTAGGCTGTCTTTTTTTATTGGAGGATTTAATGGGAGATCTTTCTGTTGCCTTGCCGATATAACTCAATACAATGCAGATACAGGTTAGTTCATATAGCCACTTACATAGTAGCTTGGATTTTTCCGGTACCCTGTTCCGGAGGGAACTCCATTGTAACCAAAATTGTCTATATGAAAAAAAACTTTACTCATTTTCCGGGATTGCTGATGGCGATCCTTTTTCTATCCTTCTCTCTCAAAACTATTTCACAAACACCACTGATCTATCTTGAAAATGGAAAACTGGTTTATACACCCTATGCAAATGAAGGGCAAACGGATGCTGTGAACCGTGTTCCTGATTATTCAAATGCCGGTTACCGCGGTGGAGGTGTAAAGCTGCCGGAGCTGGCTATTGCAGAAACGGTGAATCCGATACAGGGCGATTGCCGTTTGCTGATACAGGCCGCTATCGACCGTGTATCTGCGCTGACGCCTGATGCCAACGGATTCCGGGGAGCTGTTTTATTGAAAAAAGGATTGTACCTGGTAGAAGGTTCCATCTATATCCGTGCTTCCGGCGTGGTATTGCGGGGAGAAGGGAATGGCGTGGATGGCACCGTGCTCAACGCTACGCAGAAAGCACAACATACGCTGATCATCCTTCAGGGAACCGGCAGCGGTTATGGAGAAATAGCCGGAACAAAAGCACGGATCACACAGAATTATGTAGCTACCGGGGCTACCAGTTTTGAAGTGGCTGCAGGTCATACCTTCACTGTGGGCGATAAAGTGGTGATCCAACGTACGCCCAATGATGCCTGGATCAACTTGCTGGATATGGCGCAATATGGCTGGACTGCCTCCGGATATAAAACAACTTTCGAGCGTAAGATCACTGCAGTGAACGGGAATACCATTTCGATCGATATTCCTGTAATGGATCCTATGGAAACGCAATATGGAGGAGGGGAAGTGTTCAAGTCGAATATCACTGGTCGCATTGCGGAATCTGGGATCGAGAATATGCGGCTCGAGTCTGATTTTGAAGGGGACAGTGATGAGTTGCACGGATGGAATGGTATACAATTCAACAGGGCGGAAAATTGCTGGGTAAAGGATGTAGTGGTGAAATATTTCGGATATGCCGCTGTGAGCCTCTCCAATATGTCGCGATTCAATACCGTACAGGATTGCGCCATGATCGATCCAAAGTCCGTCACTACCGGTAGCCGGAAATATTCTTTCAACCTGGAAGGCAATGCCACCTCCAATTTGTTCCAGCGTTGCATCACCTGGGGGGGCCGGCACGACTATGTAAGCGGCTCCAAAGTACCTGGCCCGAATGTATTCCTGGATTGCGTGTCAGAAAATACAAAGGCTGATATCGGTCCACACCATCGTTGGGCCACAGGGCAATTGTACGACAATATCTATGGTGGACAGATCCGGGTGCAGAACAGGGAAGATATGGGAAGCGGCCATGGCTGGGCAGGCGCGCAGATCATGTTCTGGAATTGTACCTCTACGAAGAGCGATATGAAAGTGGAAAGCCCCGCCGGTTCCCGCAATTGGGGCGTAGGCTGTGTAGGCACTACAAAACTCGGAACTGGTTATTGGGAAAGCTGGGGAACGCCCGTGCTGCCCAGAAGCCTCTATCTGCAACAATTGGAAGAAAGGCTCGGAGCTACTGCCGTTCAGAATATCACCACACGCGGGCAGCTTAACAATACGCTTTGCGCTGATTTGAGAGCACGGGTTACACAGATCGTGAATGAAGCGAAAGTACACCTGCCGGAAATTCCCGGAGGGAACAATGCCGCTTTCGATCTCACTGATAACGGAGGCGTGCTTACCGCTCAATATGTGAGCAACAGGCCACTCGAGAATTTTCCCAATATTATCGATAACGATATCAATACAAAATATTATCAGAACGGCAAGAAAGCCCTATGGGTGCAATACAGATCCACTGTTCCGGCTATTGTTACCCGTTATACCATCACTTCGGGAAGCGATGTAGAGGAAAGGGATCCTAAAGACTGGACATTATTAGGATCCAATAACGGCACTACCTGGACAACCCTCGACACCCGCACCAATGAGGATTTCCCAACAAGGTTATTGACAAGGACTTTTGAGATCAACAATACCCAAACCTTCACGTATTACAGGCTCAATATCCTCTCCAACGGGAATAACAATAACACGCAGTTTGCGGAATGGGAGCTATGGCAGCGTAAGAAGCAGAGCGTCTCCTTTGGCGAAGTGCCTGAGCTCACTTATGGGGATGATCCTGTAGAACTGGCTGTGAGCGCTAGTTCCGGCCTTCCTGTAAAACTGGAAGTAATTTCAGGGAATGCCACCGTAAATGAGGAAGGGATACTCTCTGTACAGGGAGCAGGTGAAATTATCATCCGGGCCAGTCAGGAAGGCGATATCAATTACTTCCCTGCCCAGCCGGTAGAGAAAACATTGGTGGTGGCAAAAGCCGCTCAAACCATCAGCCTGCCGGCTATCGGCAGCCAGGTCCGCACTACCACCCTTTATCCGGGAGCCACTGCCAGTTCAGGCCTGCCCGT
Source organism: Chitinophagaceae bacterium (assembly GCA_017744805.1). Lineage (GTDB taxonomy): Bacteria > Bacteroidota > Bacteroidia > Chitinophagales > Chitinophagaceae > Pseudobacter. Next base: position 2,330 of record JAGIAP010000333.1, on the reverse strand, counting down.
TAGTTATCATATCGCCTCCGGACATGCGATAGTGGCGGGTAGCGCCATCAGCTTTAATGGCGAAGGAGAAGTGGTGCTCAAGGCCATTCAGCCAGGAAATGAGAACTACCTGGCAGCAGATACGGTGGAAGCTAAATTTGTTGTGTATGGAACAGAAAGCAAGACAGAGAAATTCAAGATCGTTATTGCGCCGAACCCAACGCGGGGGCCGCTGAACGTGCTTGTTCTCAATAAAATGCACGACAAAAAATATACCTTCTGGCTCAGTGATCAGAATGGCCGTGTGATCAGTAGCTGCATTATCGCTGGCAATAGCGTGGCCAGTGTAGCGCATTTCAATATCGGCAATCAACCAAGTGGTACTTATTATTTATTTGCGAGCAATGGAGAAGAACAATTAGTGAGGATCATTGTGAAGCAGTAGCTCTCTTCATAAGTGAAGAAAATAATGGAGCCCGCCATGGTAGCGGGCTCCATTAATTATTATTTTTTGGCATAAGCCTCCCGGATCTTTGCAAGGTCCAGTTTTTTCATGGGAAGGAAAGCTTGTGTAACCCGGTCGATCTGTTCCTGCGTACCTGCCCGCATGATCTCTTCCAGCTCGAAAGGAGTTATCTGCCAGGATAATCCATATTTGTCTTTTAACCATCCGCATTGTTCCGATGCCGGATCGGAAGAAAGCTTTTCCCAGTAATAATCGATCTCTTGCTGATCTTTGCAGTTGACCATAAAGGAGATCGCCTCGTTGAAATTGAAATTATGTGCATGCGCACTTTCCATGATAGCGAACCATTTGTCTTCCAATTTCAGATCGGAGAACATGATAGTACCTTCCTTGTCCGGCGACATTCCTGCGGGGTATCGATGCATATTTCCTGCCTTTGAATTCTTGAAAACAGATAGGTAGAAATTGAATGCTTCTTCCGCTTTTCCATAATTATCCTTTACAAACATCAGAGAGGGAATGATGGAGGGGCGTGGCTCTCCATCTGGATTAGTGAGCATGAGTTGCCATGAGACGCCGAATTTATCCTGTATCCAGCCGTATCGTTTGCTGAAGGGGTAGCTCCCGATATCCATCAGCGGTATTCCCCCTTCCGCGAGGGATTTCCATAATTTATCGAGGGCTTCTGTTGCCGCTTTTTCGGGATCCGGAGAGTCCTTAAAGAATAATGGGTCAAAGTTCACGATGAACGATACAGATGGATTGAACTTGAACAAAGGCCCTGCGCTGATACACATGAATTCCTGCCCCCAAAGCTGAAAACTAAGTACATCACAGTCCCCGGAGGGTGTATTGTTCAATACATAAGAGTCGATGATGCCAGAGTCGGGAAAAACCGATGTGTAGAATTTTGCGGCCTCTTTAGCTTCCTTATCGAACCATAAATGGGGAATTATCTTTTGCATAAAATGGTTTTACAGGTGAATGAGCGGCTGGGGATAGAGGGATGAAGATTGAAATTACTGTAATTGCACGAAGAATTAAAATCTCATGCCAGGTGGAACGTAGTAATTTTATGACTGGTACTGTGTTTGAGGTGAATTCCATATTAAAACAGGTAAAGATGAAAAAAATCAGTTTGCTGGTATTGTTTTCCCTGGCCATCAAGGTGGTGACCGCACAGCCGGATCGCCCCGTGTTGGATATCATGTTGACGAATTACGAATATCCATTTCCGGTACAGTTCCTGAATTTGAGATCGCAGGGCCAGGAGCTGAAGATGGCCTATATGGATGTGCATCCCAAAAAAGAGAATGGGAAAACGATAATGCTACTTCATGGGAAGAATTTCAACGGGGCATACTGGAAGCAAACGATAGAAGCACTGACTGCCGAAGGGTTCAGGGTGGTTGTGCCTGACCAGATCGGATTCGGCAAATCCTCAAAGCCGATAGGTTACCAGTTCAGTTTTCAACAACTGGCGCAGAATACAAAGGCTGTATTGGATGAGTTGAAGATCGATAGAATATACTTGCTGGGTCATTCAATGGGTGGAATGCTGGCCACCAGGTTTACATTGATGTATCCTGAAAAAGTGGAAAAGCTGATCCTGGAGAATCCGATCGGGTTGGAAGACTGGAAGTTGGTGGCGCCCTATACTTCCATTGATCAGAACTATCAAAGCGAATTGAAAGCAGACTACGAATCTGCAAAAAAATACCAACTGGAATCCTATTATGATCGAAAATGGAAAGCTGGATATGATGAATGGGTCTATTTGCTGACGGGCTGGGCAAAACATCCCAATTACCCGGTAGTTGCTATGAACAATGCTCAAACTTCGGATATGATCTTTACCCAACCCGTAGTGTATGAGTTCCAGGAT
>JAGIAP010000332.1:2856-6551 GCA_017744805.1 Chitinophagaceae bacterium | reverse complement strand
CTCATAATCCATTCCCTTCGGGAAGGAGCTGGACTTGATCTCTTTCATCTTGTCCTTCACCGCCTTGATCACCTGGCTGGCATTGCTGCCGTAGGACTGTTTCAACACGATGGCTGCTGAAGGCCGGCCATTCAGATTGGAATAGATATCGTACATGGAGCTGCCAAACTCAACGTCGGCAACGTCTTTAAGCCGGAGGATCTCTCCATTTGAGCTGGATCGCAGGATCACATTCTCGTATTGCTCCTTGTTCTTGAACCTACCCGAATATTTCAATACATATTCAAACGACTGTGAACGCTTACCGGAGCTTTCACCCGTTTTACCGGGAGAAGCCTCCAGGCTCTGATCGCTGAGTGATTTCATCACTTCATCGGCAGAGATCTTGTAAGCCAGCATACGATCGGGTTTCAGCCAGATGCGCATCGCATATTCACGGTTACCCAGGATATCCGCAAAGCCCACACCATCCACACGCTTCAATTCAGACAGCAGGTTGATATCCGCGAAGTTGAAAAGGAATTTCTGGTCCGCGTTAGGATCGGTACTGTACAGGTTGATGTACATGAGCATGTTCGATTCCTCACGCGTGATCTTCACCCCTTCACGCACTACCAGTGGCGGCAGCTTGTTCACTACAGACGCCACCCGGTTTTGAACGTTCAGGGACGCCACGTTGGGGTCAGTACCCAAATTGAAGATGATCTGCAAGCTGGCCTCTCCATCATTACCCGCATCCGCCGTCATGTACTTCATGCCCGGAACACCGTTGATAGCGCGCTCCAGGGGAATGATCACTGATTTGATCATCAATTCACCATTGGCGCCGGGATAATCCGCGGTCACATTCACTTTGGGAGGAGAGATGGATGGGAACTGGGTTACAGGTAATCCTGTTATGGCCAGCACCCCAAGGAACACGATAATGAGCGATATTACTATAGACAGAACCGGCCTCTGTATAAACTTATTAAACATTGAACTCTCGATTAGGGTTGAACTACTATTCCGCTTTAAGTCTCAGTTTGGTGATCACTTCCTTCGGTTCCAAAAATTCAAAGCTGATCTTTTCGTCATCTTTTACTTTCTGCACCCCTTCAAGCAATATCTTTTCATCGGCTGCAAGGCCGCTGGTAACAACGTACAGATCGGGCAGCTCACCGGCAATGGTGATATTCCTCGATCTCACTTTATTCTCTTTATCCACTACGAATACATAAATTTTGTCCTGCACCTCATAAGTGGCTTTTTGTGGAATGATGAGCGCGTTCTTGAGCGGCATGGTCATCATCACTTTACCGGTTTCTCCGTTCTTCAGGAGCCTTTCAGGGTTTGGGAACCTTGCCCTGAAAGCGATATTGCCGGTCTCATTATCGAACTCACCCTCTATCACTTCCACTTTTCCGGGATGAGGAAGCACAGTGGCGTTGGCCAGGAGCAGCTTTACCTCTGCATTACCGCGATTCCTGGCATTGGTCTGGTACTCCAGGTACTCGGGCTCAGACACGTTGAAATAGGCGAACATCTGGCTATTATCTGAAAGGCTGGTGAGCAGCTCACCTTCATCGATGAGGCTTCCCAGTTTCTTGGGCAGGCGATCTATGATGCCATCGAAAGGGGCACGGATATCGGTGAAGGACAAGTGCAGTTTTGCCAGGGCCATTTCTGCTTTGGCCTGATCCAGCTTTGCCTGTGCAACGGCTTGCTCGTTCTTTGAAACGATATTCTTATCCACCAGTGCTTTGGTATTCTGCAACTCGATGTCTGCCGCTTTCGCTTCCGCTTCGGCCTTCAGCAGCTCTGCTTCATACAGCTTGGGCATGATCTTGAACAGGAGCTGTCCTGCCTTCACATACTGTCCCTCATCTACATAGATATTTTCCAGGAATCCTTTTTCCTGGGCCCTGATCTCGATATTCCTCACAGACCGGATCTGTGAAACATACTCTTTCGTAAAGGAAGTATCCAGGGTAACAGGCGCCGTTACCAGGAATTTATTGGCCTCCTCTTTTTCTTCTGCGGCTTTTGTGGTGCAGCTTGTCTGATACAATAAGGTCAGCAAACTGGCGAACACGATAATTCGTTTCATGACTTTAATGAAAATTGAGCGATTTAAAAGCTTAGGTTAAAGGCATAGAGATCCACTTACGACCCCGATAGGGATCACTAGCTGACCACCGATGCTGATTGTTCTGTGATCAGATCCGTAACGCTCTTTGCGTTATATACTTACAGGACAAATAACTGCAAGCTGGCAAGCGATCTTTCAAGCAACCGTAGATATGATTCTGATAGAAGGTATGGGTAAGAATAGGTAAATACCCGGTAAGTAATTTATATTTTCTGGCGTAGTCGTTATTGGTCTGGTCATCGATCTCTTCAAATACAAGGCCTTGCTGAACCTCTTTTGAATCCGTAGCTGTAAAGGAAAGATGGCTCTCTCCCTGATCATTCCCTTTTCCTCTCTGCATCTTTCTGAATTCCTGTTCTGCAAGAAAGCAGGTAGTATGCACCAGTTTTCCGGCGTACACTTGATCAACCCCTCTCAACAGCAGGGTAAACAGGAATATGAAAAAAAACAATTTTCGCATTGGGCTACTCGTAAAAATCCGAGGCACAAAATTCAGAACTCTTTTCTTTATTTCACTATCATCACATTTATCTTATGGTTAATAAGAGGTTAACGAACCTAAATTTGTTAACTTCATTAACACTTAAACCTTAACAGTCACATGAAAAAACAAACCTTCCTCCTTATCCTGAGCCTGCTCACGATTGTTAGTTGCATCGCCAATGATACCTTGTATATCCGTCTTTCGGATTATCGTGGAAACATTAGATCCAAAACAGGAAAATACCTTCGCAAATGCATCAGGGAAAAAGGGAATTATCATTGCCTGGATTATAGCCCCCGCCATATCCTGGTGTCTGAGTCTTATTATTCGGATACCAGTTTCACCAAACCAATGTTCTGCCATAGATTTTATCGTGAACAAACTGGCTCCATATACCAAACTTTTTGTTACGAAAATGGAAAACTGAATGGCTACGCTGTCCGGTACAATGAAAAAGGAGATACTGCCAGATGTCAATTCTATAAAGATGGAATAGCAGAAAAAGATAATGATAAAGGAGATTTCGACGTAACCTTCACGCGAACAGAGATCGCCCCCTCCTTTCCCGGAGGAGAAGAGGCATGGAAGAAATATGTGAAACGCAATGTGCAATATCCCAAAAGCCTTACAGAAAAGATCACAGGCGTTGTGTCTGTTCAATTCATAGTGGACTACTCGGGCGAGCTGATGGAAGTGGGAATAAAAAAAGGACTTCACCCCTTACTGGATGCAGAAGCATTAAGGGTTGTGAAAAACTCCGCTCCCTGGCAACCCGCTAACCAAAATGGACATACGGTAAAATGCTATTATACAGTTCAGATCAAATTCTGAAGTTTGTCGGAATTACAGCATTGTACAGCAGGAAAATTTCAACCCTCATCATCCAAATACTTTGAAAAGCTCCGGTTAGAATGCCCGGAGCTTTTTCTTTTCTTTATATTTACCAGCACAAAAAAAATCAGGCTTTATATGAGAAAACTGGTGATCTATATCGCATGTAGTGTTGACGGATATATCGCAAAAACCAATGATGACCTTTCGTTTCTGTCGATGGTTGAAAAAGAAGGAGAAGATTATGGC
>JAGIAP010000332.1:219-2846 GCA_017744805.1 Chitinophagaceae bacterium | reverse complement strand
ATCGACACTATTATCCTTGGCAGGAATACTTATAACTGGGTAACCAAGAATGTACCCACACATTACGGAGATAAAAGGACCATCGTGATCACCCATGAACAGAAGCCAGCAGAAGGGAATGTGAGCTTCTATTCAGGCAATTTGCCCGAGCTGGTACAGCAACTCAAACAGGAACCCGGTAAGAATATTTTCTGCGATGGTGGCGCCCAGATCATCAAACAACTTTTACAGGAAGACCTGGTAGATGAGTTCACCATCTCCCTCATTCCCGTGCTACTCGGTGAAGGTACCAGGCTTTTTGCCGATGGCCGGCCCGAACAACTCCTTCAACTGGAGTCGACAAAAGCCTTTGATACAGGGCTGGTGCAATTGTTTTATAAACGAAAGAGGTAGAGGGGATGAGGCTGCAATGTTCACCCCCGGTTGCGGCCATCACCCGCCGCTATTACAACCAAAGCAATGATCAAAATATAGCTGTATTCGCAACCGCCACTTCCATGCTCTCCTACAAACCAGCCCCGCTCCGCATGGATCAACACAATACCCACCAGGAGAAGCACAATGAATCCCGCCGCAAACCATTTGGTAAGATATCCCAATGCCATTCCAATGCCACCAATGATCTCGAATACCGTGATCAACCAAACAATGGTCATTCCATATACCAGCCCTTTATTATTCAGATAGGTTGCAAACTGCGCTACTGACCCATCCAATAGTATCCTCACAACTGCATGCGCAAGAAATATCAGGGCTGTGCTGACACGGAGCAGCAGCAATGATTGTGGCAGGGTAATAAAAGGAAACTTTTTCATTCGAAAAATTCTGTTTCCCAAAGCTAGCATGTATCTATAGAACCCTCCCTGATGTACAAACGGTCATGCACAATGTATATGGATACATTTTCAATATTGATGCTCACAACTGAGCAACAGTAGGGGTTTATCACTCATATGTAGACAGTTAGCTGTCGTTCGCAGTGCTATTTGGGGGAAACAGCCGTTTTGCCGATTTTTGATATCATGAAGAAGGCCTTCCCGCATATACTGTTCTGGTTAGGTTATTGGGCACTGCTGGAATACGCTGAGTTCCTGTGGATGAAGAACTATATCCCGGAATGGACAGCCAGTAAAATGATAGGCAGATCGGTGATCGCTTCCTTCCTGTATGGCCTCTCTCATTTATCCTTTGCATATTACCTCACTTATTTTGCATTGCCGAAGATCGTGAAGAACAGGTCAGCCGCATTATTGAATATCTCCATGATCCTGCTACCTTATATGGCCAGCATCTGCGCCATTATTTTCCTGGCCCATCATTTTGTTCTTCCTATCGTATATGAAGGTATCGTAGCTCCCGCGAAAGCTTTTTTCGATCCGCAAAAATTCTTCAGCCTCATGATCGAAGTGGCCTTCCCGGCCGGGCTGCTCCTGGCATTCAGGTTGGTGAATACACAGCTTGCTGCCAAACAAAGAGAAAAAGACCTGCTTCAAACCCAGCTCAGTACAGAGCTCCGGCTACTTAAGAGTCAACTCAATCCCCATTTTCTTTTCAATACCCTCAATAATATTTACGCCCTTAGTCGCAAAAAAAGCGACCTCACACCCGAGGTAGTGCTCAAGCTCTCAGAACTACTGAGCTTTTTGCTGTATGAAGCGGGCAACGATACCATTCCCATTGAAAAAGAAGTGAAGTTCCTGGAAGACTATATCGATCTTCAAAAGATTCGGTTTAACGATGGGCTTTCCGTTGTTTTCAATAAGAATATCGATCAGGCCTCCGACCCCATCGCTCCCCTGCTGTTACTCCCACTTGTAGAGAATGCCTTCAAACACGGGGCGAGTGAGAACCATTTCGATTCTTTCATCAATATCGATCTCAAATTGCAGAAAGGTGACATGCATTTCAAGATCGAAAATAGTTTTGAAAAGAATGGTCACCATCACAATGCCGGCAATATTGGCCTCAGCAATACCACCCGGCAACTGGAATTGATGTACCGTCAGCAAAAAATGGAGATCGACCGGAAAGAGAATGTATTCAGTATATCACTCTCGGTAAACCTGAACAGCTATGGAAAAATGTAATTGCCTGATCATCGAAGATGAGCCCCTGGCAGCAGAAATACTGCAGGACTATATTTCACAGATCCCCTTCCTGGAATGCAAAGCCACCTGCAGAGACGGCATCTATGCCATGCAGGTATTACAAAAAGAAAAGGTCGATCTGATTTTCCTGGATATCCATCTACCAAGGATAAAGGGACTAGACTTTCTGCGCACACTCAAAAACCCGCCCCAGGTGATCGTTACAACCGCCTACCGGGAATATGCCATCGATGGTTATGAGCTCAATGTGGTGGATTACCTGTTGAAGCCGATCCATTTCAATCGCTTCCTCACTGCCGTGAACAAACTGAAAGATCAATCCGCATCAACAATAGCAACAAAAATAAAGAGGGATCCTCATGCACAAGATCATCTGCTCATCAACGTGAACAAGAAAAAGATCAAAGTATTACTGAACGACATTCTGTACATCGAAAGCAAAAAAGAATATATCAGCATTGTTACTACCGTAAACGCTTATATCACCAAAGGCTCGCTTACTGAAATGGAAGTACAATT
>JAGIAP010000332.1:0-209 GCA_017744805.1 Chitinophagaceae bacterium | reverse complement strand
ATCGCCGGAAATGAAAAGATCACGGCTTTCACTTCCGTATCCGCCGAGCTCGGCACAAAGTCGCTTCCCATCGGAAGAAGTTACCGGGACCAGGTACAGCAATTACTTTCAGGGCAATGATCTGCCGTAAAAAAAGTAAATAGTATATTTTTGCAGTCCCAATGAGTTCCGTCCTGCGTAATCATATCGAAAAGATCGTTCAACTGACC
>JAGIAP010000331.1 GCA_017744805.1 Chitinophagaceae bacterium | reverse complement strand
AAATAAAGTATACAATATATTTTCCTCCATCAAACAATACAATATCAGAAGCATTCTGGAGATAACGCCTACCAATAACTGGAGGATGAATTTTGGAGGCAAATTGTCTTACACGGATATCAAGCCTTTCACCAGGAATGTAACGCAGGACTTCATCGATGACCCCGACGAGTTCAGCACCTTCCCCACTCTTTCTTTCCGTGAATATGTATTGTTCTATGAATCGGATATCCGGGTGAACAAGCGCCTGAGCGTTAGGCCAGGTATCCATTATTCTCATTATAAGCATGATCATTTCAACTTCGATAGCTGGCAACCCAGGTTCTATGCGGCTTACAGGCTGGATGCCCATCAGCAACTCAGCATGGCCTGGAGCCAGATGGGACAATATCTTCACCAGGTCACCAACCCGTATATGGGCGTAAACAGTGATGCATGGGTGCCTGCCACACAGAAATTGCAACCGGAGCAAAGCCGCATGATCAACCTGGGCTATCTCTACCAAAACAAGAAAATAGGAACATTCAGTGCAGAAGTCTATTACAAACGACTGCAGAATGTTACCAATTATATCGAAGGCAAGAACCTCTTCCTCAACAACAGTAGCTGGGAACAATCGGTACAAACGGGTAAAGGATGGAGCTATGGATCCGAGCTCATGTTCTTCAGGAAAACGCCCAGGTTCACCGCGCAACTCAGCTATACCTTGTCCTGGAACTGGCGACAGTTCAAGTCTGTGAACAAAGGCGCAAAATTCCCGTTCAAGTACGACCGAAGACATGATCTCAGCCTCGCCGCCTCCTACCTGATCGGAAAGCGCTGGAACTGTTCGGCCCAATGGACCTTCGCTACCGGTGATGTGTTCACACTGCCCAGCCTGGTGTATCCCGACTTCGATGATGCACAACAGATCAAAGACCCGATGGCCCCGGATGAATACCGGCTCATCTATCAGTATACTTCAGCCAAAGCTTACCGGACACCCGCCTATCACAGGCTGGATATATCAGGAGGCTTCCATCATATGTTGAACCGTGTGTTACCGGCCAAACTGATCATGGGGATCTACAATGTTTATGGTGCGCCCAGTCAGTATGTATACGACCTGGAAGGCACGCTGGGAAAGCGATCGCTGGTAGTGACCACTCGATACCAGTTCTTCAGTATCACTCCTTATGTATCTTACAATATCAGTTTTTGATGCAGGCCGTTACCATCAAATATTACATTTTTCTATTTCTGCTACTGGCAATGACAAGCAGTTGCAAAAAGAATTTCCTGCCAGACCAGGACGATGATGATAAACTGGTAGTGCTGGCAGAGGTAACGGCCGGAGATATCGTGCGTATCCCTGTAGGGCGCACTATACGTGCAGGTAGCGGTAACCTGATCAATTTCGAGAAAGTGAACGATGCTACGGTGGTGCTCAGCGAAGAGAATGGTGGCAAATGGCTGCTGCGCGCCGATAAATCAGCCCAGTTCGCCAATAACCCCGCGTCCATTTTTACCATCAAACATTTCTACAAACCCAATACGATCTACACGCTGGAGATCAGTCATCCCGTTCTCGGTACAGCAAGGGCCACTACCAGGGTGCCTCAACCGGTTCAGGTAGAACAAATAGACACCAGTAGTGGATTACGCCAGGGAAAACCTGTGCTGGAAGTGAAAGTTAGCCTGAAGGACCTTCCCGATCAGATCGAGAATTATGTGATCGAAGCAGTGAAGCAGGTATTGAAGATCCGTCGCACCTTCTATTATCACGGAACCAAATACGATTGTGATACCGATGAAGGAAAGAAACTGTATGAACAGGTGAAGAACGATCCTTCCGTGAAGCTGCTGAAAGATACTTTGCCGCAACAGAAATTCCTTCGGCTCAACCTGTACTCGAAAGACCCGAACATAGAGAACCTGCGGTTCGATGGATCGGATAACGCTTTCCGCCGGATCTTCCTGACGGATCAATATTTCGTGAACAATAAGTATGAGCTGAAATTCAGTATCGACAAGGAATATTTCGTCAGTGATGAGAACGATCAAAAGGGCCGTGTATTGCTGCAGGTGAAATCAGCCAGCAGGGATCTGTACCGGTATCTCATCACTTATGAGAAATACAAAACCGATTTCGGTTCCATCCCCGCCAATCAACTGGCTTCGCCTGCAGGCAATGTACAATATGGCCTTGGAGTGTTTGGTGGTTCCACCCAGGTAGAGAAAATATATTATTTCGACGAACTGTAAGCTTACAATCCGTTCGGCATCTTCTTTTCAGTCCGTTGTTTGGCGAGGCCCGGATCCAGTTCGATAGCCTTATCACAGAGCTGCTGCCCTTTCTGTTTATCTCCTTTCTTCATATAGGCCATGCCGATCATGAACAACGCATTGGCATTTTTGGGATCGATGGTGAAGATCCTGTCCCACATATCGATGGCTTCCTGGTACTTGCCTGCTTTGTAATAGGCCTCCCCGATGGTATACATCAATTCCTTATCGCCGGGTCTGTTCTTCAGCATCTGGTCCATGATGTCCATACCTTTATCGAACTGATCGGTATTGAGGTAGGCATTGCCCAGGTTCTCGAGAAAATCATTTGTTTTCTTCAATCCTTTGGCGGCGGCCCTTTCAAACCAATAGATAGCTTTCTTATCGTCGGGGATGGCGTAGAAAGCGAGGCCTGCCTCATACATCCAGCGGGCGTTGGTGGAATCGCGTTCGATGGCCTGTTCAAAGCAGCCGGCTGCACGTTTGTAATTGCTCATTTCGATGAAGGCACGCCCGGCGATATATGGTGTTTCGGCTTTAGCGGGATCGTCCTTGAATGCCAGTTCACAATATTTGAGGGCATCGCCATAATGTTCCAATTCGTAATGGGCTTTGGCAAGATAGAAGTTCACGTTTTTCTTGCTGCCCAGTTGCTTCAACCTTTCCGCCAGGCGGATCAGGTCTTCCCATTTGCGCAGGTTCACGCTGAGGTCGGCCAGGTTCTCCACCACGGTCACATTATTGGGTTGAGCTCTTTCCACTTCCAGTAGTTTTTCCCGCGCTTCCATATAGCGGTTCATCTGCTGTAGAACAGAGGCGAGATCGAGGAGAATGGCTGTGTTTTTGGGATCGAATTGAGTAGCTTTCAGAAAGTTCTTTTCTGCTTCTTTGTAGCGCCGGGCCTGCACTTCCGCATTGCCCTTCTGTTGGTAGAAAACGGCGCTGTCTGCTTGGCTGTAGGCGGCTGCGGACAATAGCAGCCCTCCTGCAAGGTAGAGGTACTTAACCATGTTTCAGAGTATTGGATCTTGTAAGGTATACGTGTATATGCAAATGCCGGGCTCAGCGTAAAACCACTGCACCCAACGCAGGTAAATGTACGTTTATTTCATACAGATCCTGATTTTTATCCACTAAAACCGCATTAATTTCGGGATTGAACACGTCCCCCGTTCCCCAATACTTCTTATCGTCTGAATTGAAGATCTCCTTCCACGCTCCTTTCCCCTTGACATACAACTTCCAATCAAGCCTTACCTCAGGTGTAAGATTAAGAACAACCAGGATATCATTCTCCGGCACCCTACCCTTGCGCCTGTACGCAATCACACATTCATCCCGGTGATTGAGGTCCACCCATTCAAATCCTTCCGGACTGAACTGGCATTCATACAATGCCGGTTCCGACCTGAGTAATTTGTTGAGATCGCGCACACAGGTCTGGAGCTTGCTATGCGGTTCAAATTGCAGGAGGTACCATTGCAGTTCGGATTTGTAATTCCATTCCTGTGTAGCCCCAAACTCATTGCCCATGAACAATAGCTTTCCACCCGGGTGGGTGAACATATAAGTGTATAGCGTGCGGAGATTGGCATGTTTCTGCCATTCATCGCCGGGCATTTTGTACAGCATCGGGCTCTTGCCATGTACTACTTCATCATGACTGAGGGGTAGCATGAAATTCTCATCGTAATAGTACATCATGCTGAAAGCGAACTTGTCCTGGTAATGGCTCCTGAACAAAGGGTCCATATGGAAATAATCGAGGGTATCATGCATCCAGCCCATCATCCATTTCATTCCAAACCCAAGTCCATCCATATAGGTAGGCCTCGATACCCTGGGCCAGTCGGTGGCTTCTTCAGCAATGGTCTGCACATCGGGGAAATCACGGTAAATGGTCTGATTGAGGTCTTGGATGAACGAGATGGCTTCGATATTCCCATCGCCCCCGAATTCATTAGGCTCCCACTGGCCGGAGGTTCGCGAATAGTTGAGCTTGATCACGGAGCTCACTGCATCTACACGGATGCCATCGATATGGAAATATTGGAACCAAAATCGGGCGCTGCTAATGAGAAAGGATTTTACTTCGCCACGCTTATAGTTGAAGATATAACTGTTCCAGTCGGGGTGGAAGCCCTTGCGCATATCTGCATACTCATAGGTATGGGTGCCATCGAACATGAAGAGGCCATGCGCATCGTAGGGGAAATGTGAAGGCACCCAATCGAGTATCACGCCGATGCCAGCCTGGTGCAGGGCATCTATCAATTCCATCAATCCCTGCGGATCACCATAGCGGGAAGTGGGCGCAAAGTAGCCGGTACCCTGGTATCCCCAACTGCCATCATAAGGATGTTCCATCACGGGCATGAATTCCACATGTGTAAAGCCCGTTTCGATGAGATAAGGCACCAGTCTTTCGCGTATCTGTGCGTAGGTATTGTACCGCTCTTCATCGTTGGGGTCTGGCCGCATCCAGCTACCGAGATGGATCTCATACACGCTCCAGGGCGCATCGGATGCATTGTGAGCTGCGCGGCTTTTCATCCACTCCTCGTCTTGCCAGTCGTAATCGAGCTTCCAGGTGATACTGGCCGTACCCGGCCTCAGTTCCCAGAAATTGGCATAGGGATCGCCTTTGTCCAGCATGCGGCCCTTGTAGCCATGGATATGATATTTGTACACCTCACCCTTAGCTATATACGGAATGAACCCTTCCCAGATACCGGAATTATCCGTGCGCACAGTAAGCGGATGTGCCTCATTGTTCCAGTGATTGAAATTCCCGATCACTGAAACATGGGTGGCATTGGGCGCCCAGACGGCAAAATAATAGCCCGTTACGCCCAGTACCGTTATTTCATGGGAGCCAAAGAGCTCATAGAGCTTGTAATGTGTTCCCTGCTGGTAATTGCGGATATCCTCGTCAGAGAAGAATGAATAATTCCACACCGGTTTGGTGGTATCTATAAAATGTAATTCCTCATACTTCAAGGGTGGTACCAATGTGAATGAATTTACTGGTACTTAAAGATACAGGAATTATCGTACCAATTCAGCCGTTAGTAACGTATATGCAGGAATGGTAATATTGTCGCTTATGGAAAATATTTGTTGGTTGATAATATCCCTGGCACTGTTGAATCCTTTCAAACGTTCCTCAAACCGGGATGTAGCGAAGGTCTTGGCCGTATCGTTCGTATTCATGATGCACATGATCGTTTGTTTATCGTCATACCGGAAATACAGGTACACGCCATCTTCGGGAACATATTGCATCATTTTCCCTTCACGCAGGGCGGAAGATGTTTTCCTGAATTTCGCCAGGGTGCGCAGGTGATCGAATACCTCATTCTCTGCCGCTGTTCTTCCAGTTTTCATGAATTTATTGCTGCTATCCCCTTTCCATCCGCCGGGAAAATCCTGCCTCACTTTTCCATCGGGGTCGGCGAAATTCTTCAGCAGCACTTCAGTTCCATAATATAATTGAGGGATGCCCCTGTAGGTGAGCAACCAGCTCAACCCCATTTTCAGTTTCGGGATACTCTCTCCTACTATCGAATAGAACCTGCTGAGGTCATGATTATCGAGGAAGATGACGTTGCGATTGGGATCCTTATACAGGAAGTCTTTGGCGGCAGTGCTATAGAGTTTGTTCACGCCATTGGTCCAGCCGAAAGGCTCTGTGAGGGAAGGCACGATGCCATAAAGGTTCAGTTGAAAATCGGTTACTCCCGGTAGATTGCTCTTGAAGGGGATATCGATCCTGTTGGCGGCAAAGAAACTTTGATTGGCTACGCCGTGAACCCATGTTCCCGAAGATATGGAGCTGCGGGTATTCGTCCAGCAATGCTTTGTTGCAGCGATTCATGAATGCGAGATCGTTGTAGGCGTAGGTATCGATCCGCCATCCATCGAGCCCGAATTCTTCTGTACACCATATGGCGTGCTGAATAAGGAAATTCGCGAAAAATGGATTGCCCTGGTTGATGTCCGGCATACCCGGCACAAACCAGCCATCGCTCATTTTCTTTTTATCGATCGCTGCTGCATAGGGATCCATTAATGTCTGGTCCTTGTAAGTAGTATTGGTATACTGAGGCCAGAAATGGAACCAGGTGCTGTCAGGCATTTCCTGGTACAAAAAATGCCCGATGCCGACATGATTATACACCGCATCCTGGATGATCTTCATGCCGCGATTGTGTAATGCATTTATCAAGCGATGGTATGCTTCGCTCCCACCCAGGCGGGGATCGATGGAATAATGATCGGTAGCGGCATAGCCATGCTCCGTGCGATCT
>JAGIAP010000330.1:3960-6579 GCA_017744805.1 Chitinophagaceae bacterium | reverse complement strand
GTCTCAGTTTTAGTAGTTTTGATGGATACAGTTTATGATATGAAAGATTTTCTTTACCAGGAGATTTCCGGCAAGATCGCGAAGCTGATCAGGACGGAAGTGCTGAAACCCGGTGAGCGACTGCCTTCCGTGCGGATGTTATGCCAGGAACATGGGATCAGTATGAATACAGCCAAGAGGATATTCATGGAACTGGAAGCGCAGTCGTTGATCGAGTCGAAGCCACAGTCGGGCTACTTCGTTAGCCGCTTGTCTTATTTGAAATTGCCATTACCGGGAGTGAGTCGTCCTGCGGCGAAGGCGGAAAAGGAGCCGGCCGATCTGATCTCGAGGGTATACGAGAATATGGGCAATGAAAAGCTGACGCTTTTTTCAGTTGGGGCTCCGGTTGGTCCTTTACTGCCGTTGGCAAAACTGAGCAAGGAGATAACGCAAGCCACGCGTGAGCTTCGTGGTGGTGCAGCGTATGAAAGCTTGCAGGGCAACGAAAAATTGAGAAGGATGGTGGCTTCGCGCTCGCTCACCTGGGGAGGAAGCTTGCAGGAAGATGACCTGGTGACCACGAGTGGTGGCATCACGGCCATTGCATACTGTCTGATGGGCATCGGTAAGCCGGGTGATACAGTGGCTATCGAGAGCCCAACTTATCCCGGTATCCTGCAACTGGCGCTGAGCCTGGGTTTCAAGGTGCTGGAGTTGCCAACCCATCCCGTCACGGGCATCGAGATGGATGCCCTGAAGAAAGCCATCCCGAAGATCGATATCTGTTTATTTGTCTCCAATTTCAATACGCCTTTAGGTAGTTGCATGCCTGATGAGCATAAGAAAGAAGCCGTACAGTTATTGAGCAGGCATGGCATCCCGTTGATCGAAGATGATGTGTATGGAGAGCTCTGTTTCGGTAATCAACGGCCCATGTGTTGTAAAGCTTTCGATACGGAGGGGAATGTTTTATTGTGTAGTTCATTGTCGAAGACCCTGGCGCCAGGATTCCGGGTTGGATGGGTGGCGCCAGGAAAGTATCGGGAAAAGATACTGAAACAAAAACTGGTGCATACCATTGCAGCCTCCGGCATCACGCAGGAGGCGGTGGCTAATTTCCTGAAAAGTGCCCGGTACGATAATCATCTCCGCCATTTGCGTAGCACATTGCAAAGCAATTACGAGAATTATGTAGAGGCTATCGCTCAATATTTCCCGGAAGGCACCAGGACCAGCAGGCCGCAGGGGGGCCTGGCATTATGGGTGGAATTCAATAAAAGCCTCGATACGGTTGAATTGTATGAAATGGCACTGAAACAAAAGATCAGTATTGCGCCAGGCAGGATCTTCACTTTACAGGAACAGTTCAATAATTGCATACGCCTCTGTTATGGGCTGCCATGGAATGACGAATTGAAACTGAAATTGAAAAAATTGGGCAATATGGCGAAGATGATATCGTAAACAGTCTTATTGGATCGCTATTCCGTAAACCAGGGAACCGATAGCGTCTTCATTGAGCATCACTTCTTTTCCATTCTTCCAATATTTTGCATTGAGCCTGCCTGAGGCATTGTACTGGCATCCTCCTGTATAGATATCATCGCCTGAAACGAAAATAGAATTAGCGGAAGCATCTTTGGCCCCATCGGTCAGTTTTACACCTGTTCCATTTTTCCAGTATTTGGCAACGGTGCCATCATATCCTGATACATATACGTCGTTCCCTTTTACGTAGACGGACATGGCATCGGCTCCGGCTGAGCCATCACTGAGCAGCGTTGCAAATCCGTTTTTCCAGTATTTGGCTATCTGCTTTCCTGCTGCGTTCTGTTCATCGCCGGCTACGTACACATCAGCTCCGGATACGAATATGGCGTTGGCATATGAAATTTGAGCACCGGTGCCAAGGACTTCCTCTTTTCCATTTTTCCAGTATTTAGCGATCGCTTTACCAGATGCATTGTGCTCATAACCGGCGGCGTAGATATCGTTGCCAGCCACGAAAATGGAGAATACGCCTGCATTCTGTGTGCCATTGGTCAGGTCTGTGGCCGTACTGTTCACCCAGTATTTGGCGATCCGTTTGCCGAGGGCATTGAGCTCGTATCCGCCGCTATACACATTGTTGCCGGCAACGAATATGCTCACTACATAGCAGGAACTGGAGCCATCGGACAGGATCAGCTCCGTTCCGTTTTTCCAGTATTTGGCTACAAATTTTCCGGCCGCATTCTTTTCATATCCACCAATATAGATATCGGATCCTGCTGTGCAGACCGATACAGCATAAGCTTCACGGGCGCCATTGGTCAGTTCAGTGACGGTGCCATTCTTCCAGAGCACGGCTTTGTTACCGATATTTCCGCAGGCGATCACATTGGTTTCTTTGGGAGGGGTGGGGGCCGGATCGTCTTTCTTGCCGCAGGCAACCAGTGATACCAATGATGCCAGGAGGATAGTTTTAAAAGGTACGAGGGTTTGCTTTGTTATCATGCTTCTTATGGTTTTGAGTCAGACAGCACTGCACAGTCAATGTGATTGCCTGTCATTTGAAGCTGCAATTTTGTACAAGGTGGAAAGAGGAAATAGTAAAAAATCGCAAATTTTAGCGGGCAAATTGCTTATCGATGGAGC
>JAGIAP010000330.1:0-3950 GCA_017744805.1 Chitinophagaceae bacterium | reverse complement strand
CACTTGTTCGGCGGGAGGAGGAAGATTTTTGAAAAAGGAGCGGGGAGAGTCTCCGGCAAAGGATTTGAAATCTTTGATGAAATGGTTCTGATCAAAATACCCGCACTCATGGGCAATGGAAGTCCAGCTATCTGCCGGTTTCCTCATTTTCAATTGAAGGGCTTTGTGAAATCTCCTGATGCGGACGGTGGTCATGGGCGAGAGGCCGATCTGCTCTTCAAAATGGTATTCGAAGCTGCGCAGGCTCATGTTCACTTCGCGTGCCAGGGCAGGGATATCCGAAAAATCCTGTTGTTTTAGCATGGAATAGGCTGCAGCGATCTTTTGTGTGGTTGCCTGCTGTTCTCTTTTTTGCAGAAGGGATAGGAAGAAATGGTCGAGGATATTTTTCATGTTTCCCAGATCACCGGACTCTTGCAGTTGCTCTTCCATTGAGCTCAATCGCTGCCCCATGATATCGTCCATATGGTGTAAAGTATTCCTGATATGTTTCATGGGCACTCCGAAAAGAGAAAAGAAGCCACCGGGTTTGAACTCCACTCCCAGGAATGAGTAAGCGCCTGAAAGAACGAGATGACCACTGTACCTGGCCTGAACGCCTACCATATGCCTGTACCTGGTATCGATCGTTTCTGTACCAGCGGGAAGGGCATACCGGATGGCCGTTTTCTTCAGCCAGAATGTGAGGCAGGATTCATCTCCTGCCCAGATAGGCTTCAATAATTCGCCGCCCTCCGTATCGATCTCACGCAGGGTGTAATGGTTGATATACCCATGGAGTGCGAAGGAGGGCCGGGTCACGAATGTAGTGATCATGGGAAGTAAATTACGAAACAAATCACGGAATAGGAAAATGGACCATCGGCATGGATCCTCCGGACAACATATGATGAGGTTTCTTAATTTATTCGGTTAGAAAGCGCCGTTAGACATGAAAATCACATGCATCTGTATATAAAATACCTACTTCCGGGTATTGCCCCGGAAGGTTGATGCAGATATTTTTGCCGCAAATTTTTTAACCAAATAGTCGTCATGAAAAAACTTAGTGTTTTATTGGGTGTTTTATTCCTTTCTATGGCCGTATTTGCTCAAAACGGAGCCTATTCAAAAGGAGATAAATTACTGAATGTGGGTATTGGTCTGAACTCCTATTACAGTGGTGGTATTCCTGTAGGTGCTTCTTTTGAGTATGGTGTAACAGAGGATATCAGCGTTGGTTTGAACGTTGACTACCTGTCGCACAAATACAAATATTATGGTTACGGTAATTACAAATTCACTGCCCTGTATTTCGGTGCAAGAGGTTCTTACCACTTCAACACCCTGCTGAACATCGAAAATGAAAAAGTAGACGTGTATGCTGGAGCTGCGCTTGGTTACAGATCCTTCAAATGGAACGACAGTTATTCTTCTGAAGGACTGGGACACAGCTACGGAAGTGGAGTTTATCTCGGTGTATTTGCCGGCGGTAAATATTATTTCACAGAGAATATCGGAGCATTCGCTGAGCTGGGAGCTATTGGTTCTACCAATGTCAGGATCGGCGTAGCTTTCAAGTTCTAGTATAACTTACCTGAAGTTAAAATCATTGGCCCGCAGGCATTGCCTGTGGGCCTTTCTAATTATGAAAAATCTCATATCTTTATTTTATCAATCTAACTGAACCGTAGAATCAATTATCCCATCTGTATCCCTAATGGCTCCATACACCCAATATAGTGATGAGCAATTGTTCCAACTGCTTCATAGCGGGGGCGAGCGGGTTTTCGAAGAGATCTACCAACGGTACCATAAACCTGTCTATGCTTACCTGATGGGCTTCCTCAAGGACAGTGCCATGGCAGAGGAGCTGACGCATGAAGTTTTCATGAAGGTTTGGGAGATCCGCGGTCAGGTTGAGTTACATACTTCTTTTTCCTCCTATCTTTTCCGGATCTGTCATAATAAGGCCATCAACGCATTGCAAAAAATTGCCGTGGATAATAAGTTGCGTGCCAGGATACTGCTGCATTTGCAATCACAATCTTCTCCCGACATCTCGAATGCTGCTTCTTTGCAAGAGTACGACCGCTTACTGGAGAATGCGCTGGAAAGCCTTCCCCCACAGCGGCGTAAGGTTTTTTTGCTCTGCCGCGAAGAAGGGAAGACCTACGATGAAACAGCCGCCCAGTTGGGTATTTCCCGGAATACCGTAAAAGAGCATATGGTGAAGGCACAGAAGGCCCTCCGGAATTTCCTCGACGAAAAAGGGGAGATCGCCTTTATCATGATGATGCTCGCGGATCTTTTTTGATTTTTTTAGGATTTCCTGCAAACAGAACCACCCTCTTTTCCCACATTCCTGTCTACCTGATAGGAACTATGCAAAAATCATTGTCATACTACAGGCAGCTCCTGGAGAATTACCTCGATAATTCTGTTTCGGCTATTGAGGCCAATGAGCTATTCGATTTCATCAAACAGCAGCCTGAAGAGGCCGGTAAGTTGATGAATGAATTCCGCGACGTGGATCAATCCGAGCGATTCAAACAACTGGAAAATATCGACGATGCCACCAGCCGGCGGATGTACAACCGTTTACTGGGCTCTATCCAAACACCTGCAGCCCCGGCTCTGCAGGCGCCCGTTCACCGTGTCCATTTCCTTAGATCAGGCTGGTTCCGCTATGCTGCAGCGGTGCTGCTGCTGGCAGGATGTGCGGGAACTTATTTCCTATTGAATAATGGAAAAGCAGAAAAAGGTATTGCTTCAGGGAAGAATATTCAGACCGATATCGGCGCAGGTGGCAATAAAGCTATTCTGACTTTGGATGATGGAAGGAAGATCATGTTGGATGAAGCACAGAACGGGGACCTGGCCCGGCAAGGGAGCACCAGGGTGGTAAAGCAGGAAAATGGACGATTGGCCTATGAAACAGATGGTGCACAAGATGGAAAAATAGCCTCCAATACACTTACTGTGCCCAGGGGCGGCCAATATGCATTGACACTTTCCGATGGGACCAAAGTGTGGCTGAATGCCGCTTCTTCCATTACATATCCCAATGTATTTACAGGAACCGACAGAAAAGTGGAGATCTCGGGAGAGGCCTACCTGGAGATCGCAAAGAATGAGCGTAAGCCGTTCAAAGTGAAAGCAAATGGTGCCGAGATCCTGGTGTTGGGCACTAGTTTCAACGTGAATGCATATACAGACGAGAATGCCGTGAAGACCACACTGGTGGATGGTTCCGTGAAAGTGGTCAAATCTTCCACCTCGCAGGCAAAAATGCTGATCCCCGGCCAGCAGGCAGAGATCTCCGAAAGCACTGAAGGAGTAAAAGTGGAAACAGTGGACACAGACCAGGTGCTGGCCTGGAAGAATGGGCTCTTCAGTTTCAATAATGCAGATATCAAAACCGTCATGAGGCAATTATCAAGATGGTACGATATAACGATCGTATATGAGAATGGTGTTCCTGCTCAAAGGTTCTATGGTGATATGAACCGGAATCTTACACTGTCGCAGGTGTTGAAAGGGCTTGAGGTCACCAAAGTCAATTTCAGGCTGGAAGGCAGGAACCTGATCGTGATGCCCTAAAGCTGTTAATCCTTATCCGTAACGGGGTTTTGGTTCTCCGAAAAAACCAATAAACAGTAACTCCCAACCCAAAATAACGTTATGGTATTTTCCTCTCCGCCAGGCTTAGTCTGGCTATCGACTAAAACTCTGCGAGTTTTAAAGATCATGGCCGTATTACTGATCGGCTGCTTTATGCAGGTATCTGCAAGTTATTCTCAATCAGTGACACTGAAAGTGAAGAACGCTCCTTTGAAAGAGGTGCTGGCTGCCGTCAAAAAGCAGACTGGTTATGCGATCTTCTACAATGCTGAACTACTGGCCGATGCCAAACCGGTTACGCTGGACGTTCAGAATGCCACGCTTTCCGAAGTATTGAAAGC
Source organism: Chitinophagaceae bacterium (assembly GCA_017744805.1). GTDB lineage: Bacteria > Bacteroidota > Bacteroidia > Chitinophagales > Chitinophagaceae > Pseudobacter. The sequence goes on along the minus strand of JAGIAP010000330.1, from coordinate 6 downwards.
TGTCTC
>JAGIAP010000032.1 GCA_017744805.1 Chitinophagaceae bacterium | reverse complement strand
GTGAACAATACCCTCGCCAACGCAACAAAATATGGTGCCAGCAACGGCGCTCCCATGGCCAGTTTGAGCGGCTCGGACGCTTACAGGCCACAGGTCACACTGGGATTCGACAATCCTCAGAACTATGATCTGGAGCTAAGACAATTGAATATCCAACATACGCTCGGTAAATACTGGGCAGCACAAAACCCGGTGATAGCACTGGTAAGGAACAATAGCAATCAGGCCAGGAGCAATGTGGTAGTAACGATGAATGTAAGCGGCGCCAATACCGCCACCGAAACCACCACCATCCCCACCATCGCGGCAGGAGATTCCGTAGAAGTGAATTTTGAAGCGCCTTCCGCCACAGCAGGTACACAAACCATACAGGTATCCGTAGGTGCAGACAATGATAATACCAATAACTCTTACTCCGGAACACAAATCATCGATTGCAGCTCCCTGCAATATGCATCCGGAGAGTTTGGGTACGATAGTGTAGGCTTCGCCGGTAGCAGCGGCATCCTGGCCGTGAAATACCCCGTGCCACAGGTACCCATTCGTGTAGATGCCATCACTTTCAAGGTATCCAGGGACGCGGCCAATATCGGGGAATCAGTAACGGCCGTGATCGTTGATGAATATGGAAGCATCCTCACCAATTCCGACCCCTTTGTGATGGACGCCTCTATTCTGGGCACAGACCAGGTGCTCCATTTGACAGCACCGGCCTATTTCCAACCCGGAGAAACTTTCTATGCAGGTATCCTGCAGGAAAGCGGCAATAACTTACCCGTTGCCACTGCCTTCCCCAAAAAGACGCCTCCAGGTATTTCCTATACCTTCGACCCAACCGGTGGCATCGGCACAGAAACCACTACCAGCGGCACTTTCATTATCGGTATTCAATGCAGTACCTCGCTGGAGTTTACGTCCTCGGTGTTCGATAAGGTCATGGAAGGCACCCAGGCCATGTTTGTGGCTTCCGGTGGTTTTACCAATTACAATTTCAAAGTGAATGGCATTTCAAAATATTCAGGAGTAGATAATTTCTTCATCTATTATCCCGCCAACGGAGATGTGGTTACACTTGAAGTGGATATTTACGGTTGCTCAATCACATCCGATGATAGTTTCACCATGGATATTTCCCCCATTGCACTGGGAACAGGAAATATCCTCTATGTGAACCGCCATGCTCAGGCATTTGGAGATGGCAGTAGCTGGGAGGAGCCACTCGCAGAATTATCCGATGCACTTCGCTGGGCAAAGGCAAGGGAATCATCTTTCACCAGCGCCAACCCATTGAAAATATTTGTAGCGGGTGGCATGTACAAACCGCTGTATAGCGCACTGGATGAAACTTTCGGCATGGACGGCGGCTCCAGCAACGCTTTCCTGATGGTGAAGAACGTGCAGCTCTATGGCAATTTCGCCGGAACAGAATCCTCACTCGCACAAAGGGATCTCTCCATCGCCACCAACAAGACCTATCTCAGTGGTGATTACAGTGATGATGATATGTTGGTCGGTGATGGCACCAATCTTTCAATTATCAATACCATGGAAAATACCTTCCACGTGGTGATCGCTTCAGGGGATGTCGGCAATGCCGTACTGGATGGGTTCACCATCACAGGAAGTGGTGGGGAATTGTTTGGGCTACCCTGGGAAGTAGTGAACAATAATCAGATCATGGCGCAGTATGGTGGTGGTCTTTATATACATGCCTCTTCACCTACCATCAATAATATCGTGCTCACGGGTAATAAAGCTGAAATGTTCGGGGGAGGCATTTATCTGGCCCATTCATCGGCTTCCATCAGCAATACACTCGTATTCAAGAACTATGCAGGCATCAGCGGTGGAGGTGTGTACAACGATATCAATACAGACGCCTGGTTCACAAACCTCACTATCAGCAATAACCGCGCAGGTACATCCGGTAGCGCCATCGGCAATTCAGCAGCTACACCGCATTTACGCAATAGTATCGTGTACGGGAATGGATCGGGCATCGATGATAATAACAGTACCACACAAATAGAGTACAGCCTGGTTCAGGGAATGCCTGCCGATGCCGCCAAACATAATATCGATGGCGCTGTCAATCCTTTGTTCAACGATATGCCGGGAGATGATTATACCCTCAAATCTGCCAGCAGCCTAGTGAACAAAGGGAATAACCTGTATTTCCAAACAGGACAAACACCCGATCTTTCCACTTTCAAACAAGATCTGAATGGGAAATTGCGCATCGGGGAGAACAATATCGATCTGGGTGCCTTTGAAGCCAAACCTACGCTGGACATCATTCAACATCCAGCCAGCATCACCAGTTGTCAGGGTACCGAAGTGAACTTCGTGGCCATCATCAGCTCTTCCGGCGCTTCCAATCCTTCTTACCAATGGCAGCAAAGCGAAGATGACCACACGTTTACGGATATTCCCGGGGCCACTGATTTCACTTACCTGCTCAAGGCCGGTAAGGATATGTATTTCCGTTGTGTCATCGGTATTCCAGGCTTTACAGTCACTTCCAATTCCGCCAAACTGACCACTACCCCATTTGAGAAACCTGTGATCACCATTCCCGACAGGATCTGCCTGGGGCAGAACAGTATTCCGCTTACGGCAAGCCCTGCCGGTGGCGTGTTCAGCGGAGATGGTGTTGACGAGAACAACTGGAGCCTGCTCGGTTTCAAAGCCGGCTCACAGACGATCACCTACACATACACCAGCGAGAATGGCTGTACCGGTAGCTCAGACAAGACCGTGATCCTGGAATCTTGTACCGGCGATGGCACCATCAAAGTTTTCCAGGCTACTCCCAATCCTACAAAAGGGTTGATCAAAGTAAGGATAGAAATGGGTAAAGAGATCCGCGAGGCTGAGCTCATCATCAGTAGCTTGAATGGTCAATGGGTGATGCGCAGGCCGGTGAAACTGAGCAGGGGCGTCAATATCCAGGAGTTTGATTTGAGCGGGCTCGGTGCAGGCGTATACTTTGTGAGTATTTATAGTCATTTCAAAAAGCCGATGGGAACGATAAGGTTGATCAAATTGTAAAGAGATATCAATGATAAATGCGAAGGGGTTGATGGATCATCAGCCCCTTCGCCATTTATTGAATTTTACAGTCCCTTTATAAAGCCAGGGCAGGATTTTTGACCATTCTACTCCAATTCTCCACCAGGTTAACACCAGACCAAGTCCAACTTAAGTCCGGGACTTAAGTTCCATTATTTCCTGCCTACAGTGCCGCTACTGCGCTGCTATAGTACCAAACCAGTGCTAAAGCAGTACTTAAACAGAACGCAGGCAGCATCCGCTACCTGCGTTTCTTTATGAAGGGAAAAGGAAAAAAATCAAAGAGACCGCCTGGTGTGGGGCAGTCTCCTGGTAAAAACCGGCCTGTAATATCATTATGCCTAAGCGAAATTTCTTACGGATCAGGGTTACGGACTTAAAAAGGGTTTGCACATGCCGTTCAGGCAAATACAAGATGTAAAAGACTGGTATCGAATCGAAGTTTATTCGATCAATTGCTCCAAAATGGCGATCAATACACCTAAATACCGGTCAGGAGAAAACGCGTTTTCCCGCAACGTAACCTTGTGTTAATAACTAAAACGAATAGGCGAAAACAGCCATTCGTTTGACACAAATCAACAAAAACCCTTTAAAACCACATGTTTCAGGTAGAATTACGATAGTAGAATCAAAACTTTACGAAGTATGTTTTTGGAAGCCTACGATATGCGAAGTAAAAACCGAACATTTTAAATCGAGAAGTTCTGCTCTTGCGAAGGAATGCGCCCGGCAGTACTTTTGTTTCAGAAGTTGATTGATAACGAAATCAATCAGTCCAATATCCGAAATTAACCTGTGTACTGATCCAATATCCTGAAAATCCAAAAAATCCAGTATCAATCAACTTCCTTTTTTCTTTTAGAATCCAAGATCCGATCCGATATCCAGAAAGACCAGGAGTCCAAAATCCAAGGTGAAAAACCAGTTCCAATTGTCCGTGAACAAACCAAGCGTCCAATCGTCCGAAGAAAAACCAAGGTCCATTTTGTCCGTAGAAAAACCCTGAATCCAATTATCCGTAGAAATTCCAAGGTCCAATTGTCCGTAGAAAAACCAAGTCACAAGATCCTTGATTAACCGTCCGAAGTAAAATCCAACGTCCGAAAGAAACCAAGTAGTTCCAAATCCTGTGTGTTAAGAACCGCCTGCTTTAACTCCAATACCCTCCTGCAAAAAGATCATTCTTTTGCAGGAGGACAGCAGCGGTACCAACGCCATCCTTTAACCCTGTTGCTCCCTCTAACACAGGGGAGGGCCATCACTCAACAGGCTTATAATCCAACCTCCCATAGTTTCTTCCCGTATTTTCCTGCCCACGCTGTATTATTGCAGGAAATTGAACGATGCCATTATTCACTGACCAGACAGGCAGGGAAGTAGTCATCCCTTCCCATCCGCAAAGGATCATCTCACTGGTGCCTTCCCAAACCGAATTGCTCTGCGATCTCGGCCTGGAAGAACAAGTGGCAGGCATCACCAAATTCTGTGTACATCCCAATAACTGGTTCCGCACCAAAACACGTATCGGTGGCACCAAAACCATCAAGACCGATCTGATACATTCACTACAGCCAGACCTCATCATTGCCAACAAAGAAGAGAATGTGAAGGAGCAGGTGGAAGCGCTCGCCGCTCACTATCCCGTATGGATAAGCGATATTCATGAGTTGGATAGCGCATTGGACATGATCCGGCAGGTGGGCACCATTACCGGCAAAGCCCCGCAGGGTGAGGCCATTGCCTCCCGTATCGCAGACCGGTTCCATAACCTGGCCAGTCTCCCCTCACCCACTGAAAATGCGCCTGCCGCCTACCTGATCTGGCGAGAGCCCTGGATGACCATTGGCCATGACACTTTCATTCACGATACGCTCAGGCGCTGTGGCCTCACTAACGTATTCGGACATATGAAACGATACCCGGAGATCAGTATCGATGACCTGAAAAAGGCAGGCCTCCGCTGGCTGCTGCTCTCTTCAGAGCCCTACCCCTTCAAACAAAAACATATCGAAGAGTTGCAAGCCCATCTTCCCGATACCAGCATCATCCTCGTAGACGGTGAATACTTTAGCTGGTACGGCAGCCGCCTGCTCGGCGCTCCCGATTATTTCCTTTCTCTTTTCAGACCAGATATTTCTGTAATTTAGTTGCACAGCATGTCAGCTATCAACGATAACGACCCGGCGCTTACCGGATCCAACAAGCCATCCCGCAAGAAACCCATGTTTCCCGTGCAGGATGGGCTTCGCGCTTACCTCAAACAACATGGCCGCGAAGTAAGGCTACCCGTTTCGTATAAGGATCTCCTGCATTTTACCTACTCCGTTCCACTGCTCGACAAGAACGGGCGGGATACCCACTGGGAGTCCGTCCTCTATGATATGCGCGAGTTCGAGTTCATCCGCGAAGGCCTGGTGAAAATGTATGCCATCCTCAAAACAGAAGGCGATCTCACCTTCACCAAACACCTGGATGTAGCACGTATCGATTACTGCAGCTTCGGGAACTCCAATCCCTTCCGCATCCGCATCGTGAATAAGTTCAATGATAATTACGACCACTACTATATCAAGATCGCCGATGCATCCCGCATCTACGGCCTCGAACTGGAGCACCTGCTCTCACCCAACCGCATTACCTACCTCACCCACCAGAACACCCTGGTGGAAGAACATATCCCCGGTATCCCCGGAGATGTATTCATCCAGAAACACCTGAACGAGCCCAGCACCAATAAGATCAGGCTGGCAAAGGAATTCGTGAAATTCAACGAACGCTGTTTCGTGCGATTGCTCGGGGATATGCGCTCCTATAATTTTGTGGTGGACATTACACCGGATATCGAGGATTTCCAGTACCGCATCCGCGCCATCGACTTCGATCAGCAATCGTATGAAGGCAGAAAAAACCTGTACCTGCCGCAATTCTTCAAGGAGAACATGGAGTTCGTTTCCCTTTGCTCCAAGCTCCTCAACCAGGACTCGATCGAACAATACCAGACCGAAGAAAGGACCATGATGGCCTTCCGCGTGGCCAGCACCCGCTTCAGGCTGATGGAACTGCTCAATATCATGAGCCGCGACAAGATCTCCACCGAAGAAAAACTACACCAGCTCCGCTCTGAACTGGGCGAATATTTCAAGAGCAATGCCTTCCTCAAATGCAATTCCATGGGGCAACTGGTGAAAAGACAGTTGAAACAGACCCTCCAAAAGAACCTGGCGCTGATCTCCAAGAACCTGGGCAAGTTCGAGGATTAGATCGCAACCGTCCGTTGCCCGCCTCCCGGCGAATGATCTTTATTGGTTCGCCTGTCTCGCCCATTTCACTTCCTTTTACCGCTTTCATTCACACCTTTCATATTCTTTCTACACTATTTTTCTTCTTTCGCTTTTCCACAAAACGAAAGATTTATGTTTTATAAACGCAATGCACCACGTATCTTAGCGCGGCATTCAAAAAAAGACCTAAATCCTTAAAATCTATTCAACAAGCAGAATTCTTTCTTAATTATTACCATAGAAAAATTATCAAATCATGAAGAAATACAAACCCGGTGTACTATTCGGAGAGGAACTGGAAGCCCTGTACCAGGATGCCAAAGAAAACCAGTTTGCGATCCCTGCCGTGAATACCATTGGAAGCGATAGCATCAACGCCACTCTGGAAGCAGCAGCAAAAGTGAATTCACCGGTCATCATCCAGTTTTCAAACGGAGGTGCTCAATTCATTGCCGGCAAGGGAATGCCCAACGATCAACTCCAGGGTAATATCCAGGGAGCTATTTCCGGCGCCCTGCATGTTCACAACGTAGCCAAATACTACGGAGTGCCTGTAGTACTGCATACGGACCATGCCGCCAAAAAATGGCTGCCATGGATCAGCGGCCTGATCGATGCCGGCGAACAATATTTCAAAGAGAAAGGACAACCCCTGTTCAGCTCGCATATGCTGGACCTGTCTGAAGAGCCTATCGAAGAGAATATCGAAACCTCCGTTGAATTCTTCAAGCGCATGGCCCCTCTCGGCATGGGCATCGAGATCGAACTGGGCGTTACCGGTGGTGAGGAAGATGGCGTTGACAATAGCGGCATCGAGAATGACAAGCTTTACACGCAGCCCCAGCACGTAGCCTACGCTTACAAAGAGCTTGGCAAAGTGGGTAGCCTGTTCAGCGTAGCCGCTGCATTCGGCAATGTCCACGGCGTGTACAGCCCCGGTAATGTGGAGCTCCGCCCCGAGATCCTGCGCAATAGCCAGGAGTATATCCAACAGGAATTCAAGACAGGTCCCAAGCCTGTATACTTCGTATTCCACGGTGGTAGCGGCTCTCCCCAGCATCAGATCCGTGAGGCCATCAGCTACGGCGCTATCAAGATGAATATCGATACAGACCTCCAGTGGGCCTTCTGGGAAGGGGTACTGGGCTATTATAAAAAGAACGAGGCTTATCTCCAGGGCCAGTTGGGCAATCCTGAAGGCGCAGACAAGCCCAACAAGAAATATTACGATCCCCGCGTATGGCTCCGTAAGGGCGAGGAAACATTTATAAAACGTTTAGAAATAGCGTTTACTGACTTGAATTGCATTAACAGAAATGCATAATAGTTAGATTTCATTTGAATAAGCGGCTTCACCGCTGAAGGAAAGTCAAATCACGGAAGGCTCCGGCTCCATTAATGGACTGGGTTTGGTATGTTCATGCCCCTATCTTTGCCGGGCGATTGCATCACCAAACATTCAAATAATCATGCCTTCTAAAAAGATTGTTGACCTCCTCGGCGATAAAGCCGCTTATTTGTTTGACCATAAGTGCCAGACTATTGATCAGTCGATGATCCAACTCCCCTCTTCTGATCATGTAGAAAAGACATGGATCAACAGCAACCGTAATAACCAGGTACTGCGCAGCATGCAAACCCTGCTGGGACATGGCCGCCTGGGAAATACCGGTTATTGCAGCATCTTCCCCGTGGATCAGGGTATCGAGCATAGCGGCGGTTCTGCCTTTGCTCCCAATCCTATCTATTTCGATCCTGAGAATATCATCAAACTGGCTATCGAAGGCGGTTGTAATGGTGTTGCTTCCACGTACGGCGTACTCGGTATCATGAGCCGTAAATATGCTCACCGCATCCCATTTGTGGTGAAGATCAATCACAATGAGTTCCTGAGCCTTCCTAACAAGTTCGATCAAACGATGTTTGGCACTGTGAAGAGTGCATGGAACATGGGCGCTATCGCTGTAGGTGCTACCATCTATTGGGGCAGTGCAGAAAGTGCACGCCAATTGAAAGAAGTGGCTGAAGCTTTTGAATACGCACATGAACTGGGTATGGCCACTATCCTCTGGTGCTACACCCGTAACAATGGTTTCAAAGTGGATGGCGTGGATTATCACACTTCCGCTGACCTTACCGGTCAGGCTAACCATCTCGGCGTTACCCTGCAGGCTGATATCATCAAACAAAAGCTCCCTACCAACAATGGCGGATACCTGGCTACCAAACATGGTAAAACCTCTCCCCTTGTGTACGATAAGCTCACTTCCGATCACCCGATCGACCTTACCCGTTACCAGGTGCTGAACTGCTATAGCGGTCGCGTTGGCCTCATCAACAGCGGTGGCGAAAGCAAGGGCGCCAGCGATCTGGCAGATGCAGTATACACTGCCGTTATCAACAAGCGCGCAGGCGGTATGGGACTGATCCTTGGAAGAAAAGCATTCCAGCGTCCTTTCAACGAAGGCGTACAATTGTTGCACACCACGCAGGATGTGTATCTCGATAACGAGATCACCGTTGCATAACATATAATTTCTGTTGTCCTGATACAGGATGATAAATTTGATAAGATCCCGGCTCCGCCTCAGGCAGCCGGGATCTTTGCTATATGTGCCCGACATTTTTTTGACCCTCATGTGAATTTTTTGCTATAGTTTGTGGACATTAATTGAATTACAATCATTGTTGCCCGACGGAAAACATAGCGAAAAGGAAATAACACAGCGCCTGCTGGATGGTGATGAGCAAATGTTCCGACTGGTATACGACCAGTACTGGAAACGGGTTTACGGAGTTGCACTCAGTTTCCTGAAGTCTACCCAATTGGCGCAGGATGCGGTACAACTGGTATTTGTTCGCTTATGGGAAAAGCGTAACAAGCTCAGGGACGTTTCCCATTTCGATGCCTGGTTTGCCACCCTGGCCCGCAACACCATTATCAATGCGCTGGAAAGCCGGGCCTTCCAGCTCGCTGCCGGACCGGCAGATGAGCTCACTTCTCCTGATCTTCTTACTCCTGGTTATTTGCTGGAATACAAAAGCGCTGTTGCCCTGGTGGACGAAGCTGTGGCCACCTTGCCTCCTCAACAGGCCGCCGTTTTCCGGCTAAGCAGGGAGCAGGAATTATCCTATGCTGAGATCGCACAGCAACTCAATATTGCACCAGCCACCGTGAAAAGCCATATGGTCCGGGCCCTGAACACCATCCGGGAATATGTACGCCTCCATTCAGGCGATGCTTTCCTCACCATCTGGCTGCTGGCCTCTATCCATGAATATTTTTTTTAGCACTCACTGCACCTGTTCATTTTTGTAACCTGTCTTATTCATTCACTGGTCTTCTTATGAAGCCCCGTTAAAACCTTATTATGGAATCACCTGATGTATTTTCACAATTACTGGATAAATACCTGACGCAAACCATCACGGCTGAAGAACAGCAGCAGTTCTTTGCGCTCATACAAAGCAGGAAGCATCTGCCGGAACTGGAAGCCTCCGTAGCGGAAGCCCTGGAAGATGCCTCATTTGATGTGGCGGAAGACCCTGCTTTACGCGATATCATTTTTGAACGTATCCTGCAACAAAGACAAACACCGGTACACCGCATCCCGGCTTATCGCCGCTGGACCTGGGCCGCAGCCATTGTGTTGCTGCTTGGCGGAACTGCTTATTTCTATTTCAACTCCGATAAACAACACCAACCTGTTATTGCGGGGCAGACAGACAATAAGAACAATATCCAACCTGGAACCAATAAAGCGGTCCTGACCTTATCCGATGGCACTGTAATTATCCTGGACAGTGCAGCCAATGGCACCATTGCACAACAAGGCAACGCTTCAGTGATCAAATTGCCCAATGGAGAGATCCGGTATGATGCAAATGGCAACGCTACCGGTAAAGTAATGATGAACACCATGACCACCCCCAATGGAGGTCAGTACAACCTGGTGCTTCCTGATGGATCCAGGATCTGGCTAAATGCCGCTTCATCCATCACCTATCCCGCTGCATTTACCGGAAACGAGCGTCAGATAAAGGTCAGTGGCGAAGTATACATGGAGATCGCAAAAGATAAGAGCAGGCCATTTCTGGTGGATGTAGATGGAAGGTCCGTGGTTCAGGTGCTGGGAACAAGTTTCAATATCAACTCCTATGCAAATGAAGGAAGGATCAAAACAACATTGATACAGGGCAGTGTGAAAGTAAACAATAGCCGTGGTACCGGCCATGGCGTTATGTTGCAGTCGGGACAACAGGCAGTGATCACCGGTAACTCGGAAGATATCAGGGTACAACCTGCCAATATAGAATATGTGCTGGCATGGAAGAATGGCTTCATCAATTTTGAATCGATGAATTTCCAGGAGATCATTCGTCAAATTGAAAGATGGTATGATATCGACATTCAACTGGAAGGGCACATGCCTGCTGTAAAGATCGGAGGCAGAATGGACAGGGGAGTGCAGCTCTCAGACCTGATGCTGTTCCTGAACAATTTTGAGATTCGTACTAGACTTGAAGGCAGGAAATTAATTTTGAGTCATCAGTAAATTCTATAAAAGGAAGATCAGGAACAAAAAGATCTGATCAATGATCGTTACCCAAAAAAAAGCCGGAAGTGCTTGCTACACTACCGGCCAAAAAGTTTGGGTAACGAAAATAAGATAGTCCTCTAAGACTGGTTACTACATCACCCAAACTACGCAAAAGTATGCAAAAAACTGCTGTTTTTGGCCGGCCTGCCCGTGGGGGCAACCGCCTGTTAACCAAAACTCTGTTAGTTATGAAGCTAACCGTATTCTTCTTAACCGTAGCCTTAATGAATGTTTCGGCTGCCGCACTTTCCCAGAACGTTGACCTGTCGGTCAAAAATGTTCCGCTAAAACAGGTATTCACCCTGCTCCAGGAAAAAACAGGATTCTCTTTTTTGTACGGAGCCCAAACCCTCAAAGAAGCGCAGACTGTTACCATCGAAGTGAAGGACAGACCACTGACCGAAGTGCTGGACGAGATCATGAAAGTGCAGCGACTGACTTATGTTATCAGGAGCAAAACAATCATCGTATCTCCGCTTTCGCCCATTACACTATTTTTTGAAGGACATATGGAAATGCGGGAACCCGGTGATCAGGCTGCTCCCATTCCCATCAAACTCAGGGTCCTTGACCAGGATTACAATCCGCTTTCCGGAGCATCCATTTCGGTAAAGGGATCAAAGATCTCAGGAGTAACCGATGCTCAGGGTAATATCACCATCAATGCAGAAGTTGGTCAAACCCTTACCATCACTTATGTTGGTTTCAACAGCATTGGTATCAGGATCACTTCACCCACTACAGCAATTGTGGTGTCTTCACAAAACAAACCTGTTGCAAATGGCACCAATGAAGTGCTGAATACTATAAGGAATGGACTGCTCACCGGGCAGACCATTTCCATCAGCGATGAATTCTTTTACATTCCCCTTTCCAAAAAAGCGGAACAACTGGATGAAGCAGTTGTATACAACGGCTATCAGAAAATAAAGCAGAAATACCTCACAGGTTCCGTAACCTCATTGAGAATGGATTCAGTGCTGCAACCAGGACTGAATACAGTAGATAAAATGCTGGAAGGCCGTGTTCCCGGTCTCATGTTCATGCAGAATTCGGGACAGGCAGGCGCTGCACCCAAACTGCGCATCAGGGGCACTTCCACCTACCTGGGATCGAGGGAACCACTTTGGGTAGTGGATGGGATCATTCGTACCAACCCCATCCCCATCCCCGCTGAACGGATCAATGATCCGGATTTCGTGAACCTGCTCGGAAATGCCATATCAGGATTGAATCCTTACGACATCGAACAGATCGATGTTTTAAAAGATGCAACAGCCGCGGCCCTCTACGGCGTAAGAGCAGCCAATGGCGTGATAGTGGTTACCACCAAAAGAGGAAAACCCGGCCCTCCTACCGTAAACTACAATGTAACAGGAACCTTTACACGAAGACCAAGATATACAGACAGGGCCATTTACATGATGGATTCCCGGGACCGGATAGATGTATCACGTGAAATGATCGAGAAGCATATGAAGCTGCGTGGCGGCGCCCTCGAAGCCTATGAGAAGGATATCATGGACTACTATAACGGTCAGACGGATTTTGAAACCTTCAAACAGAAAGTAGACAGGGCAGAAGCTATCAATACCGACTGGCTGGGCAATACCATGCAGGATGTTTTTGCCACCAATCATACACTCAGCGTATCGGGCGGAACAAATTCCGCTTCCTATCGCGCTTCGGTGGGATACCGCACAGAACCCGGAGTGATCAATAAAGAAAAGAGTGATCTCTATACCGGTATGCTGAATATGCAGATGAATTACCGGAAATTCAAAGTGGAATTCAATATCCAACTGAACAAAGAAAAAAGGAATTATACACCTTCAGAGGTAGGCCTGCTCAACTATGCATATGGCACCAGCAGGGCTATTCCATTACGCAATGAAGACGGCTCCCTGTATTATTATTCAACCGTCAATTCCAATACGTTCCTCAATAGTTTCCAGGATATCAAATCAATGAATATTGTGAACGAGATGGATCAAAGCGGTGAAACGGTTGAAAGCAACGAATACAATGCCAGTGTAGACCTCAGCTATGAGATCGCGAAAGGCATCCAGTTCAATACCAAACTGGCCTACACGGGGGGCAACTCCGTTCACGATATCTGGTTCTCGGAAAATACGGAATGGGTAACAGAACAGAGAAGGATCTCATACTTCCTGGGTGAATTCATGCCGATTCAGGATAAGATCCCTTTCGGAGGGGAGCTTCGTCATCAGACGGTGAGTAAACAGAATTATCTCGTCAATGCCCGCTTAAACTTCAGCAGGTTCCTCGATCAGCAACACAAACACCAGCTCACAGTGGAAGCTGCTGCAGATGTAACTTCCAACCAGGTGAAATCATACGATATCATCAACAGGGGATATTATCCGGACCGGGGACTCAGTTTCGCCAGCATCGATCTAAGCAAGTATACGGGCTACGCTTACTGGTTAGCAAGTGATGGCAGACCCCATATCGGAGATATAAGACAAAATGCACTACGCCCCTACCTCACATCTACCTATATCTTCAACGAACGCTATGTGCTCACAGCCACCACAAGTCAGGAATTCTCGAATTCATTCGGATCGAGAAGTAATGAAAAATTCCTGCCTACCTGGGCATTGTCAGGAAGATGGAATATTCATGAAGACCTGCTGCGCAATCAACCCTGGGTAGACCAGGCAGCGTTGCTTGTTTCTTTTGGTACCCGCGGAAATATGCTGCCTGGCCAAACGCCTTACGCCATTTTCCAGAAAGGCGCTGTCAACCCCTATTACAACGCTCCCGGTTCCTCCATTACTTCACTCCCCAATCCGGACCTGGCCTGGGAAAAAACACAGGACTATAACGGAAGCATTCAGTTCTCTTTACTGAAAGGAAGGATAAATGGTTCCTTTGGTTATTTCTATATCAAAACCACCAATGCCTTCCTGGAAAAGAAAGTATCAGCCGTGAATGGAGCCCCCGGCAATACCTATGTGGTGAATGGAGGAACATTGGAAAATCAGGGTGTGGAGCTATCACTTAACTTCAAGGTGATCGATAATCTGGGCGCCGGTAATAAAAAAGGTTTTATGTGGCGCTTCGATCCACAGCTTGGGCAGGTATTCAATAAACTGATCAATAACAACCTGAACACCCGCAACGTAATGGTGGATGCTGCCACACTTACCTTCCAGGATTTCCTGAATGGAACAATTCCGCTCAATGGAAAGCCAGTGAACACATTCTATTCCTATCGCTTTAAATCACTGGACCCGAATTTTGGCTTTCCTGTTTTCTATGGCGTTGAGGTCGACAACAAAGCAGCACTGAGTGCCAAATATGGTAAGTTGACGAAGGAAGAGCTCTTCAGCATGGTAATGGTAGAGTCTGGCAGAAGAGAACCTGTATTGCAGGGAGGGATCAACAACTCTTTCGTATTGGGGAACTGGACACTCAATGTGACCTTCACCTACAGTTTCGGCAGCAAGATCAGGTTGCTACAGATCGCCTCCGGCAATTACGGCACATTCAGGCCCAGCTCACAACAGAACCTGCGCAAGGAATTCAATGACAGATGGCGCTATCCGGGAGATGAAAAATTCACCAATATCCCAGCCATCCAGGGAGCGCAGGGAGTAGTGGATTTCGACAAGTTTGCCTGGTGGTTCGACCCTGCCAACCTGGTAACCACTCCCTTTGCTACGGATTACTACCAGATGTACGATAATTCCGACCTGAGGGTGGTAAAAGGCGATTATGTCAAACTTCAGTATGTTTCACTGAGCTACAGGTTTGCTGAAGCCCTTTGCAAACAATTACATATCAAAGGCGCCACTGCACTTCTCAGCGGCTCCAACCTGGCCACCTTTGCCAACAAAGCGCTTCGCGGGCAGGATCCTTCCCAATCAGGCTCATCTCCCAATATCAATCTTTCAATCAGACCGGTATATGCACTCAATCTCAACATCAGCTTCTAAAACCAACACTATGCATTCATCTGCCAACAGGATATGGATACCATTGTTTTGCATATTGTGCATCGGTAACCTCTCCTGCAAAAAATTCCTGTCAACCTATTCCCAGAATAGTAGCTTTATTGAAACCACTGCCAATCTCGACGAGATACTGATTGGGGACGCCTACATGGAATACTATTTTGCTTCCGCTCCTGAAATGATGTATTCCATGGATGATGATGTGGAAGCCCTCATCCCTGCATCCCCAAATAAGACCACGCTCTACGGAGGTTTTCACTACTGGCAGGCACAGCCACGGCTGAGCAGTGAAGGTGTACTGACCACCACCGACGCCTGGTTCAACAATTTATACAGCAGGATTTCCCGTATCAATACCATTCTGCTCAATGTAAATCTATTGAAAGATAAAGGTCAACCCGCCAATGCACTGACCCGCATTTCCGGAGAGTCTCATTTCCTGCGCGCACTTTATTATTTCATGCTGGTGAACACCTACGGCAAACCATATAAACCTGCAACCGCTGCCACAGACTATGGTATTCCGATCAAAACGGATCCGGCCATCAAGGAACAATTTGTATCACGAAGCAGCACCCAGGAAGTATACGATCTGATAGTTTCAGATCTGCTGGAAGCTGAAAAAGAACTGGCCGGCGCCAATGAACCATCTACCATCCGCGCCAACCAGGCAAGTGCACAGGCTTTGCTCAGCAGGGTCTATCTCTTCATGGAAAATTATGAGCAGGCGATCCACTATGCAGACCAGGTGATCAGCAAACACAGATATACACTCACCAACCTCAATACTCATCCTCCGGGTAAAGACTTTCTGAATAAATTTTCTCCTGAAGTGATATTTACAATGGGAGCAAACCGGACAGCCGGCGTAATGGGACTGTATATGGATGAACCATCATTTCCCGCTTACAAGGCCGCTGACGATCTGGTTCTTGGATATGCACAGAATGATCTTCGCCTTCAGGTATTCTTCATACCTAACAGCAAAGGACAGATGAGAGTGGCCAAAAAAAGAGAAACCTTCAACTCTACTGTTGACGATGTTTCCGATACCTATATGATCCGCTTTTCCGAGATCTACCTGAACAAAGCGGAAGCACTTGCTGCGCTCGACCGCTTTGAAGAAGCACGCAGCACATTACAGGAATTCAGGAAAACCCGGTTCAAACCCAATGAGCTCCCGCCCGTTACCGGAGAAGGCCAGGTACTTATCAATGCCATCCGCCAGGAACGCAGACTGGAGCTTTGCTGGGAAGCACAACGGTGGTTCGATCTCCGCCGTTATGGAGTGAACACCAAATACCCTTTCAGCAAATCGATCAGGCATCGCAACGTAGTATTCGCAGGGAACGGATATGCAGAGAACGGCTATTATGAGCTGGGGCCATATGATCAGGATAAAGCAGCTTATGTTGTTCCAATCGCTAACGATGAGATCGAGTTCAACAGAGGATCGCTTACCAATGAACAAAGACCGGATCGCCCATTGAAATTCTAAAGGCCCCATTACTTACATCAATTCCTCCTCATCATGAAACTAAAATATATGCGGCTAACTACTCCCCTTCTGATACCCTGCATGCTGATGGCAAGCATGCTGCTGACTGCAAGCTGTAGGAAAGAGAAAGCGCCCGAGCCCAGCAACCTGGACGTAAATCATTTTGTAATAGCAGACAATCCCAATGATCCAATCGATCATGCGATCTATGAATTCTATAAGAACACCGGTATTGCAAGCTATTGCACCGATACGATCTATAAACAAAAGATCAGCAGGGAAAATGAAAGTCCGGCCCGTTACAAATACATAACACTGTCTTTGGAATATACCCCACTGTCCGACTTTTATGTAAATACCATCCCCCTTTCATCGAGGCAACGAATTCCGGGCCTGCTGAACCTGCTGCAAACCGAAGTGGTTCCCAAACTTCCGTCTACAAAAATATTCCCCAGCATTTTGTTCCTCGATT
Organism: Chitinophagaceae bacterium; assembly: GCA_017744805.1. Taxonomy (GTDB): domain Bacteria; phylum Bacteroidota; class Bacteroidia; order Chitinophagales; family Chitinophagaceae; genus Pseudobacter. The sequence goes on along the minus strand of JAGIAP010000032.1, from coordinate 7,376 downwards.
CCTTCGCTACCTATATAAATTCCGATATCCAGATCTCACATGGATGGTCGTCGCTGCAGGGATTCAATACGCTGGGAGTGATGGCAAAGGATGTTGAGCCAATGAATGCAGCTGAAAGAAAAATGTATGCAGCTTCCATCCTGGCGGGTATTGCAGACAAAAGGCTCACAGATATGATGAGCACGCGACTCCAAAAAGAATTTTTCAGTATCTCAAGAGAAGCAGCAAAGAATTTATTCCCCTACGATGTAGATATCTATTTCGGTTGGCCATTCTTATTCCTTGTTCCGCCCGGCTCGGAGCCTCCACCAACAGAACTGGGATTCATTTACTATCCTACATTCTATCTCGGAGGAATGCCAGTTCCCAATATGCTCCGCGAAACTGACGATACCAGGTCATTCCTTGCAGCTTCATTTTATTATACCGAACAGGAATTTACCACACTGCACGCCAACGATCCACTTGTGCTGAAAAAATTCGGCATCATAAGGAGTTTCGCCAAAGAGGCCGGGTTCAAAATTCCTGAATAATATCCCCATGAAATCTAACGGAAAAATGTTCTTACATGACCACTATTTCCCAATATAAGCCTTTACCTATGTCAGTACAGGAATATCCCTGCAGGGATGTTCCTGTGCATTTTTTCCATTACCAGTTCACCAGGATAGTCCGCAACTGGACGGCACATCTTCAATATACTGCCTGGCAGATCACTAAAAACAAGCAGGTAGCGGAAGATATCGTACAGGAAGCATTCCTGGCGCTATGGCAACAAAGGGCAAAGGTGATTCCCGAAAACCCTGTGGGATGGTTGATCAAAGTAGTTACAAACCTATCGGCAAGGTATATACGGGATAAAAATATACAGGTTCGCATACACAAGGTATTGAGTGAAGAGAATGGTCTATCCTGCTCCCATGTGGAAGAGAACCTGATCGGTAAAGAAAAATATGTTCTGCTCAAGCAAATTTTCAACCAGCTTCCTTCACAGCAAAAGATGGTGCTGCATCTCAGCAAAGAGAAAGGGCTGAGAAGAGCGGAGATCGCCGCCTGCCTGCATCTTTCGCCCAATACGGTGAAAGTACATCTGAACCGTGCAGTGCAGTTCATGAAGGATAATCTTACCTGCATTTCCATCATTGTATTGCTCTTTGTTTGTAACAATATTTTTTTCAAAAAGAGTAATACAAAAGATGATCTCATGGAATTGTTCAATAAGAGATACATGGGCAGCATTATTACTCAGGTTGCAATTAATTCCATAAAACAATAATCCCGGTCTGCCTGCGGGCAGGCTGACAACAACACAGGTTGATACAGTTTACTGTACCGATCAGGCCGTCCTATGCTCTTACCTAATATTCAAAAACACATTGCATGATCTTAAAAACAGAAAACCTCTCGCACCGTTATGGTAGCAGCTGGGCCATCCGCGATATCAATATAGAGATCGCAACCAATGGCATCATTGGTTTGCTTGGTTCCAACGGAGCCGGTAAATCCACTACCATGAATATCATTTGCGGAGCCCTCAACCAAACTGAAGGAAGTGTTAGCATCAATGGCGCCGATATCCGGAAAGAACCTGAGCTTGCAAAAAGATCCATCGGTTTCCTTCCGCAGACACCACCGGTGTATCTCGATCTTACGGTGGATGAATATCTCACCTATGCTGCTGAACTAAGGCTGATAGAAGACAAAAAGATCAAAGCCGCCGTGGATGAAGCCAAAGAGAAAACAGGCATCACGCATTTCAGCAAGCGCCTCATCAAGAACCTGTCTGGCGGCTATCGCCAACGGGTAGGTATATCCCAGGCCATCATTCATAAGCCAAAACTGGTAGTGATGGATGAGCCTACCAATGGCCTCGATCCCAATCAACTGATCGAGGCACGCAAACTGATCAGGGAAATTGCACAGGAAAGAACTGTATTGCTCTCTTCCCATATCATGTCCGAGATCCACCTGCTTTGTAAAGAAGTGATCATGATCGAATCTGGCAGGATCGTATTCTCCGACTCCATGGACGCCTTCAACAATTATATGCAACCACAAAGTGTACTGGTGCGTTTCGCCAATCCGCCAACGATTGGTGAATTACAACAGATTCAAGGCATCACCAGGGTTGAATACACAACAGACAAACAGGTACGCATCTTTTTCGACGGTGAAGAAGATATTACCGAAAGGATCATCACTGCCGGTGTGCAGAAAGACTGGCGCATCCGCGAAGTGAATCTCGAAAAAGGCTTACTGGACGATATCTTCAAACAATTATCTACCCAATCCCATCAATAAGTTTTTCCATGAAACTAATATTCAAAATTGCGAGAACAGAGCTCCGGAATTTGTTCTTCTCTCCGGTGGCCTGGTTCCTGACCATCATTTTCTTTGTGATCTGTGCTATTTTTTATACCAACTTCATTGCAGCGCTCGCAAACTGGCAGGACTCCCTCCTGAAAACAACGCCCTCTTTCAAGGAATTTCCGATGGCATTAACCAAAGCCGTGTTCATGGGCATGGACGGAAACGGTTTTATCGGAAATATCTTTTCCAATTTATATCTTTTCATTCCCCTGCTCACCATGGGACTGATCAACCGGGAGTTCAACAGCGGGACTGTAAAACTGCTCTACTCCTCCCCCGTACAACTCAACCAGATCGTATGGGGCAAATACGTGGCGATAATGGCCTACAATATGCTGTTGCTGACCATTATGCTGCTCTTCATGATAGTTGGTGGATTCAGCATCAGGAATATCGATACGGGGCATTTATTTACCGGCCTCATCACATTCTATCTGGTAGTATGTTCCTATACCGCCATTGGTATGTTCATGAGTAGCATCACACATTACCAGATTGTGTCTGCCATTGCTACGTTCATATTGCTTTTCCTATTGCAACGAATAGGAGGTCTCTGGCAGGAATATGATTTTATCCGTGACATTACCTACTTCCTGGCCATCAACGGAAGGGCAGAGAGAATGGTGAACGGCTTGATCACTACCCGTGATATCATGTACTATGCATTGCTGACCTATATGTTTGTAACCTTCAGTTACCTGAGCTTACTTCATGGAAGAGAACTGGTTTCAAGAACGAAAAAAGCAGTCCGTTACCTGACTGTTTTCGTATCCGTATTGGTAGTAGGCTATCTTACTTCCAGACCCGGGTATATCGGTTACTGGGATGGCACCAGAACCAAGATGAATACCATCACGGAGAAAACACAGGAGATTATCAAGGGCATGAAGGATGAGCCCATGGAAGTTACGCTTTACACTAACCTGCTGGATCCCGGTCAGGGCTTCGGAAGAACCAGACCCAGCTCAAGGAACAACTATATCTGGGGCTTCTGGGATCAGTTCATCCGTTTCAAGCCCAATATCAAATTCAATTATGTATTGTATTATGATGTGAAAGATGGAGACAGCACCATGTATAAACGCATGCCCGGCATGACCCTGGATTCCATTGCCCGGGAATATGCCAAGATGTACGAAACGAATCTCGATTGGTATCTCAAACCTGCTGAGATCAGGAAACAGATAGATCTTCAGCCGGAAGATCTGCGGTCTGTAATGCAGTTGAAATACAAAGGCAAAAGTATTTTGCTCAGGTGCTATGAAGACACCAAATACTGGCCCGACGAGGATCATGTAGCGGCAGCATTGAAAAGATTGTCGAACGACACAATCCCCAAAGTATATGCTACCACCGGTAATTACGAACGCAGCATTCATAAGCTGGGAGAGCGCGAGTACAGCAGCTATTCCATCCAGAAATATAGCAGGGCGGCCCTGATCAACCATGGCTTTGAATTCGACACATTGAACCTTAGCAAACAGGATATTCCCGCCGATGCCGATGCACTGGTACTGGCCGATCCCAAGGTAATGCTGAACGATACGGTAACCACACGGCTGAAACAATATATCGATAAAGGAGGGAACATGATGATAATGGGTGAGCCTGGTAAGCAACAAGTATTGAACCCGCTCATAAAACCCATGGGTGCAGAACTGATGCCGGGAACCATGGTTCAGATCTCCCAGCATGAAACGCCGGATAAGATCACACCCTTCGTTACCATGGATCATACCTGGTTGCTGAAACAAAAGAACCAATTCAGCATATCGATCAGGAAAGGACTTGAAGAAGGTGACTCTACCAAGATCCTTCACCCTGGCGTTGCTCCGCTTTCCTATACAGACAATGGATTCAAGGTAACCAGACTGATGGTGTCCGGACCTAAAGGCCTGGCATGGGTAAAAGCTGGCCATTTGGTTACGGATTCGGCACCACCAATATTAGTGGCCAGTGAAGGCGATTACAAATTGGATTCATTCACCCTTGCATTGGCACTGAGCAGGCAGGTAGGCAACAAAGAGCAAAAGATCACCATTGTTGGGGATGCAGACTTTGCTTCCAATATCAGAACCAATTCACAAATGCTTGCCGCCAACTATGCAAGTTGGCTGACTGATGAAGCATTCCCGGTTCATATATTCGCCATAAAGCCTACAGATACCCTCCTGACCATCGGTCTCAAAACAGCAGAAACACAAAAGATCATCCTTGTCTGGATACTGCCCGCGCTCATATTGGTCCTCGGCACAGTGATCCTTCTCAGACGTAAACGACAATAATCCATCACAATATGTACCTGTTAACAGATGAACAAACGATCGAAGATCTGCGGATCTTCGGAAAGCGGGATAGCCAGGGACTGTTCGATCTCTACAATCATTCACATACCCGTGGTGCAGAAATAGTATTGAAAGAGATGTTCACCAAACCATTGAGTGATCAGCAGGAGATCAACCGGAGAAGCAATATCATCAAAAGTTTCGCAGGCATGAATATGCGCTTCCCTTTTGAAGGAGCTTTATTCGATATGGCGGAAAAATACCTGGCGGCCGCTGATGAACAAAAAAAACAGGGCACTCAACATGCTGTCCTCAGTGAAAGAGAGATCAGCAATGGCGTTACTGCCCTGATCAACCTGATACAACAGATCAAAACTTTCATAGGATCAAAGGAGATCATAGCCATGGATCCCTGGTCAAAGGAGCGGGAGGCGATTGCCTCCCTCCTCCTCGACCCTGCCTTTGAACCCGTCATGCGCGAACAACAAAAAGCCAAATTGTCCTATGCCGCCATCACAGCTTATGACCTCCTGTTCCGGCACCGCGAGCGCAGCAAGATAGAACAACTGCTGGCGCAGGTCTATCAACTGGATGTTTATCTTTCCGTTGCCAGGGTAGCACAGGAAAGGAAATTCGTATTTCCCAAAGCGTTAGAGAAAGGGAAAAGCATCCTCCGGCTCAAAGGGGTTTACCACCCCGAGCTGGCAAAGCCTGTGAGCAACCATTTTTCGATGGACAAGGATCACAATGTGGTATTCCTCACCGGTGCAAATATGGCGGGTAAATCCACTTTCCTGCGCTCAGTGAGTACGGCCGTATATGTGGCCCATATCGGGTTTCCCGTGGCCGCAGAGGAAATGGAATTCTCCGTACTCGATGGCATTTACACCACCATCAACCTGCCCGATAACCTGGGCATCGGCGCCAGCCATTTCTATGCAGAAGTATTGAGGGTGAAGAAAGTGGCGGCAGAGCTGCAGGCCAACAAATCGCTCTTCATCATCTTCGATGAAATGTTCCGCGGCACCAATGTGAAGGATGCGCATGAAGCTACCGTGGAGATCACGATCGCCTTTGCAGCAAAGAAGAACAGCATGTTCATCATCTCTTCCCATATCGTGGAAGCTGGTGAACGATTGCAGCAGGTACCCAATATCGGGTTCCAGTTCCTTCCCACACGCATGAATGGCAATATCCCGGAATACACCTATACACTGGAGAAAGGCATTACAGCAGACAGGCACGGCATGATCATCATCCGCAATGAAGGGATACTGGAAACATTGAAGAACGGCCGCAAACGGGCAAGGGTAAAAGAATTACAGTAAGCAACACCTGCCCATTCAATTTTTATTCGCATAAAAAAAATATAGTAAGACCATGAATAATTCTCTGATAGCAGGTATTTGCGCAATGCTTACCACCTGCAGCCTGGGAACGATGGCACAAACAAACCATCTCCCGGATTCATTACCTGAGCTCACCAAAGAAGGCCTGATCAAAGATTACAGGCTGGCAATGGATATCCTCAAAAAACAACACCCCAACCCTTACAAGTTCATTGATTCCATCACGCTGAACAAAAGGGTCGATTCCCTGTTGCAGAAAGCGGCAGAGCAAAAGGATGTATTCGCCTGCACCCAGTTCTCCCCCATTCAGTTGATGAGAGATGTGCATACCAGCCTCAATTTCTCTGAACAGAACACGCGTGACGTGATCAGCAATATGAACTTCTTTCCGCTGCCGGCGATCATTGAAAGAGGAAAGATCCTGGTGAATATCAAAGGGAGCACCATTCCGTTTGCTTCGGAGCTGGTGAGTATCAACGGTCAACCGGCAAAGGATATCATTGCATCCATGAGCGCCGCTACTTACAGTGATGGCTTTATCGGTACCGGTACAGACAGGGCATTCGGTAATTTCCAGGTCTCCCGGAGCATGCGCGAGCACAATGCAGGGCAATACGAGCTTGAATACATAGAACCACAATCGAAGACCGTGAAAAAGATCAGCCTCCCTTCCCTGGCTGCCTCTCCCGGCTTTCATTCCACCCGGCAGGCCGTATTCCCGGTGAACCAACTGGCCCGCTCCTACTGGATCTACAGTAGTTATGATGATGCCCGCAACACAGGCACACTTACCGTCAATTCATTCAACCTGCAGGAGGCTTATGCCTACAAGGAGTTCAGTACCTTCTTCAAAGAAGTGAACAAGCGCGGCTATAAGAATGTGATCATCGATATCCGGAACAATGGTGGTGGCAACCCCGCGATCTCCGCACTGTTGTATTCTTTCTTGTCCAACCAATCCTTCTCCAATGTGTACAACTACCGGACAAGAGTGATCGATATCAACTTTCCTGAATATGCCGTTGTTGACGGACAGCGTAAGCTAAGCGAGGAGGATATCCGCAATAACAAGAACTTCCTTTACCAACGTTTTGATAAGGACAGTATCTCCGGCCGATACGTAGGCAATGAACGGTTGAAAGAAGGAATGCTGGAAAATTATCCCCCGGATAAGGATGCATTCAAAGGAAAGGTTTTCGTACTCACCGGTGGAGGAACAGTTTCTGCAGCTACTTATTTTGCCACACTGGTGCAAAAGAACAAGCGGGGATGGATAGTTGGTAAGGAAACCGGAAGCGGAGAACAATCCACCACTGCAGCCTGGTTTCTGAATTATTTGTTGCCCAATACCAAATCCATTCTCACCGTGCCC
>JAGIAP010000329.1 GCA_017744805.1 Chitinophagaceae bacterium | reverse complement strand
GGCCTGATATCCGCATCAATTTCCAGGTAGATAAAATGCCCGGGAAAGTGCTGGTGGAGCTCAGCGATATCACCAAGAAATTCGGAGATAACACCATCGTGGAAAACGCCAAGGCAGAAATTGACCGCGGCGACAAGATAGCGCTGATCGGCGCCAACGGTAAGGGTAAATCCACCCTGCTGCGGATCATCGCCGGCATCGAACCATTTGAAGGCAACCGCCGCTGGGGCCATAATGTGGAAGAATCCTTCTACGCCCAGCACCAATTGGAAAGCCTTGGTCTCGGTAATACCGTTCTGGAAGAAATGAAAACGGCAGGCGCCCAGAAAACAGAACTGGAACTGCGCACCCTGCTGGGTTGTTTCCTCTTTAGCGGCGACGATGCAGATAAGAAGATCAAAGTACTGAGCGGTGGTGAGAAAGCCCGTGTGGCCCTCGCCAAGACCATCGTGAGCAAGGCCAATTTCCTCATGCTCGATGAGCCTACCAACCACCTGGATATGCACTCCGTTGACCTGCTCATCGATTCCCTGAACAGGTATGAAGGAACCATCATCCTCGTGAGCCACGACCGCTATTTCATTTCCAAAGTAGCCAATAAGATCTGGGAGATCGATGAGCACCAGATCAAGGTTTTCGACGGAGGTTACGAAGAATGGGTGGAATGGAAAGAAAGGATGGCCCGCAATGCAGCGGCTGCCGCCAAACCACAGGATAAAAAAGAGAAGAAAGCCGAGCCCGCTCCTGCTCCCAAACCTGAGCCCGTTGCTGCCAAACCCGTACCGAATGCACCCATCAATAAAGAGGTGAAGAAAGAATTGCAGAAACAACAGCGCATCCTCAGTGAGCTGGAACAAAAGATCGATGGGCTGAATAAGCAGAAAGCAGAGAAAGAAGCCCTTATGGCTGCGCCGGAAACATATGCCGATAAAAACAAATTCATGGAAACGGAAAGCAGCCTCAAAACCATCAATGCCTCATTGAAGGATCTGAATGCCCAATATGAGACTGTATTCGAAAAAGTGATGGAACTGGAAGAACAGGCCAACAAATAACATAATTTTTTCTCCGTCCGTACATTGAAGGTTACCCATTCCTTCTTAAATTGGTGATATGCTGTGGAAACTCTTAGCCAGGAAAATCGTGCTATCGATCTTGTGCGCTTGTACCTTACTGTTATCCCAGGCCCAAAACCGCACCGGCCGTCCTAAGATCGGCGTTACCCTCAGTGGTGGCGGCGCCAAGGGACTGGCACATATCGGTATCCTCAAAGCCATCGATTCCGCAGGCCTCAAAGTGGATTATATAACGGGCACCAGCATGGGAAGCATCATCGGTAGCCTTTATGCCGTTGGATATTCTGCGGATAGTATCGAAAGGATCGCCCGCAGCATCGACTGGGACCTCCTCCTCAGCAACCAAAGCTCCCTCCGCAGTATCTTCATGGAAGAAAAAGAAGAATATTCGAAATATGTACTGGAACTTCCCTGGGTGAACCACCGTTTTCGCTTACCCAGCGGCGTATTGGAAGGCCAGGAGCTCTGGATCAAATTCTCCGAGCTCTTTTTCCCGGTCTACAATATCAAGGATTTCTCCAAATTCAGCATTCCCTTTGCCTGTATCGGCACCGATGTGGGCAATGGCGAAGCCGTAGTGATGAAAGAAGGAGAAGTGGTTTCGGCTGTGCGTAGCAGTATGGCCATCCCATCCGTGTTCACCGCCGTGGACTATAACGGGAAACGACTGATCGATGGCGGCCTGGTGCGCAATTTCCCCGTCAGGGATGTAAAAGAGATGGGCGCCGATTATGTGATCGGCTCCAATGTGGCCAGCGGGCTCCTACCCTCTGACAAAGTGCGCAACGCCTTCCAGATATTGATGCAGGTGGCCTTCTTCCGCGAAGCGGAGGACAATAAAGTGGAAGTGCCCCAATGTGATATCTATATCCCCTTCCAGATGGACAAGTTCAGTATGGGCAGCTTTTCCGACGCAGGCTCCATTATCAATCTCGGCATGCATGAAGGGAGAGAGCTCTACCCCCGCCTCAAAAAACTAAAGGACTCCCTGGACGCCATTTACGGTCAGGAGCCTCCTACCCCCGAACGCTTACCCATCGTGGACTATGTGAAGATCAGCTCCTATGAGGTAAAAGGAACGGTGAAGACATCCCCCGACTTCTTCACCCACACCATGAACTTTGTCACCAACCAATATTATTCCGCCAAACGACTCGCCAATATGATCCGCCAGGCAGTGGGCACGCGCTATTACAAACGGGTTACCTACTCGCTGGAGCCACAGGCCGATGGCACCGCAAAGATCATCTTCGATGTAACCGAGAACCCACTCACCTTTGCGAAAGTGGGGCTGCATTACAACCGTTTCAGCGGTATTGGCGTGATCGGCAATCTCACCACCCGTAATTTCTTTTTCACCAACTCCCGGAGCATGGCATCCGTGAATATCGGGGAGAGTATCCGCCTTCGCGGGGAACATCTCCAATACTTCGGAAGGCTGAAGAACTTTGCCATGATCGCCGATCTTCAATTCGACCGGTTTGACGTAGCCACTTACACGTATGATAAATACAAACAGGACGGATTGTATAAACAGAACCTCTTCCGCACCGGTGGCCGCTTTCAGTTCTCTTCCAAAAGAAGCTTTTCCGTAGGCTTTGGATCCAGATGGGATTGGGTTAGATATACGCCCACCATTTCAACAGATTTCGATTTCAAGGGCAGCAATAGCTGGGTGACCAATTTCCTCTATGTAGGCCATAATTCGCTGGATAAGGCTGTATACCCGCGCAGGGGCCTTAAATTTGAAGCAGAAGCAGGCTACGTGGCCAGGCAAAGCCCAAGGATCAAATTCCTGGTAGGTGGACAAACCATTCCCGCAACGGATTCCATGATCTCCAGCAACTCTTACCCGAGGGTTACGACTAACCTGGAGAGTTATATTCCATTCAGCAGGCGCACTACCATGTTGTTCAATGTGCAGGGTGGCACCAATTTCGGATACGATAAAAATGTACTGAACGAATTCATCGTGGGCGGCCTCACAAAGACCTTCCGCAACCAGATCACGTTTGCAGGATTGCAGGAAGGCTCTATCTATAGCCCCAGCCTGATGGCAGTACAAGGCGGCGCCCGCGTGATGATGTTCAGCAATACTTATATCACGGCAAGGGCCAACGTGCTCTTCAATAATATCTTCACCAAAAGCAATTACTTCGATTACCCGGATTTCTTCTCGGGATACTCGCTCACATTTGCCTATAATTTTGCCCTCGGGCCGTTGGAGATCTCTGCGATGTATTGTGATCAAACGAAAAGAGTACAGAGCTATATTAATTTGGGGATACCGTTTTAAGCGCGATATGGGGGAGTGCTTTTCAATACCTTAAAATCAGCATTTCAAACAAAATTGATAATGAGTTACATTGATGCCCTTATCCCTTTCATAATTGGGTGCTTTTTTGCTGTAAGTCCGAAATCACTAATTAAAGATAATGTTCCTTCATACAAAAAGAAAAGAAGCACAATTAGATACGCAGGGTTTGTCCTGATAGGGGTATCTGCCCTATATTTTGCGATGGTGATGTTGAGCAAATAACTTTCCATTGAACTATAATTCTCCGTGGTTGGTTCAGCCAGGCTTACGTTTCAGGAGATTTTGCCGTGGTTGTCCCGTATTTTACCCCCATTTTTCCGTGGTTTCTCCGTGGTTGAGCCGTATTGGGGATATGGTTGATCCGTGGTTCATCCGTGCCTGACCCGAATTTAGAGGCAGGTGAGCCTATGGTTGATCCGTGGTTTGTTCGGGTTTAGAGCCTTCCGGGTATATGGTTGGCCCGTGGTATATCCGTATTCAGGCCGTTACGGGAATATGGTTGATCCGAACCTGACCCGTGATGAGAGGGATCCGGCCTACTCACAAATCAAAAACTCCATCCTCCAGCTCGCAGATAATCCAAGACCACACGGCTATAAAAAATTAAAAGGACGCGACGGCTACCGAATCAGGGTCGGTGACTATCGCGTCCTTTACAATATTTTTGACAACATCCTATCTGTAGATGTCGTCAACCTAGGACACAGAAAGGATATTTATGAATAAGAGTAATCAATAAAAAACTCCGGTATAAACCAGTTGCAAATTACTACAAATAATTTATTGAATAGAACTACTGCTTTACTCCCTGATATTTATTCAATATCTCCAGCAGTTTAACTTCATTATTTTCTTTTGCGGAAGTATAAGTATTAACCCCATACTTATTAATTAAATTCATGTCTGCACCTTTTTCAAGTAAATGGCTTATCGTTTTCTCATTTATTGCCCAATAAATACAAGCATACCACAAAGGAGTATTACCATACTTATCTTGCGAATTAATCTCAACTCCTTTTTGAACTAATGCCTGAACAATGCTAAATACTCCTTTATCTTCACATTCGGTTCTCACAGCTATATGAAGTATATTTTGATTATCCTTATAAATAGTATTTAAGTTTGCTCCTTTTTGAATAAGATAGGTTACAATTTCATTCTTGCAGTGAACAACTGCATAAAAAAGTGCATCATTTTTAGAGCCATCTTTATAATTAACATCAGCCCCATTATTTAGCAATTTAACTACTATTTCAGTTTGTCCTGTACGAACTGCGGAATGTAATTCCTCATTAATGTTATTTGTTTTCATAAATCTAATTTCGTTGATTATTACTCCTATTAGAAGAAGGCAGCTCATGCTGATAATTATCAGGGTTATTATATTCTTTCTTGAACTGATCCCAATTGATTTCGCCGTTTTCATACTGCTTTTTTAAATCCTTATATTCTTTGCCCGGCTTATGTCCCATATCCCATTGCCCATTTCTTTTCTTGAACTGATCCCATGTAATTTCTTTACCTGTTTAAGGATCTTTTACTTTTCCTCATCCTTTTTTCTTTGCTGCTTCCCAAACTTCCTCAACAAGCCCCTTTTTATATTTGGGTCGTCCTTTTTCTAATTGAGCCAATCGCTTTGCTCTTTCAGCAAGAGCATCCAGATTAGCTCCTTTAGCTCCTAATTTATTTGTGCCTACATTACCCTTTATAATACTATAAACATCAGAAAAGGCACTAATAGTTTGAATTAAGGCATTACTGGCGTAAAAACTGATAACAGGATTGAGAATTTAGAATGGTCTTTACCAGCAAACAACATGAAACATGACTGTCCACTTTTGGATTCAAAAAATCTTTAGCTGGCCTTCGCCTGTTATCAGAAAACTGATTTTCAAAGTGCTTTCCACCTACACCTGCGAAGGCATAAAAAAGCCTGCTACTAAATAGCAGGCTCAAAGATTATTCTTAGTTCTTTTTATTGGGATGTCTTCTAGTATGAAATACTGAAGCAATTACAATTATTTTTTTCTTCTTATGTACACGATAGATGAGTATATAGGGAAAGGTTTTCACTGCACCTTCACGATAGTGCTTTCTTCTTTCAGGATATCTCTCAGGATGCTGTTCTATTGATTTAATGCAGTTGTCGATATGCGCCTTAAATTTATCACCCAGTCCAGGCTGTCTATCCTCATACCATTCCCATGCTTCAATCAATTCAGTACGCGCCTTCTGCAAATATTCTATTGCATAGCTCATTTGGAAACGCGCCTCTTCTTTAATTGTTCTATAGATGCATCCACTTCAGCCTGAGAATACCCTTTCTCCTTTCCACTTTCCCAAGCCTTGTATCTCTTGTCCAAGTCTTTCACAAAGGCTTTATCTTTCCACCACTCCAATTCATCTGTGATCTCATCTTCCAGCATCATGTACAATCCCTTCAACTTTTTTTCATCGGCAACCCGTATGAAATCATAAAGTTTCTCTCTAATCGCTGCTGCGGTCATAATAGCATTCATTTTCAACAAATTTAAGTGATATTAAAGGTTTCTCCAAAATCGGTACTTTATTGATTAACAGATTATTAAATCAACCAAAAGGATGGTGTTTGGACAGTACATCTTTCAAAGAATCTAGTTCTTGCTGCACATAATTTTCAGTACTGCTGAGGACAATCATACAAAAAGGGTAACCCATATCATCCACCGTTTTTTCACCTTATACGATTGAGAAGCACGATAAAAAAGAAAAAGATATCTTTGCCGTTCAAATTTTTACCCTGTGATCATCACCCCTTCCCGTGAACGTTTTCTCAAAGCTCATTTCTTTGAACAATCCTTCGACGAAAAAGAGCCCGACTTCGAGCTTTTCAAAACGCTCAGCTCCAAAGAACAATATTTTGTAGCCGCACATCACAATTGGGATGATGGTATAAAAGTGTTACACTGGATCATCGATAGCCCCAAATGCGACAAAGGCACCGCCTCCCGGATCTTCTGGGCAGCCGAACCCGATTACTATCTAAAAAAGTCACCGGAAAAACAGGACGAAGAAGAGAAGGGAATGTATGACCTCCTTCAAAAGATCATCCGCAAATTCAATCAACAGGAATTCAAAAATGGAGTTTTGAAACATGATCCCCGGTCGAGGCTGGAATACTTCGACGGAGACCTGGGCGCCCTCCCCAAAGCGCTCACCAGGCCTATAT
>JAGIAP010000328.1 GCA_017744805.1 Chitinophagaceae bacterium | reverse complement strand
GTGTTGAAGAGCTTGTATTTCGGAAGGACCACCTCCATGCTGTTGAAGAACGACACCTTTTATTTCGGAACATTGGGCGGGCTGCAAATGCTGACGGGGGATGGAAAGATCCAACCGCTCTTACAGGATCATCCGGAACTGGGCACAAAGATATCCTCCCTTCGTGAAGATAGTTCGGGCGCAATCTGGATGACCACGGAGAATGGTGTATCGCATTTGAAAGACAATAAACTGCTGACCTTTTACAATATAGCTACCGGGCTTAACAGCGACGATTGCCGGTCTGTGATCCCTGACCAGGATGGCATCTGGGTGGGAACGGATAGGGGCCTCAATAAAGTGCATACCGATGGATCAGGAAAAGTGGAATGGTATACCGCCTCGGATGGGCTCGCTTCCAATATGGTAAGCGTATTGCTGGTATCCGGCAACAATATCATTGCCGGCACACCGGAAGGGATCTCTTTTTTCGATAAAAGAAAACTCACTACGGGGTCTCGTTGCGACCTGCGATTACTGAATGTAAGTATCAATGGGATATCTGCTCAACCAGCATCTTCCTATGAGATGGATTACAGTAACAGGAATATCCGCCTGGACTATGCAGGCATTAGCTTTGGGTCGGAAGGGGATATCCAATACAGTTACCGCCTGGTTGGCTTCGATACTGCCTGGAAGCATACCAACCAGACAACGCTCGATTTCATTGCCCTGCCAGCCGGCAACTACCGGTTGGATCTGTTTGCGACCAACAAGTTTGGGGTGAACAGTGAAACGATCATCATTAACCTGCGGATCAGGGAACCTTTCTGGCAAACAGCCTGGTTCGTATTACTTTCAGGCCTGGTGATCATCGGCATCACCTGGTTACTGGTAGCACAATGGAATAAGAGACTGAGAAAAAAAGAACGCGCAGAACGAAGCATCCAGGAAAGGTTGCAGGAGCTGGAACAGAAAGCGCTGCGTGCGCAGATGAACCCTCATTTCATTTTCAATAGCCTGAATTCCATTCAGGGCTTTATCATGGACAATGATGCGGACAGTGCCAATAAATACCTCAGCAGCTTTGCCAGGTTGATCAGGCAAACCCTGGATAATTCCATACATCCCATGATATCGGTAGAAGATGAGCTTCGTTACCTGAGCACCTATCTTCAACTGGAAGAGCTTCGTTTCAAAAATAAATTCAGGTGGGAAGCAACGGCGGATAGCTCTGTAGCGGTTTCACAGGCCTTTATCCCCGGAATGGTGATACAGCCTTTTGTTGAAAACGCGATCCGTCACGGTATTCAAAACAGGGAAGGGAATGATGGAAAAGTGGACATCCTGTTCTACCGGGAAAAAGGATGGCTCTGTTGCAGGATCACCGATAACGGCCCTGGCAGAGCGGCTTCGGAAGCCATAAAGACCCGGCAGCATATCGAGTATCAGTCGCGGGGAATGGACCTGACCACTGAGCGGATCGATATTTTGAACACACAATTGCGTCAGCAGATCAGCATCGATGTGAAAGATTTGACCGATGAGGCAGGTGTGGTAATAGGAACAGAAGTGGTACTGAAGTTTCCGGTCATTTAATTTGAAAAATTATGAGCGCTATTCAATGCATACTGGTAGATGATGAGCCGCTGAACCTGGACGGCCTGGAGAAAATGATCAATCGTTATTGTCCTGAGTTGACGGTTACCGGTAAGGCAGGAACTCCACTGGAGGCGCTGCAGTTGATACGTGAAAAACCGCCACAGATCGTTTTCCTGGATATCCAGATGCCCAGGGAGAATGCGTTCGATCTGCTGGACAAGCTGATGCCTGTCAGCTTTGAGATCATCTTTGTAACGGCTTTTGATAATTATGCGCTTAAGGCTTTCCGTTATAGCGCCCTGGATTATCTGCTGAAACCCGTGGATATGGATGAGCTGCGCACGGCTGTTCAGAAAGCGAAAACGAAATTGCTGGAAAAAGATATGAACCTGCGCCTCGCAGGCTTCCTGGAGCAGATAAGGGATAAACACAGCCAAACGAGGATCGCCTTGAAAACGAAGGATGGTTTGATCTTCTATCCCGTTAAAGATATTTTGTATTGTACGGCTGAAAGGGCCTATACCCGGTTCACCTTCATCAATGGCAAACAATTACTGGTGACTGGTAACCTGAAAGAATTCGAGGGGCTTTTGCCAGATGATAATTTCTGTCGTGTACATGATTCCTATCTGATCAACCTGGATCATGTGAAGAAATACCATTACGGAAAAGGCGGTTATGTGGAGATGGCCGATGGAGCTGCCATAGATGTTTCTTCCCGCAAGCGGGCTGCTTTCCTGGGTAAGCTCAGGTACTGATGGCTGATCTTACATTACAAATACGACGATTCAATTGTTTTATTCTTGACTTCAACTCTTGATTCGTTCGGGTTGTGGTGGAGCGATTTTATTGCTGGCAAATATTTCTTCAATTTTGCCTCCAATAATTTCGTAAGTCATGAAGCGATTTCCCTTTTTTCGGAATTTTTCTGCTATAGTGTTTGTATTGATAGCGACGATAATTACAACTACGACTTTAAATTCATGTAAAAAGAACGATAACCAATCGGATCTCCCTCCCGAGGTAGAAGAAGTTACAAGCGAAGGATCGGAACTGGAAACGCCTAAAACAGCAGTGATCGGCGCAGCCGGAGGAAAACTTGTTTCAAGGGATGGTAATCTTGAAATTTCAATCCCTCAGGGTGCCTTAAAGAATAATACCACTTTTTCTGTTGCAGCGATCACGAATACCTCAAGTGCAGGTATCGGTTTGAACTATCGCATTACTCCGCATATCACTTTTGAGAAGCCGGTTACCCTTACTTTTTCATTTGCCGGGAAAGTGGACAGTATTGCATCTGTTGCTGCGCTTGGCATTGGCTATCGCGATGAAAAAGGGGTATGGCAGGTAAAGACCAGAACAAAACTTGACCAGTCTAAAAAAACGATCAGCGTACCTACTGATCATTTCAGTGATTGGGCCGCCCTGGAGCTGGTAAAGCTCAGTCCCCGCTATTCAATCATCGATCCAGGAGGATCTGTACGTATTACAGCCTATACTTGTGTGGCGCTAAAGAAGATCTTTGATCTGGATAAAGTTTTTGATCCTAATGGCCCGGACGAGAGCCTGCCCCTTGTTTGGCCATATCCTTTACCGGCAAAGTATATTGTAGATATGTATGTTCTTGGTAAGGAAAATGAAAATGGGATTGGCACACTAACTCCGGATGGGCCAAGTAGTGCTGTTTATAAATCAACCCTTGAATGGAACCCACCGCTCAATCCGGTCACCATTGCATTCCCCCTGACAACTAACCGTACTACAATGATCTTGACTGCCAAAGTGGAGGTGCGTCATATTGAATTGGGTGTGCGAATCCAGATAGACGGCAAAACATTTAGCTATGAAGGTGAAGCAACATACAATAACGCGGGGCAATGCGATATTGAGTTCTTTGATAAGAAGCTGAATAAATATGTTGGAAGCCTTCACTGGGAAGGAGGTACCGGAGAATTTGGCTGGACTGATAAAACTGATTTTTGGGTAGAACCAGAAGGATATAATCCCAAACGTGTTTTTCAGCACCTTTATGATGATGGCAGAAAATACAGTGCCGGAACGATCAAACCTTTTTTGATTGGGCCAGTTGGAGATATGATTGTGGGCGAATTTAAGATATCCCAGGCAGGTGCCACCAATACGCAAAGTGGCAACGGGGAATATCTTGGTGCTTCAGAGATCATTGGAGAGTTCAAGGTAAAACGTTTACCATGATTAATTTAGTAAAATGGCTTTCGGGATATTCCGGATAATGTTCATTCCGGATCTGCAGGGAAGGCGTCTCGTCCTGTTTGTGCAGATTTCGAACTGGGGCTGAAAAGCTCAGCCCTATTTCTGAAATTCCCTAAAACTGTAATGATTTTCCTTTAATTCAAGTTCAGATCGTCTCCAAATCAAGTCCAACTTAAGTCCAGCCCGATAGTACGATCATATTGAAGCTACAATGCCTTTATAGCCTCAATAAAGCGCTACAACAGTGAAAGGTATGCCTGTTGAATGGGGGAGAGATCACCTCTGATGTAAGGTTCGCTTTCATGAATGATTTGTAGGAAGCTTTGGCCATTACAGTTTTTTGCCCACCCTTTTGATTTATGGGATACTCTTGGGAAACCTTCATGGTGGAATAGGATGCCGACGAATTGCCGCCGATTAACATCTTCTCATATTCAGTATCCGAATACAGGTAAAATACTGGAGCAATTTTGGCCAATAGAATAAATTGAAAATCAAAAGCCCCGCATTATTAATGCGGGGCCTGTTAAAATATCTTGTACCGCGTACGGGATTCGAACCCGTATCACCACCGTGAAAGGGTGGTGTCCTAACCCTTAGACGAACGCGGCGTTGTAAAGGGGGTGCAAATATAGGAAAACTACATTTACACCCTAATTTTTTTCAGGTATGCCTGCACGCTTGCGGCTACTTCAGCCCCACCAGGGAATTGGTGCCTGGGTCCCACACTTTCAACCGGAAGCATGCGATGATATCCCAGGGATTCAATGTAGTTGTTTTTGCCTTCTGCATTTCCGGAAGGCTTGCCATTACCTCCGGAAGTCGATAGAAAGGGATTTTCGAATTCATATGATGAATATGATGATAGCCGATATTGGCCGTAACCCATCTCCAGAAAGGATTCATCACCATATAGCTAGATGATGATATTGCTGCTTCCTCATAACACCATTCATCTTTTTCGCGGAAAGTTGCTCCCGGAAAATTATGTTGCGCATAAAACAGGTATGCTCCAATCATGAAGGCCAGCATGAATGGTACCACGGCAGCCAGTAGCCAGCTAAACCAACCCAGGTACACAAATATCAATACACTTGCGCTCAAATGGGTCATCAGTGCGATCAGTGAATCCCAGTGACGTTTAGGTGCACTCAAAAAAGAATTTACACACATGCCGAAAATAAACATGGTGATATAGCCGAAAAAGATAGTCAGCGGATGACGGATGGCCAGGTAGCTTCTCTGTTCTGCTTTGGTTGATTTCAGGAAACGTTCCCTGGTCATGATCGGATATGATCCGATACTGGCGCTGAACAATTTACAGTTATGATTATGATGATAATCGTGTGAGCGCTTCCAGATGCTGGTTGGTGCAAGTATGAAAATGCCGTACAAAGTGAAAAGGATCTTTGCAGGCACTGACCGGTTCAGAATGGTGTGATGCTGGTGATCATGATAGATCACGAACATACGCACCATAGTGAGCCCTGCGGCGAGGCTGCAGATAATCCGCAATAATGGGTTATCCAGAAAAAATATACCAGCAAAGAACGCTATCAGGATCAGTAGCGTAGATAAACTGAATAACCAGCTTTTCCAGACGATTTCTTTCGCAAAGGGTTTTGTAGCAAGGATCAATTGCCTGCCCGTTCTTATTTGCATGACTTGAGTAAGGGGTTTATTGAATTTAACTTTTAGCTGCCGGGCGTTTATGTTTCCAACGTTTATGTGTCCATAACCATAATTCGGGCTGTTCCTGTATGTCTTTTTCCAAGCTGCTGGTGTGTAATTTTGTGATCGTTCCGTCAGTGGTATTCTTAGGGTCTTCTGATAAAATTTCGGCCAGAATTGTATAATATCCTCTCTTCAGACGCTTTATCGTTATATATACTATGGGATAACCCATTTTTTTGGCAATCTTTTCAGTGCCTTGAAAAACGGGAGTGTCCTGGTTGAGGAAGTTTGTCCAGAAGGCGTTATCCGGTTGCGGTGTCTGGTCTGCAATGAATGCAGTCGCGCTGATCATCGTCTTATTCTTCACCATGTCTTTGAAAGTATCTTTCATGGCAATCAGGCCGGTGCCAAAACGCGTCCGCATACGATACATCAGTCCGTTGAGGAATTTATTGGATAGCGGATGGTATACTACAAACAGTTTTTGCTGGCAAATAAGACTGAATGTATTACCTGCCCATTCCCAATTGCCGTAATGTCCCATCACAATAATGATACTTTTTCCTTCCTGATGGTAGCGGTCGAAGATCTCCTTTCCGCTTGCACTTAATGTGCAATGCTTCAGCATGGAGGCCCTCCTGATGGTCAGCGTTTTGAAGGTTTCGGGAAAGAGATCGCACAGATAGTGATAGAAGTTTTTGCATAACCTTTTTATCTCTGCTTCCGATTTTTCAGGGAAAGCATTGCGGAGGTTTTGCATCACTACTTTTTTGCGATAGCCAACAATATAATAGAGGACGAAATAAAACCCATCACAAACTCTGTATAAGATTGGAAAGGGTAGTAGGGATAATAAATAGATGAACGGTAGCGAAACGTAATAAATCAGGCCTTGCATGTGGAACGAATATAGTTTCTTCCGTTTATATAAGGAATAGAATAAGGGTTGTTATGCCTGATTTAACACCCCAAATGAAAATTTTCAGCTAAATAGGAAGAGATAAGAGTGGATCGGCGTTGACATCTTCAACTCAAAACCGCCCAAGACGACAAAAGTCGCTACCAGAGCGACTTTTCTTTGTACCGCGTACGGGATTCGAACCCGTATCACCACCGTGAAAGGGTGGTGTCCT
>JAGIAP010000327.1 GCA_017744805.1 Chitinophagaceae bacterium | reverse complement strand
GCAATACATCGGCAAACCTGTAAAAGTAGAGGTCATTGCCATTGCCGGTATCGATGGGAGCGTTGGGGTCTTTGTATTTACCCATGCGGAAATCGTAGTCTGCATCCAGGCTTGCGGGAGTGAGCACGCCATTGATGAGGTAGCTATTGTACAGGCTGAATTTCTTGCGGAGATCATTATTGTCCCAGTTCTTGATCAGTGGGGCATTGCTGGTGATGCCACCGAATTTGTTGCCGCTGATGGAATAGCCGGCAGCTTTGGCATTGGCATCGGCCCAGTAGCTGGCCATGAAATTACCCTGGTTGATCACCTCTGCAAATTTCAGGGAGAAGATATCCTCCTTGTTGGTGGGGAGGGTGGGAGAGTAAACGGTAGACAAAGAAGCTTCGAGGTCGTAGCCGTAAGTGGACTTGTTATCGATCACTTCTTTGGATTTGAGCTTTGCATTGACATAGTCGCCGCGGGTAAGGTATACATCGGCGAGGGCAGTTTTGGCGGCCCCTGCGGTAGCGCGACCAGCCTTGGCCGATGGCACAGTAGGTGGTAGTACTTTCTCAGCTTCCTGGAGATCTTTGATGATCTGGTCATAGATCACGGGAACATCCGAGGAGGCGAGGAGAACATCCTTTGCATTCAGAATGGGCTTGAGGCGCATCGGGAATTTACCGAATGTGCGAACGGCGAAATAGAAACAGATAGCGCGAACGAAATAGGCTTCGCCGTAGGCTACTTTTTTATCACTCTCCGAAAGATTAGGGCTGTTGTCCAGCGTTACGATCAGTGAATTGGCGCGACCGATAGCTTCATACAAAGTGGTCCAGGGTTGGTTCAGCGCCGTATTGCTGGTGTTGAGATTGTTGTAGTTGCTCCAGCTAAGCTGGCTGCTGCCACCTGCATCGGCATACTCGGCCATCAGCTCGAAACCCAGGCCGATGGTGGATTCCCAGAGCCTGCCGCGGCTGCGGGTAAGTGGTTCGTACACCCCCACTACGGTTTGCTCCAACAGGGCGGGGTCGAGATTGCCCAGGGTGATAGTGGCTTTGGGCTTTTCCTCCAGCAGCTTATCGCATCCCGTTTCCATGAAGGAGGTCATCAGCAGGAGCATAACGGCAAGGAACATTCTATATCGTTTCATATACATTTTTTTACTGGTGATGATCAGAAGGTAAGACTGAATCCAAGGTTGAAGGTTTTGGAAGAAGGATAGGCCGCAAGGTCCACACCCTGTCTTCTGTCGTTCCCGTTGAAGCTGTTCACTTCGGGATCATAGCCCGAGTATTTGGTCCAGGTGAGCAGGTTCTGTGCGCTCACGTAAACATTCAGGTTCTTGATCGCTTTGGAATGCAGCGGTACCTGGTAATCGAGTCTGATATTCCTTAACCGGAAGAAGGAGCCATCTTCCAGGAACCTGTTAGATGTCCTGTGCTCGTTGGCGGCTGCCTGGCTGGGTTTGGGGTAGAGGTCCAGTGCAGCCCTCAGTTTGTTGAACTGGTTAACGGGGCTGGGGTTGGTGAGCTCAACGAGGTTGCGGTTATTGATCAGTCCACCGCTGACGCCTGCCCAAACGGAGGTAAGGGTAAAGCGTTTATACCTGATAGTGGGCGTGAAGCCGTAGGTGAGATCGGGATAGGGGCTGCCGATGATCTGGTTATCGGCTGCATTGATGACGGGGCGGCCATTTGAGCTATCGCCATTGAGGTTCTCATACATCGGTATACCGTCCTTGTCCAGACCCGTGAACTTGGGAGCATAGAAAACGGATAAGGGATATCCTGCGCGGATGATGCTCACGGCGCCAGAGGCATCATCGCCGCCGGTTTGTGTGGGAACATCTTTGTTATCGAGTGTTTTGACCACTTTGTTCTTGTTACCGGATAGGTTCATATCGATGCTGATGCTCCAGTCATCATTACTGAAGAGGGTAGCGCCGGCGCCGATCTCCCAACCTTTGTTCTGTACTTCTCCCACATTATCGATGATCTGGCTGGGACCTGTTCCCACGCCAGCGCCTACACCACCGGAGGGGGGCAGTTGCACCAGGGCCAGCAGGTCCTTGGTCTTTTTTACGTAATAGTCGAACGAGAAGTGAATGCGCTCATTGAGTAAGCCGAGGTCCAGTCCAATATTGGTCTGTGCGGTGGTCTCCCATTTGAGGTTAGGATTGGGGAAGGTGGGCGCGAGGCCAACCACCAGTCCTGTTCCGCCACCCTGGCTGGTATTGACAGCGCGACCGAGCAGCAGGCTCTGATAGGGTTTGATGGCCGGGTTGCCGGACTCACCCCATGATCCGCGGATCTTGAGGTTGCTGATCCAGTCGTACCGCTTCATGAAATTCTCTTCCGAGATGCGCCATGCGGCAGATACGGAGGGGAATACGCCGTACTTATTGTTCTCGGCAAAAACGGAAGCGCCGTCGCGACGGATACTGGCAGAGATCAGGTACCGGTCCATAACGTTGAAGCGTATGCGACCAAAAGCGGAAAGGATGGTGGTCTCTACCGTATTGGTTACCGGCTTGCTGACGGTGGTTGCGGAACTGAAGCTATAGTTCTTGAGATCATCGTTCACAAACCCGGAAGCGAGGAGGTCGGCGGTATTGAGCCTGTCGTGCTGATAGCTCATACCTGCGATGGCTTCCAGGGCAATGTCTTTGGTGAGATCCTTTTTATATTCGAGGAAGTCTTCCAGCAGAACGGATGTTTTATCGTAATTACCCAGCTCGGCCACGCCTGCTGCCTGACCGAGGCGGGGCAGGATACGCGGGAAATAGAGATCGCGGCGGATCTGGTAGTAGTCGCCGCTTACGCGCGTGGTATTGGTGAGCCCTTTGATGATGGTGGCTTTGAGGTCCACGCCTCCCTGCATGCGGGTGGTGGTATTGCGGTCGAGCGTTTCATCGGCCAGCGCCACGGGATTCTCTGCATCGATACCATTGAAGCCGTAAGGGGTGACATCGGAATAACTGCCATCGGCATTTCTCACGGGAACGGTGGGGACAGCGCGCAGTACGGAGCCCATACCGGATTTACCGAAGTTGCGGGTATTATCTCCCTGCGAAGGGGAGAAGCCATTCTGCACGCCTCTTGAAACGGTGAGGCGGGTGGCGATGGAAAAGATATCGCTGAGTTTGTTATCGAGATTGATCCGGATGGACCCGCGTTTGTACCCGCTGTTGCGAACGATGCCTTGTTGATCGAAATAAGATCCCGATATATAGTACCTGCTTTTTTCATTACCACCGGAAACACTGATGGAGTTGTTCAGCAGCAGGGCCGTGCGGAAGGTCTCGTCCTGCCAGTCTGTGCTTACGGTGGGAACGCTGGCGGGGAAGTCGGCGGGCAGTGCCAGTCCGGAGTTCACGTAGTAGGCCTTGGTGAAATTATACCATTCTTCACTGTTCATCAGGTCCAGTTTTTTGCGGAGTGTCTGGATGCCAACGGAGTGATCGAACACTACGCGGGGTACACCGGCCCTGCCGGAGCGGGTGGTGACCATCACTACGCCGTTGGCGCCACGGGAGCCGTAGATGGCGGTGGCGGCAGCGTCTTTCAGCACTTCAATGGATTCAATGTCGGAGGGGTTGATGGTTGCAAGGCCATTCACGCCACGGACATCGTCGTTGAACTGTGGCAGGCCGTCGATCACATACAGGGGCTCATTGCCGCCCGCAATGGAACTGACGCCGCGAACGCGGATACTGATACCGGCGCCGGGCTGCCCGGAGGTTTGCTGTACCTGAACCCCGGGCATGCGGCCACTCATCGCCTGTTCAACGGATACCACGGGCATTTCCCGGAGCTTATCGCCCCGCAGAGAGGCCACAGATCCGGTGAGATCGGCTTTCCGCTGTGTACCATATCCTACCACCACTACGTCTGTCAGGCTTTTGGCATCGCCTTTCAGTTGAACATCCAGCGGGCCTTCGCCAGTGACGCTCAGTTCTTTCATTTCATATCCTACGGAAGAGAATACCAGTATCACGGGGCCGGATGAAGGAACGCTGATGGAAAAACTTCCATTATCCGAAGAGCTGGTGGCTACATTGGTCCCTTTCAGTTGGATGGAAACACCTGCAAGGGGTTGTTTATCGGTTGAAGTGACTTTTCCGGTAAGCCGTTTGTTTTGTGCAAAGGTGGAGAGTGCAGTCAACAAAAGAACCATTATTACCGGTAATGGTAGTAAACGCATAGCAATCATTTTGAATTACGGAAACAATATTCCAATGTTATATTAGGAAAAAAGAACAGTAATGATCTGAAAAATTACGGAATCGTTTCCGGTTTCTGAAGGGAAAGCCTTACAAACCGGATGGCCTGTAACGCCCGTGTAGCGCTTTATTCAGGAGATTGGTCAACCAGATTGGCGGAAGTGGTATCCTGTAAAAATAACAATGCGGTGACACCGATGGCATCACCGCATTATCATGAGGCTGAACTATCTCGATATCACCAGTTTTTTCAAGATCCTTTCCCTGCCCAGTTGTATTTCTACCAGGTAAACACCGTTAGCGTACCCGGCAATGGGAAGCGACAGTTTGAACGGTCGTTGTGTTTTCTGGGTTTGATAGGAATGCAGTTTTACGCCCGTAATACCGGTAATGGATACCCGAATATTTCCCGTATACGGATGATCGATGGAAACAAAGGCTGCATATTTTGCCGGAATGGGGTAGATCTGAACGTTCTTATTCAGTTCCGGGTCTGATGTACTTAAAATGATATCATGGTCCAATACAGCCTGGAAGGGCCTTTCAATCCCGAATGGCTGTTGTACGGTTCCCAAAAAATGGAATTTGTTCTCATTGTCCTTATAGAGATCTGTGCAGGTGAGCAGGGTGCTTTTATTTCCGAAGGCCAGGAACCCATTCTTGTTGCCATTCACATCCGTTCTCAATAAAAGTCCGAAGCTTTCCCTTGCACCAAATTCCGGCTGGCCGGTGGTACCGGCGATATAGTATTGTCCGCCGTATTCGATCACGCTGGTGCCTGCATCCATCTTATCGATATCGAATTCTTTTTCCCAGAGCAAACTTCCTTGCTGATCTGCTTTCAGCAACAGGAGCTCCTGTTTGTGGAGATCGGCGGGATACCGGATATACCCGGTTAGCAGGTAATCATTGGAGGACGTGATGATCACTTTATTGGCAGCGGCGATATTGTTGCCATGGGGATAGGTCTTGTACCATTTGAGGCTGCCCTGGTCGCTGATCTTTGCCAGGCAACTGGCTGATACAGGGCTTTGCTGATCCTGCATAAAGCCTGCAACCAGGATATCGTTTTCCGGCGTGACCTGAATGCTGCGGCCAACGATCCATTTTCTATCGAGGGTATGGCGGTATCTCCAGAGCTCTTTACCATCCTTGCTCAGTTTGATCACCAGCAGGCTTCGCGTAATGGCGCCTGACCCCAGGTATTCCATACCTGTGAGAAGATAGCCACCATCGGCGGCCATCACTGCATCTTTGATGTAGTTTGCATGTAGAGTGGTGGTCCAGTCGATTTTTCCATCTGCATCCAGCTTCGTAATATGGAAATCTTCCTGCCAGGAGCTGACGGAAAGGAAATTACCATCTGCCATGGGTTTCATCATTACACTTTCGTATCCCTGGGGAGTGGGTTGGTGCCAGATCGCATTACCCTGTGCATCTGTACGACTAATATAAGGATAATGCCAGTCCACAGTAGTATCGAGGATGGAGGTGGACATCAGCATGCCGCCATCAGGAAGCAGTGCGCCTCCTGTCATTCTTTGAATAGGGCTGGTTGCATCCGGATGGGCTCTGACTATGGGCGATGGATCCTTCAATGGATGCTGGAAACTGAGCTCTGGTGAATTTCCCTGGGCGTCCGTTTTAAAGATCACTGGCTCTGTGAGCGTCAAATAATACGTGGTAGCCTGTCCGCCGATAGTGAAACTCCCATCCTTATTGACGAGCAGGCCCCGGGGATAATCCAGGGTGGCTGTGCCATAGGCCCTGGTCCACACGATATCCCCAGCCAGATCAAATTTGATGAGAGTAATATCCATCGCGTTCAGGTTTAAGTCTATACCGCTATAGCCGGTCCTCGCCAGCATGATATAACTATCATTAGTAACCGCAATTTCATCATCGGTGTCCCCCATGTAGAGATCGTGTTTCTTTACCCATTCTGTACTGCCTTTTTGATCTGTTTTGACGAGAAGGATATCTTCATTCTTATATCCGGCGATTTCCACACCCGTGTAAAGATAGCCGCCATCAGGCGTTTTGACCATCTTCCTGATGATGCTGGTGGCGTCTGGTGATCCCTTGTATTCCACAAAATGTTCGGTAGCATTTTGGTTGATGTCCATGTTGAAATGATAAAGCTTCAGGTTGTCCGGATCATTGAAAATGAACTCCACTCCATTATTTTCGCCGGCTATTGCATAGAGCGTATTGTAAACAGTATAGCCCATATGATGATGCCAAACCTCATTGAGGTCCATATCCAGGTACACAATATCGATATGCCGCCTGCTCTGTTCCCAATGGACGTATACGAGGAACAGATGATCCTGACCTGATGGGATGAGTTGCAGATTGTCGAAGCTTCCATTGACATCGTAATCTTTTGCGCGGACCGTATTGCCGTTGGCATCCATCCTGGTAAGCCGGATG
>JAGIAP010000326.1 GCA_017744805.1 Chitinophagaceae bacterium | reverse complement strand
CACCGATACTGCAAATGATTTGCCAGAATCTAAGCATGAATGGTTTAAAATATTTTTCCTCCTGCCAGCCCCCTCTTTCACGGTTCCCTGAAATCGCTATCTTTAATCTTCTGAAAATCTACAGTTTTGAACCAACGCTTCTATTCCCTCGACGTATTCCGTGGCGCTACAGTAGCATTCATGATCCTGGTGAACAACCCCGGTAGCTGGTCACATCTTTACGGACCACTTGCCCATGCACCCTGGCATGGATGTACGCCCACTGATCTTGTTTTCCCTTTTTTCCTTTTTGCGGTAGGCAATGCGATGGCATTTGTTTTACCCAGACTGGAAGCAGCCGGCACCCCGGTTTTCCTGAAAAAAGTATTCAAGAGAAGTATACTGATCTTCGCTATCGGCCTCTTCCTCAACTGGAGCCCCTTCCTGAAATGGAGCGATGGCTCCCTGGTATTCAGACAATGGGTAGATCCCAATAATCCGGACAGCGGGGTTCGCATACTCGGCGTGCTGCAAAGGATCGCCATTTCATATCTTTTTGCTTCCCTCATCGTGTATTTCCTGAAGTTGAGAGGTTCCATCATTGTCAGCATCGTCATCCTTCTCTTTTATTGGATATTTACCTGGGGGCTTGGTACTCCGGGGGACCCGTATAGTTTGAATGGGTACTTTGGTACCCAAATAGATAAGAATATCCTTGGTGTTGCGCATATGTATAAAGGAGAGGGTGTGCCCTTCGACCCGGAAGGCCTCACCAGCACACTCACCAGCATTGTGCAGGTGATCTTCGGCTATATGGTAGGGAATTATATCCAGAAAAAAGGCAAGACCTTCGAAATGCTTTCAGGCCTTTTCGTGTATGGCTCAATCCTTATTTTCGCAGGATTTGCCTGGGATATGAGCTTCCCGATCAATAAAAAGATCTGGACCAGTTCTTATGTTCTGTATACAACCGGTCTGGCCATAATGGTGCTTTCCGTACTGATCTATGCCATCGAGTTCAAAAATGCCAAAGGCGCCTGGAGCAAATTCTTCGATGTATTCGGAAAGAATGCGCTCTTCGTTTTTGCATTGAGTGGCTTCCTGCCCAAATTGCTGCCGCTTTTCCGTTGGGTAGATCATGTGGACGACAAAGGCAATAATGTCTACACCAGTGCATTCCCCTGGTTCTATGAGCATATTTGCAAACCACTGACCGAATGGACCAACAATCCCAAAAACGGTTCTTTACTGTATGCGCTCTGTATGATCGCGTTCTACTGGCTGATCGTTTTCTGGATGGATAAGAAGAAGATCTATATCAAAGTATAGGATTTATTTTTACTATAAATAATGAAAGGTCCGGCCGGAATTGCTTCCGCCGGACCTTTTTACTAACCCGGATCTACAAGGATCTTTACTCTGCTTTCATCCAGGGCTTGGGGGGCGTTCCATCCATCTTCACGATCTTTGGATAGAAAGCTCCCACTGTATCCACCAGGTGTTTCTGCGCCTTCATCACTTCTTCGATATCCTTATACGCATGCGGCGCTTCGTCCAATCCCCCGCCAATCAGTTTAACGCCGTGCTTTGCAAGAACTTCGTTCAATGTATTTTGCGTGATGGAATTCAGGGCTGCGGTCCGGCTCATCTTCCTTCCTGCACCGTGTGATGCCGAATTCAGTGAGCTCAGCTCTCCTTTTCCTTTCACGATAAATCCGGGAGCGGTCATGGAACCTGGAATGATCCCCAGCACATCCTTACCGGCGGGCGTTGCGCCTTTTCGGTGCACGATCAGCTCTTGTGGTCCTCCTTCCAGGCCATACACCATTTCTTTCCAGGCAAAGTTGTGGTGGTTCTCCACCATCCTCATTGGCTCACGGCCAAGCGCAAGCGCAATTTTTGCGTGGATAGCGTGGTGACAAGCGGAAGCATACTCCCCGGCCAGGTTCATGGCTAACCAGTATTCGATCCCTTCTTCTTCATTCATATCCAGCCAGGCCAGGTTGGCTGCTTCTTTGGGCAGCATCCTCTTTTCCTTAGCCAGCCTGGTGTAATGCCCTGCAATGGTTGCTCCCAGCCCTCTCGAGCCGGAGTGCGACAACAGGCCCAGGTATTTCCCTGCTTCCAGGTTCAGCACTTCATCCTTTTCACTGATCTCCACGATCCCGAATTCCACAAAGTGGTTCCCTGAACCGGATGACCCCAATTGCTTCGCCGCTTTGTGCTGCATTTGTTTCAGCACGGCGATCTCATCAAACAATTTGCTATCGAGCACTTCATGATCAGCAGGTTTCAGGAATTGTTGCCCGCTTCCGAACAAAGTGTTCTCGTTCAGTATTGTGGCAAAATAATTTTCGCGCTGTACCAGTGTTTTTGGATCGATATCGAATACCGACAAACACATTCTGCAACCGATATCCACGCCTACCCCGTATGGGATAACGGCATTGGATGTTGCCAGCACACCACCTATCGGCAATCCATATCCGGAGTGTGCATCTGGCATCAAAGCACCGCTGACAGATACAGGCAGACGGGCTGCCTGATCCATCTGCGTCAAAGCCTGTTGTTCAATCCCACCTGAACCGAAAATATTCACCGTAACGCCTGTTCTGTTCAATTCGATGATCTCGCCTGTAGTTTCTTCTTTCGGTATCAGTTGCTGTGCTATCAATCCAAGCACAGCATCGTTCTCATACTCAACAGGTGCTTTCAATATTCTTTGTAATAGTTCCATTACGTCCTCTTTTTCGGAATGCTTATATTCCCTTTGCATGATATTCATTGCGATGCTGATCACCGGGCCTTCCGGGTATCCTATCTGTCGGAGGTCTTTACCTCTTAATTTCAATTTTGCCATTGTGGTTCTTTTGTTGACGCGTACATGAATTCTCCTTCCCACTCGTCTTCCTTCCATTCTTCAGCATCATAATTATTTTCTTCTTCAACAGAGCCGTCACCTATCGCAGGCTGAAAGCTGCGGGGTGCAGTGGCTCTTTGTGGTCTGCTAAATCATCAGACCGGCGTCTTTTGTTTTTCCTGCTTTCAACCAGTGAGTTTACCAGTGACACCAGCAGGACGAATAATACAAGTTTCATGTTGTCCTCCTTTTCGTTTCGTCATTTGTTATGTTTTAAGGGCGGACCATTCATCATCGGGCGGGGCACTAAAAAAGCCCGGTCGGTTTGGTCCGGCCGGGCTTTCGGTATCTTGTTCAGCGCTTGGCTGATCTTATGATCCGTTGTCTCCCGACCTGTTTCGTTTGATAAACAGTTGATTACTGCCATCATAGCGTGATACGGAATGCTTGCCACCCATTGGGCGCATGCGCATAACCGGCTGGCACTCTGCCATTACCAGGGTTATAGTTCCGAAAATGATATCTGCATTGATGAGCATATGTATCGCTGTTATTATGAATTCAGTGAAACAAAAAACCCCGCAGTTGCTGCGGGGCTTATATTTTGAAGATCTTTCGATCTGTATTATGCTGCAGCATAACAAGCCCCGCGGATGGCATCACTCGGATTGAGTGCGAACCATTTCACCGATTCAATATGTTGCATCTTCTGGGACATGTTTTAATCGTTTTGTCGATGCAAAAGTGAAACTATTTTTTTAATCATGCCAATTTTTTCCTGGAATTTTTAAAAAAATATTTTTTGGCGGCTTCCCGTTTACCGCTGGAAGACCTATAGGAATTGGGCTGCAAATTGATTAGATTTAGAGTAAACCGCTACACGTATGCCCATAACAACCAAAACCTTTTTAATAACACTATTTGTTATTACCCATCTTCAGTTGTTCGCGCAAAAGCGAAGCATCAACGGAACCATCACAGATTCACAAACAGGAGAAGCACTCAGCGGAGTTTCCGTCAGGATAAAAGGAAGCTCCACCGGCACCTTCACCAACCAGCAGGGGAAATATAACATAGAAGCACAACCGAAAGATAACCTGGAGATATCCATGATCGCTTACAGGACTATCACCATTCACGTAAGCGATCAAACCACCATTGATGTACAACTCGAACGCATCACCACTGAACTTGAACAGATCATCCTTGTGGGCTCCCGGCGATCCGGAAGGGTAAAAATGGAAACGCCTGTTCCCGTTGACGTGGTGAATGTAGGACAGGTGGCATTGCCCACTTCGCGGATGGACCTCACCTCCATCATGAACTATGCAGCGCCTTCACTCAATTACAACAAACAAAGCGGCAGCGATGGGGCCGATCATATCGATCTGGCCACGCTTCGCGGACTTGGCCCCGATCAGACCCTGGTGCTGATCAATGGCAAGCGAAGACATCAGACTGCCTTCGTGGCCGTGTTCGGAACCAGAGGTCGCGGCAACTCCGGAACGGATCTCAGCGCCATTCCCATCGGCGCCATCGATCGCGTGGAAATATTACGCGATGGCGCATCAGCCCAGTACGGCTCAGACGCCATTGCAGGGGTGATCAATATTATCCTCAAGAAAAATGTAAACCAGTTCACAGGCAATATCGGGTATGCAGGGTACTACGATAAAAAGTATAACCCGCATTTCAAGCCTGGTTACGATATGTATGAATACGGAGGCGCCCTTGACGGGAACACCATTGCCTTCAATGGTAACTATGGATTCAAAGTAGGTAAGAATGGAGGTTTCATCAATCTTACCGGCGATATCCTCAGTACCGGGAAAACGTTCAGGCAGGCACTGGACACCAACAGCGGCACCAAGAACTATATGATCGACAATACGGTACGCAGAGCGCATGGAGATGGCTCGGTCATAGCTGGCGGTGCCTTCCTGAACGCCGAGATCCCCATTGCCAAAACCAGCACCACTTTCTATGCTTTCGGTGGCTACAACTACAAATCAACGGACGCATTCGCATTCACGAGGAACTTCTCTGCCAGGCCTGAAAGGTTCATCACCACTGACAATTTCGATTTCATCGATATCCCAGGCATCATCAAAACAGATCGGACCGGAGAACGGTACTATAACCCACATATACAAACGAAAATAAGGGATTACTCCTTTGCTTTCGGGTTCAAAGGCATAGTGGGCAATAACTGGAACTGGGATCTCAGTAATGTAACAGGAGACAATGATTTCCATTTTTATGGAGACAAGACCATGAACGCCTCTTTGAACGATATCCACAAGAATCATTTCGACGATGGCGGCTTCAGCTTCCTGCAGAACACATTGAACCTGAACCTCAGCAAGGAGATGCCCAAAGTTTTACAAGGCTTCAATATCGCGCTGGGCGCGGAATACAGGTATGAGCGATACAAGCTCTTTGCCGGGGAAGAAGCATCCTACAAGAACTATCAACCCACAAAATCATTCGGCACGCCACCAGATCTCACCTATGTTGCTGCGGGCTCACAGGGCTTTCCCGGTTTTCAACCATCGGATGAAGTGAATGCCAACCGCTCTACCATTGGCGCATATGCCGATGCGGAACTGGATGTAACCAAAAGGTTCCTGATCGGCCTTGCCGTGCGATTCGAGAACTACAGCGATTTTGGATTCACCCATAATTACAAACTGGCCACACGCGTAAAACTGACCGACCAATTCAATCTGCGTGGATCGGTGAGCACCGGCTTCAGGGCGCCTTCTTTGCAACAGATCAATTTTAGTTCTTCTTTCACCACTGTTCAGGGAGGCACCATCGCGGAAGTGAAGATCGCGCCTAATTTCAGTCCAATCACAAAAGCCGCCGGTATCCCCGATCTGAAGCAGGAGAAATCCCTGAACGCAAGTATTGGCTTCACCTGGAAACCGGTATCGGAATTGGGCATCACTATCGATGGTTACTGGGTGCGCATCAAGGATAGGGTGGTATTGTCCGGTCAATTCAGCCGCGACGACAATCTCGATCCTGCCGTGATCGCTGCCATGAACCAGCTAAACGTAAGCCTGGCGCAATTCTTCGCCAATGCAGTGAATACCACCAATCGGGGCGTGGATATCGTGATCGAATACAACAAGAAATGGGGCAAGGGAAATCTTCGTACCCTGCTCACCGGGAATATCCAGTCCATGGATATCGATAAGATCAACGTTCCTCCAAAGCTCAATGCCAATGCGGACCTGGCGGCCACCTTCCTGACGGAGCGTGAACAACAATTCATCCTGTCCTCTGCTCCCAAAACCAAATTCGGGTTGAATATCGAATACAATATCGGCAAGTTCACGGCTGGCACCAGGCTAACGTATTTCGGCAAAGTGGAGATCCTCGGTTATGGCGATGGCACTTCGGATGATTTTGCAGGTGGTTTCCATCGCGGTGATCTCTATGCGTATGTGCCTGCCGATGATGATGGCAGGCCGGTAAAGGATAAATACGTGTATGGAGGGAAACTGGTGAATGATCTTTATTTCGGCTACAAACTATCCAAAAATATTTCCGCCTTTATCGGGGCAGATAATCTTTTCAATGTCCATCCTGATCTGGGGATCGCGCCAGGCGCTCGTTTCTGGGCATTCAACAATGAAACCGGTGGCCCCTGGGATGCAGTGCAGATGGGAGGAAATGGTATGAGATTGTTTGCTAGATTAGGATTTACGTTTTAGTGAGCGCATGCCCGTTGCTTGCGGGAACACGAGCGGCGGGCATACTTTGAGTGAATGCCTCAGATCTTCTCCGGGGAGTACAAATTATTCTTGATGGCGTAGATGATGATC
>JAGIAP010000325.1 GCA_017744805.1 Chitinophagaceae bacterium | reverse complement strand
CCGGAATACACATTGAAGAACTCCGGCCAGTTATCGATTGGCTTACCATAACCTGACCAGGCCGAATAGAAACTGTCTACCAGGAAAACTTTCGGAGGCAGCCCTTTGCGAAGTAACGAGTCAGGGTAATAATGCAGGCAGATAGCTTTCAACAGATCGATCTGTTTTCCCACCCATGCCTCGTCTGAAGGCACATCGAACAGTCCGCCCCGGGTCTGGTCTGTAGTAGCATTGTACTCCCCCCCTTTCCAGTAATCGAAAGCGAAATAGAGATCGGCAGGTTGATATTTATAGAGGAAGAGTGTGTTGTACTTGTTGTACAGGTTCTTTATCTCTGCATCATATGGATGATTGCCCTGCGGCAATGTATGCGGGCCAAACACATTCTCCTTACCAGGCGTTGGTTCCAGGGCCTTTTCTTTCTTGCATCCTGCAGCAACGAGACCAGTGATCATCAATATCGTGGAAATATGGAATAGCTTTTTCATGATTCATTGTTTAGTGTGTCGGAGAATAGGATCAGGGATTTTGTTCCAGGTTGGGGTTCCTAACCAGCGCCGTTCTGGGAAGCGGCAGTACATACCGTTTGTCGTTCTTGTGCAGCACAAACTCAGTAGCGGGTTGCGACTGGAGCTTCCGGAAAGTATGTTTGATCTCAGGCATTCCGTAACGACGGAGATCGAACCAGCGATGATCCTCGAAGCTCAGTTCCCTTCTCCTTTCATCATGACAAAAATCCAGCAGGTCCTGACCGCTCAGGTCCACGGGAACATAGGCCACATTCCGTGTATCATAACGGCTTTGCCTCAAACGGTTGAGATCGTTCAATGCAGACAGGCGCAAAGCATCGTCCCCATTTTTCAGGTAGAGCTGGATATTGGCCTCTGCCCGGTTGAGATACAATTCTGCCACGCGCATCCCTTTTACCACACCACTGTTGGACACGGCAGCTTTTTGCCCCATGATCGGAACGAAGATGGTCCAGTTGTAATCCGAATAATCCCAGTAATAGTAGTAACGCATGCGCAGATCACCCCGGTTGCTACTGTTGGATTGATTGTATTCATACCTGGATCTGAGGTCCGGAGAAATGGAAAAATAGATCGGCTTGTCCCATTCAAAGGCAGACAATCCAAAATATTCCTGGTTATCTGCATAACCGAACCAGATCACTTCAGGGCTGTTGATGCTGTAGATCCCGGTATTCTGCTGATAGTAAGGAAGCGGGAATGGGATATCGGACAACTTCAGCAATGCCGGATTATTGGCGAGTGCATCGGATGCATATTTCACTGCCAGGTCCCATTTCTCCTGGTACAGGTAAAGACGGCTCAGCAGGCATTTCACAAAAGCGGGCGTTACCCTGAATCTGGTGTTTTGTGTGCTATGCTCGTTCACCATCGGCAGGGCCTTCAACAGATCAGTTTCGATCTGTTCATACACGGCAGCCATGCTGGCGCGTTTGGGGAAATCATCCTTCACGGTGGAAGTGAGTATCAGTTCAACGCCGGGCGCAGTGGCGCGATCGATACCAGGCGCATTGTATGGCTGTGCAAAAAGATTCACCAGCATGAAATAGAAATAGCTTCTCATGGCAAGTGCCTGCCCGCGTACATTCTCACGCTCACCATCATCTCCTTTCACTTTATCGATCATGTCCAGCACCACATTACATCCCATGATGCGGCGGTAATAATGTGCGTAGGTGTCTGTTTGCGCCACTCCTGCAGCGTCCATGGATTCGAACATATCCGCCTTCCAGGTGAAAGGCCCTTCATAGGAGTTGTAAATCCCGAGGCTGGCATTGGACGGATTGAATCCACTGACCATATCATCCGTCATCAGGTCCAGGTAAAAATGGAAACTGGATTTAGCCAATGCCCCATCCCTCTGTCCGGCGGGATATACTTCTCCCATCAGCAGTTGTTGCAATTCGCTAACCGATCCGGGTTTCACTTCATCCTGGCTTTTCTCTTCCAGGTATTTGCTGCATCCGGTGGCGCTCAACACCAGGTAGCAACCGATCATGCATTTATATATCAGGTTCATTGTGGTAGAATTGACGGGTTATAAACTGAGGTTGAATTGCATGCTGTACACGCGGGCCATGGGCTGATTGCCTGTAGCCACTTCAGGATCCATTCCCTTGAAATCCTTGCTCACGATGATGAAGGGATTCCTCACAGAACCAGACACGGTCAGGTTCTTGACAGACAGCCTTCTCAGCATCCTTTCGGGAACATTCCAGGTGAGTGATATATCATTGCATCGCAGGAAGGATGCATTCACTACACGTACATCGGAATAATTGTACAGGTCGTATACATACTCATAGGAAAGAGCATTCACGGGAAATTTGACATGAACGGGATCTGTTTGATTGCTCACCGGATCCAGTAACCAGGAAGGAATGGAGGGGATATTGGTCGTTTTTTCATCCCCTGGCTTTCTCCATCGCTGGGTAAATTCCTTTGGCATATTGGAATAGGCGCTGGGCAGATCGTAGCTATTGAACATCTGATACAATAGTTTCTTTCCTCCCGTTTGCAGATTGAAAGAAGCAGAAAGTGTAAAAGCCTTGTAGCGTACAGAGTTGGATATACCGGCTGTAAAATCAGGCTCCAGTCTTCCTGCATAGGCCATATACAAGGTAGCATCTTTGGCCGCCTGGGGTACATCCTTTTCACTGGGAATATCGAACAGCGGGTATCCGTGCACGGGATCCAGACCTTTCAGCGGGAATACCCAGAAAGAGGATACCGCATATCCTTCCTTAGCGAGGGTGCCCGATGCTGCCGTTCTCCAGTCCTCCGTTCTGGAGATCTCACTGGAAATACGGTTACGGTTACGCGAAGTATTGAAAGACAGGTTCCATACCAGGTCCTTTGTGCGGATAAGGGTGCCGCTCATGCTGAGCTCGATGCCATCATTGTCGAGCTTGCCGCCATTTACCGGCATTTTTTCGATGCCGTAAGACAGGGCCAGCTCCTTGTAGATGATCAGGTCTTCCGTTTTCTTGCGATAATATTCCAGCGACATGATGAAGCGGTTATTGGCGATGCCCAGATCCAATCCCAGGTTGATGGTCTTCGTTTTTTCCCAGCGCAGGTCTGCATATCCCAGGGATCGCACCTTGAGCTCGTATTCGCCTGTAGTGAGGTTCACTACATTGGAAGGCAGCTTGGCGATCAGGTCCGGCCCGAAATTCTCCGCCACATTACCCTGCCATCCGTAAGAAGCGCGAAGGTTCAGCTCACTGATCACACGCTGGTTCTTCATCCATGGCTCATTGTGTACATTCCATCTTACACCACCGGCCCAGATGGGCAGAAAGCGATGACGCTTATCCTGGCCAAACCTGTTGGAAGCATCCGAGCGAAGGCTTCCCGTTACAACATAACGTTCATCAAAGGAGTAAGTAGCGCTTCCATAATAGGAAAGGAAATTCGACTCACGGTCCGTGATCACACTTTTGATCCTGTCGTAGATCGGGTTCTTGATCGGGCTACCATATTGTGTAACGGTCAGCGGTGGATTGGTGATATTACGTCCGCGATTAGGGAAATAACCGTACTGCGTGCTATTGAATCCCTTTGCGATGGTACTGCGCAATTCCTGTCCCACCAGGAATCCAAACCGGTGCTGGCCCAGCAGCTTATTGTAAGCCAGGCTGTTCCTGAAATTGTAGCCGTTGGTCCTGTTCTCTATAGTATTGTACTCCCCACCATGTGGCAGCGGGGATTGCATGTATTCCACAGAGCCCACATTGTACGCACCCACTTCATACCTGCGGATCTGCGTAATATAGCTGCTGAACTCAGAGGCCCAGGTTTCGCCGGTAGCAGTGCCGGAGCTGTAGCCCAACAAACTTTCAAACCGGAGACCATTCAGGATATTGTAGTTGATATTGAGGTTGGCATTGAAGTTCCGCTGATCATTCTCATTGCCTGTTTCGGCCAGCTCATTCAGCACATTGTACCGGAAATTATTGCCATTGAAACCCGGCACATCATAGTAGGCCAGTTTACCGGACGGATCATAGGCAGGGATGGCGCGACTCGTTTCCTGTGCGTATTTGAAAGGGTCAATAGTATAGAAGCCGCTATTGCGGATCACATTGGTATTGATGAAGGCGCTTACCGTAAGCTTGTCCGTGACCTTGGCATCCAGGCTGAGCTTACCGGACATATTGCGGGAATCGTTCCCTTTGGCAATGCCATAGTTCTGGGCGGTGGACAATGATGCGTAATAAGTGATACGGTCTGTTCCGCCTGAAAGACTGATATTATGGTTATGGCTGAAGGGTGTCCGGTAGAGGATCTTCATCCAGTCTGTGTTCACTGTTTCCAGGTATTTCACCTGTGCATTGAATTCGTCATAGCTGATCTCTTTTCTCAGGTAGCGGTTGAGCGCATTTTCGTACCCCACTGCTGTGGTCACAGTTCTTCCCATCAGTTTGTTCTCATAGATCTCTCTGGACACATCGATCCGCTCTTTGGAGTTCATGAGGTTCAATCTGTCATAATTGAGGCGTTCGGTAATGGCGAACCCACCGCTGTAATTCACGGCCATCCTGCCCCCGGGCTTACCCCGCTTGGTTTTGATAACGATCACGCCGTTGGCTGCCTTCACGCCATACAGGACGGTAGCGGCAGCATCTTTCAGAACGGTAATATCTTCGATGTCATTTGGATTCAGCCAGGCGATGGAGTTACCCACGAGGTTACGCATCATATCGAAACTATTGCCCACATCATTGAGGGATTGTGCTTCAAAGGGAATGGGATCGGTTTGGATTACACCATCGATCACCCACACAGGCTCCTGGTTGCTCAGCAAGGTGGAAGTACCACGCACACGAACTTTCGGTCTTGTGCCCACCATACCGCTCTGGTTCACCACCACGGTGCCGGGCAGTTTGCCTTGTAGCATTTGTTCAACTGTATTGGTGCCATCGTACATCATTTCTTCGCGCTTCACTGTGTTGGCGGATCCCACCATTTCCGATTTACGGATCACCTGGTATCCGGTCACTACCACCTGGTTCATTTCATTGGGCGCTTCTTCCATGGTGATATTCTGGGTGATGGTCTCATTTTCGGTACGGATGTTCACACTCATTGGCTTCATGCCCACATAGGTGATCTTCAGGGTTGTTCTTTTGGAGGTCACCAACAGGAATTTTCCGGACACATCCGTAACCACGGAGCGTCCGGAGCCCTGGTCCACCACACTGGCGCCGGTGAGCGGAAGGCCTTTGGCATTCAACACCACACCACGCACAGCCACCGTAGTATCGATACTCCTGGAAGGAGCATTGTTTGCCGCCGGTTTCCTTTTGATGATGATGGTGCCTTTCTCGATGGAAAACTTCATATCCGTTCCTTCCAGTAAGAGGTCCAACACTTCCGATAAGGGGCGGTTGGTTACATTGATAGTGACGGGCGGATATTTGTTCACATCGTCTACGCTGTAGAAAAGATTGATCTGTGAACTTTTTCTCAGCGCATTCAACGCCTCGGAAAGTTTGGCGTTCTTAACATTGAGGCTCACCGGTTTTCCGGTGTCCTGCGCTTTCAGGGAAAGCATGAAGAGTACACCCGCTGCCAGCAAAAGGCTGCGGAATACCACAAGATGTTTCATCATGGTAATCGAGTTTAGTTTTGGTTGTTATCTCCGTTTTTCTTCGGTACGCTTACTTATTTAGACATGACCTGACTGACAGTGATTGTTTTTCCGTTGATGTTGAACTTGACATAGGCAGGTTGTTCAATGAGAGCGAGCACGTCTTCGATATGCGCTTCTTTCTTAAGCCTTCCCCCTACTTTCCTCGTCTTTAGCTCGGGAGAAGAGAAGACGAAATCGAAATCGTATAAGCGGCTAAGGTTGTTGGTGGCTTCTTCAAGACTGATCTCGTCGAAGATGATCTGTCCGTCTTTCCAGGCGGTATATATTTCTGTATCCACAGTTTTGGTACTGAATCTCCCATTGGAGAGCGATCCTTGCAAACCTGGATCCAGCATGGCTTGCAGGCCAGTGGCATTCAGTCTTACGGATCCATTCACCAGGGTGGTGGCAATATCTTTCGTATACGTATTCACGTTGAATTCCGTGCCCAACACCTGCACTTCCATGCCTTTTGCATTCACGATAAAGGGCAGGGCCGTATTCTTTTTCACTTTGAAATATGCTTCGCCGCTTTCGAGGAAAACCTCTCTCCTGGTAACCCCTCCGAAATGAGCAGGATACCGGAGTTTGGTAGCAGCATTCAGCCATACTTCGGTCCCATCCGCCAGCTCCAGCTTGTACTGACCTCCTCTCGGAATGATCAGGGTATTGAACCCGGCCGGTTTCACCAGCCCTTCATGGGCGGTATATTTCAAAAGGCTTGTATCAATATTGGTAATCTCGGTTTGGCCTTGTTGAAATTTCGAATCCGGGTTCTCCTGTAATTGTATACTCTCTCCATCGGCCAGCACAAGCGTGGCGCGGCGGGGATCCAGAGGTTTGGTAACATAGTTGTTGCCTGCAATTCCGGATGGGACTTTCTCTTTTTTATCGAAGAACAGATAGGTGGCAGCTCCGATCATCAGCAATCCTGCCAGCACGGCTGCATATTTCATCCATTTCATGAACGCCGGAATCCTGCGTACGGCGGGCATTTCAGCCGACTGCTCTCTCTCCAGGATGGATGCAAG
>JAGIAP010000324.1 GCA_017744805.1 Chitinophagaceae bacterium | reverse complement strand
CTCCTGAGACGGCCGATTTGCTGACCACGATCAATGTATGGATCATACCTGCATTCCTGGCTGTATTAGGAACTATCATCATTATCCGAAGAAAACGAAAATAAGATGCACCTTCAAACAGATGAACAAACCATCGATGACCTGAGGATCTTCAGTAAGAAAGAGGCACCGGGCATTTATGATATCTATAATCAAACCCATACCCGGGGCGGTGAATCTGCTTTACAGGAAATGTTCCGTCGTCCATTGGGAAGCAGGGAGCTGATCAATAAACGCAGTTCCCTGATCGGAGAATTTGCCAGATCGGGTGCCCGTTTCCCCTACAGTGCTTCTCTCTTCGATATGGCAGAGAAATACCTGATGCATGCGGAACCGGGTGAAAGACGATCTCCCAATGCGCCCGTATTCGGCGAAAAGGAGATCCAGAATGGCGTTTCGTCGGTGATAGAACTGGTAAAGATCACGCAGCTATTCCTGTATTCCAGGGAACTGGAAACTGTGAGATCCTATGCTGATGAGAAAGAAGAAATATTGTTGCTGCTGGCCGATCCGGCCTTTGAACCGGTGCTGAAAGATAATTCCAAAGGCAAATTGTCCTATGCGTCCGTTACCGCTTTCGATACTTTGTTCCGGGTGCGTGAGCATGCGAAGATCAAAAAGCTGCTTGCTTATATTTTCAATCTCGATGTATACCTGTCCGTTGCCGATGTAGCCAGTAAAAGGAATTTCGTTTTCCCGGAAGCACTGGAAAAAGGGAAAAATGAACTGGAGATAAAGGGGCTCTATCATCCTGAGCTCAAAAGCCCGGTCAGCAATGATATCAGTCTGAATGCCGCTTCGCCCGTGCTTTTCCTCACGGGTGCGAATATGGCGGGGAAATCCACTTTCCTGAGAGCGCTGAGCACTGCAGTGTATATAGCGCATATGGGATTCCCGGTAGCGGCACAGTATATGCGCTTCCCGGTGATGGATGGCATTTTCACCACTATCAACCTGCCGGATAACCTGGGTATCGGCGCCAGTCATTTTTACGCTGAAGTTTTGCGTGTGAAGAAAATGGCAGAGGAGCTGCATGCGGGGAAATCACTCTTCATCATATTCGATGAGTTGTTCAGGGGTACCAATGTGAAAGATGCACATGAGGCCACCGTGGCCGTCACCAATGGGTTTTCTCAAAAAGTGAACAGTATGTTCGTGATCTCTTCACATATCGTGGAGGCAGGTGAACAACTGATGCAAAATCCGAAGATCGGGTTTCAGTATCTGCCTACGCGCATGAACGGCCATACTCCTGAATATACCTACAAACTGGAACGCGGAATCACGGAAGACAGGCATGGTATGATCATCATCAATAACGAAGGGATCCTGGAGATCCTGAAAAATGGACTAAAAAACAAAGCGAAGCAAATCCCTTCAAATAATAAACATTCACTGGCATGAGTTTCAAGATAGATAAACAAACCCTGGAAGAGCTGAACCTGCTGGGGAAATTCAGGCAGGGCTCTGTGTATCATTTGTTCAACCGGGTAAGAACGAGAGGTGGTGAAAAACTGCTGGATGATATGTTCCATCATCCGTTACTGGATGAAACCGCTATCAACAAAAGAACTGCCGTATTCCGTTTTTTCCAGGAGGCGAAACTCAGTTTCCCTTTCGATGTAATGCAGATCAACCTGATGCGCGAGTACCTGGATGGAGGGGGCAAGAAGAATGCAGCGATGGCACTGTTGGATATATCGTTCAAAAAGATACTGTCCAGTCTCACCAGGGATGAGCGCTTCAAGAAGATCGTGCAGGGATTGCAGGCCACTATTGTGACCTTGAAGAAATGCGC
This sequence comes from Chitinophagaceae bacterium, assembly GCA_017744805.1. GTDB lineage: Bacteria > Bacteroidota > Bacteroidia > Chitinophagales > Chitinophagaceae > Pseudobacter. Next base: position 4,876 of record JAGIAP010000324.1, on the reverse strand, counting down.
TTCTTTTCTGGAGATGATCCCGCCCGGGAATGGTGTTTTTGAAGATCGGATCAAAGCCGCCAGGTCCATCCTCGATGGCAAGCAGGTGGAGGCGTTGCTGAACACGGATATTTATCAGGACCTGCCCCTGCAAAAGATCGCTTATTACGACCACCTGCTGAAGAATGTACTGGGGAAGGAAATGCAGGGGATCATGGATTTCATTGCTGAGCTGGATGTAAATATTGCCGTGGGAAATGTAGCGGCGGCGCGTGGTTTCACTTATGCGAAGGCTCTGCCTGCCGTGCGCGATTTGTTTTCGGCTATGGATCTCCGGCATCCATGCCTCGAGGCAGCTATCGGCAACGATATCACCATGAGCGACAAGAAAAATGTGATATTCCTTACCGGTGCCAATATGGCGGGCAAATCCACCCTGATGAAATCCATCGGCATACTCATGTACCTGGCGCATATGGGATTTCCTGTGGCAGCAAAGGATGTTGAGTTCTCTGTGCGGGAAGGGATGTACACCAGTATCAATGTAGCTGATAATATTGGATTGGGCTATAGCCATTTCTATGCAGAAGTGGTGCGGGTAAAGCAGGCTGCGGAAGCGGCTGCGTCCGGAAGCAGATTGCTGCTGATGTTCGATGAGCTGTTCAAAGGCACCAATGTGAAGGATGCTTATGATGGAACCCTTTCGGTTACCGAAGCCTTTTCCGGATATACCGATTGTTTATTTGTGGTTTCTACCCATATTATCGAAGTGGGAGAGGCCCTCAGGAAAAATGAAAATATCCAGTTTGCCTTTATGCCAACGGTAATGGAGGGTGCGCGGCCCCGTTATACCTACAAGCTTGAACGTGGTATAACGGAAGACCGGCAGGGGATGATGATCATCAGGAATGAAGGGATCCTTGAATTACTGAAATAGAATATTCCTGGTGGCCGATGAATTCACTTATTGTGTGCCCGTTGCTCGCGCCCCCGCGAGCAACGGGCACACCAAAATTTAAAGCATCTCCCTTTTTTATTAGTCTATACTAATAGTTTGAGCGGCTCTCCGTATCTTGTCTTATGCAAGTTTCTCTCCGCGCTCAGAAATATATAGCTTCACTCAGAAGGGATCCCAACTATACCGCCTCTGCGGAAGAACATGCCGATTACCTTATCAAGATTGGATTGCCGGTGTTTATTCGTGTAGTGGAGATTGGCGCCAAATATGGTGGACTGACACTTACGATTGCCAAAGATCAGGACAATTCCTTTGAAGCAGATCTTTTTCCCAGGCAACATATGCTCTACGGAAAACCGGCTGATGAGATGGTGATAGATGGTTTCACCTGGTTCTTTTTCGGCACTCATGCCACTGCTCAATACTGGTATGTGCTGAGCGAAACAGGCGTATTGGCTGTTTACAATAATGACACGGAAAAAACTTGTCCCATTTATACTTCATTCGAGAAGATGATCGAAGGATACGCTATCGAAGATGAGCTCAGAAAGCCCTTGTTCAACGCGTATAAAGCGCAGTCTTTTGGGAAAGGCCCCAATAAATCAGAGATTGAAAAAAAATGGAAAACCTGCAAAACCTTTCCGGAAGCCTGCGATACCTACAATTCCTGGTACCAGATGGACAGCGTTCTCATCCAAACCGGCCGGGTCTATGATTCTGATGATTACTGGACAAGAGTATTCAGTAAAAAGGAATCTGATTGCCAGCAGATTCTGGAGGAATTGAAGGCCATGAGCTGAACTTTCAGCACTCTCCCGGATTTTCTGTAATTTTTCCCTTCAATTCGCTACAAACTATACAAACTCTCTAAATCAAATACTATGGGCCTGTTCGATTTTATCAAGAATGAATTTATCGAAGTCATAGAGTGGGTAGACGATACCCAGGATACCGTTATCTATAAATTCCCCGACAAAGGCAATAAGATCAACAATGGCGCCCAGCTTACCGTCCGCGAGTCTCAAGTAGCGGTGCTGATGAATGAAGGTGAGTTCGGCGATGTGTATATCCCCGGAAGGCATGAGCTCACCACCAAGAACATGCCGATCATCACTACGCTGAAATCCTGGAAATACCTTTTCGATTCTCCTTTCAAGGTTGATATTTACTACGTCAATACTAAACAGTTCCCTAACCTGAAATGGGGCACTTCCAATCCTGTCATCGTAAGGGATAAAGAATTCGGGCAGGTTCGTCTCCGTTCATTTGGTTCTTATTCCATGCGCGTGATCGATCCGAAAAAATTCATCAAAGAGTTTGCAGGCACCAACCCCTGGGTGCGCATCGATGCTGTGCAGGAGCAACTGAGGAATATCATTGTGAGTAAGCTCTCCGAAGGTCTGGCTGAAGCTAATATTTCAGTGCTGGACCTGGCAGCCAATTTTACGGAACTGGGTGAGAAGCTGAAACCACTTTTCCAGAAAGAATTCGATATATGGGGCATCGAGCTGGGACAATTCTATATCGAGAATGTTTCCCTTCCTGAGGAAGTGGAAAAGATGCTGGACAAAACCACGCAGCTCAATATGCTCAACAATAAGTTGAACCAGTTCAACCAGATGCAGGGTGGCATTGCTATCGAGAACCTGGCCAATAACCCCGGCGCAGCAGGTACAGCCGGTGTGGGAGCTGGCGTTATCCTTACCAACCTGTTACAACAAACCCAACTGCCCGCTGCCGGTGGGAATGCCCAGGCAAGCGAGGCCCAGGATAAACAAAAACTGTTGGATCTGCTGAAGCAATTGGGCGAGCTCAAAACCCAGGGCATCATCACCGAGGAAGAGTTCAATCAAAAGAAATCAGAGATCTTAGGTAAGTTGTAAGCACCATGGAATCCACCACCACAGCAACTTTGCTGCTATTCCCCTGTCCTGGCTGTAATTCACAATTGCATTTCAATGCCAAAACCCAGCAACTGGTTTGCGGGCATTGTGGTACAAAAGTGGAAATCGAGAAATCAGCAAACCTTGTCAAGGAGAACAGTCTCCGGGCGCAACTCAATGGCGGCGCAGAAGCGGCTGCCGTCACTATCGAGCAACAGGTATACAAATGTGGCCGTTGCGGATCACAGTCTGTGTTCACTACGGAAATGCCGGTATTCATTTGCAGCTTCTGTAATTATGAGGCCGTCAATCCCGTCGCTTATAAAACCCGGATCATCCAGCCTTCGGGCATGATCCCTTTCATGATCGACAAGCAGGAATCTGTTTCCATTTTCAAAACCTGGCTGGGCAAGGGTTGGTTTGCCCCAGGCGATCTCAAAGAATTTGCCAGGCAGGATGCTTTACAAGGCATCTATCTTCCCTTCTGGACCTACGATGCTCAAACACATAGTCAATGGTCAGGCTATGGCGGTCGTTACTACTACGTTACAGAATATTACACAGATGCGCAAGGTAAGAGGCAATCCCGCCAGGTGCGGCATACGGAATGGATCTATCGCGAAGGAACATACGATCATTTCTTCGATGATATCCTGATCGGCGGTGCGCTGGAAGTATCGCAGGAAGAATATGAAAGCATTTTCCCGTACCGGCTGGAGGAGCTGGTGAACTTCGATGCCAGGTATATTTCAGGATGGAAGGCCGATGTATATGATATCACCGTCAATGAAGGATACGAGAGAGCGGAGAATTTCATGGGGCAGGTGATTGAAGAGGCTTGTGCAGATCAATGCCGTATCGATACGTACAAAGGGTTGGAAGTGCAAACCGCTTATTCCGATCAAACTTACAAGCATATCCTGCTTCCGATCTGGATCTGTTCCTATATCTACAAGAAAAAGACCTATCATTTCCTGGTAAATGGACAAACAGGCAGGATACACGGAAAGAAGCCGGTATCGGCGTTGAAAGTGACCCTGCTGGTGCTCCTGATCATTTTGGTGATCGTTGGCATTGTGATGCTGATACAGGGAAATTCATAATAAGAAAGAGCAGCCGTGAGAGGCTGCTCTGCAATTGATGAGGGTTCCAATAGAACTATTTGCTTCAACTTACCGGGTGGTATAACCGCCATTGGCGAAGATGGTCTGTCCGGTTATCCACCATCCATCAGTTACCAGGAATTCAACCAAGGGGGCGATATCTTCTATTTTAGTCAGGCCGCCCAATGCGGATGCAGATTTATGGAAAGCCACTGCATCTTCGGTTTCCTGTCCATAAAAGAAGGGAGTGTCCATAGGGCCAGGCGCAACAGCGGTAACGGAAATACCTCTGCCTCCGAACTCTTTGGCTGCTGCCCTGGTAAAATGTTCAACGGGCGCTTTGGCTCCGGCATAAGTGGAATAATATCCGGTGAATGCTGCCAATAACGAAGTGACGATAGTGCATATCTTCCCATTTTCATTGAGCTGTTTGCCCGCTTCCTGCAAAAAGAAATAAGCTTGTTTCGCATTCACGTCCATCATCGTATCGTATTCCTGTTCTGTAGTTTCCGTGAAAGGTTTTTTCAGTACCATTCCCACCGTATTGATGGCGATATCGATGCCACCAAAAGCTGTTTTGGCAGCGCCAAACAAGTTCTGTATGTTTTTCACTTTGGTGAGATCTGCCTGTAGAAGGATGGCTTCCCCGCCTTTACTCTTGATGTAGTTCAGCGTTTTTTCTGCTTCAGCTTTTGTATTGTTGCTGTTATAATGGATCACCAGTTTGGCTCCTTTCGCTGCAAGGTTGCGACTGATCAATCCTCCCAGGTTCTTGGCACCACCGGCAACAAGTACCACTTTCCCGTTTAATTCATGTCCTGACATAAAAAAGTAAGATTTAAATGTTCAATGATGACATAAAGTTCAGGAACCGGAAAGGAGATGGGATGGTGAACTTTTCGGATTTTATTGGGCCTGGGAATGTTTTTCCCTGTATTGACCTGGTGTGAGGC
>JAGIAP010000323.1 GCA_017744805.1 Chitinophagaceae bacterium | reverse complement strand
ATCCAAACCAGAATCCGTTTCATCGAGGATGGAGAGCTTGGGCTCGAGCATCGCCAGTTGGAAGATCTCGTTCCTTTTCTTTTCACCACCGGAGAAACCTTCGTTGAGGGAGCGGTTGGCGAGAGCGGAATCGAATTCTACCAGTTTTTGTTTTTCCTTCATCATGCGCAGGAACTCCTTTGCTTCGATGGGAGGAAGGTTATTATAAGCCCGAACTTCGTTCATGGCTGTTTTCAGGAAGTTGATATTGGAAACACCGGGGATCTCAACAGGGTATTGAAATGCCAGGAACAATCCGGACCTGGCGCGGTCTTCGGGTGAAAGGTCCAGAAGGTCTTTTCCATCGAAGGTCACCTGGCCGCCGGTAACTTCATAATTGTCTTTTCCTGCCAGTACGGAAGCGAGGGTACTTTTACCGGAACCGTTAGGTCCCATGATAGCGTGTACTTCGCCTGCTTTTACTTCCAGGTCCAGTCCTTTCAGAATCTCCTTGCCATCTACAGAAGCCTTCAGATTTTTTATACTTAACATGATGCGTTTTATTGAGTTTTATTTTGTCTCGGGTGTGTTTACAAATAATGGATTATCCTACGCTGCCTTCCAGTGAGATCGCCAGCAGTTTCTGTGCTTCCACAGCAAATTCCATGGGCAACTGGTTGAGAACTTCTTTCGCATAACCGTTCACGATGAGGGCTACTGCTTTTTCAGTATCGATACCTCTTTGGTTCAGGTAGAAGATCTGGTCTTCCCCGATCTTGGAGGTAGTGGCCTCGTGCTCGATCATGGCGGTGTTGTTCTTAGACTCGATGTATGGGAAAGTGTGCGCTCCGCATTCGTCTCCGATCAGCAGTGAATCGCACTGCGTGAAGTTCCTTGCGTTGTCCGCATTGTTACCCACCTGCACCAGACCGCGGTAGCTGTTCTGTCCTTGTCCGGCAGAGATACCTTTGGAGATGATGCGGCTACGGGTGTTCTTTCCGATATGATACATTTTGGTACCAGTGTCTGCGATCTGCTTGTTCTTGGTGAGGGCAACGGAGTAGAATTCACCTGTTGAATTATCACCCTTGAGGATCACGCTGGGATATTTCCAGGTGATGGATGAACCGGTTTCCACCTGGGTCCAACTGATCTTTGAATTATCGCCTTTGCAGATACCGCGTTTGGTAACGAAGTTGTAGATACCGCCTTTACCGTCTTTATCCCCGGGGTACCAGTTTTGAACGGTAGAGTATTTGATCTCTGCATTTTCCAGGGCAATGAGCTCCACTACCGCTGCGTGCAGTTGGTTCTCGTCACGCATGGGAGCGGTACAACCTTCGAGGTAGCTGACATAGCTTCCTTCGTCGGCAATGATGAGGGTTCTCTCGAACTGTCCTGTGTTCTGGGCATTGATACGGAAGTAAGTGCTCAGTTCCATGGGGCAGCGAACACCTTTGGGGATGTATACGAAGGATCCGTCAGACACTACTGCTGCATTGAGGGCAGAGAAGATATTGTCTGTGTAAGGCACTACGCTGCCGAGGTATTTCTGCACCAGTTCAGGGTGTTCCTGAACGGCTTCGCTGAAAGAGCAGAAGATCACTCCCATTTCTTTCAGTTTATCCTTGAAGGTAGTGGCTACGGAAACGCTGTCGAAAACGGCATCTACCGCTACGCCACTCAGTAACTTCTGTTCGGAGAGGGGGATGCCCAGCTTTTCGAAAGTGGCCAGAAGCTCTGGGTCCACCTCATCGAGGCTATTGTATTTTGCCTTCTTTTTAGGGGCAGCGTAATAAGATATTGCCTGGAAGTCTATCGGAGGCAGTTCAAAGTTCTGCCAGGTGGGCATCTCCAGTTTCAGAAAATGACGGAGTGCTTTGAGACGATATTCCAGCATCCATTCCGGTTCATTTTTCTTCTGCGAAATGAAGCGCACGGTATCCTCATTCAACCCTGCGGGTGCAATTTCCATTTCGATGTCCGTGGTAAAGCCATATTTGTACTCTTCCGTGGAGACATCCTTTAAAATATCTAAATCTGTGCTCATAATTTTTGAATCGGGTCTTAGTGTTCGGGGCTGTTGTTAAACAGCAAAGCTTTCACCACAGGCGCAGGTTCTTGACGCATTGGGGTTATTGAAGAAAAGACCTTTACCATTGAGGCCTCCGGAGTAATCCAATTCAGTGCCGTACAGGTAGAGCAGACTTTTCATTTCCACTACCAGTTTCACACCTTTGTCTTCAAAAACCTGGTCGTTCTCACGTGTTTCCTGGTCGAATTTCATTTCGTAAGCCAGTCCGGAGCATCCGCCTCCTTTCACGCCCACACGAACGAAGCTTCCTTCGGGTGTGCCTTCTTTTTCCATCAATTGATGGATATATTTCTTTGCATTATCTGAAATCGTGATCATGTTATTTTGATTGTCAGTTTAGGAATGGTGTGCATATATAACAATACCGGGAGATTTTGGTTCCCTTGGGAGGAATTGTCCATAATGCGGTATCTTCCTGATTTCCAATGTCAAGCAAACATTCCGCCTAAAATTTTTCCGATCTCGAAACTGCCGGGGCAGCCTGGCGGATTTTAGCCCACAAAAGTACACCCAAAATCTGGGCTTTGGAGCGGAAATTCAAGGTTTCTGGCAGTTTGGAGAATAAAGTCAGGATTGTACAGGATGGGGCTAAAGAGAAGATGGCATGGTTTGGTAAAAAATGGAGTGAAAAGTAGCATAAGCAACTGTAAACCAATTATTATTATGCATAGCCGGGATTTGAGACCGGTTCACCTTACCATTCCTTCGTGAATTTGACATGGGTTTTATTGAAACCACAGGAGGCATAGAAGTCCTGGGTTGCCACCCTTTTGGTATTGGTTGTGACCTCGAAAGAGCGGCATTCCCGATCGCGCAAGCGGGTTTCAAGAGCCCCGATCAGTAGGTGTCCGATGCCTTTTCCCCGGAACTCCGGATGAACGAACATCTCCTGGATCTCATACACCATGCCCAGATGGTGAAGGAGAAGTTGCCCATGAGCTGAAATAAAGCCGATGGTTTTGCCTTCTTCAGAATCGGCAACCAGGTAGATATTATTGTTATCAGCAATGTTTTGCGTGTAGAGTGGTTGGAAGACCTCGAGATCGAAAGTGATTTCTTCGAGATCGCAGATGAAGGAGTAGATGGTTTCGACATCTGACGGAGCGGCCGGCCGGATGGTGATTTGCATAATGGAAGTTACGAAATCTAAAGTTGCTCAATGTGCTGGTAGATGAGGTCCAGTAATTCGTCAAATCTTTCTTTTAGTTCTTCGGAAAGACGAAAATTCTCATTGTGCGCTATTATCACTCCTTTTCATGAAGATATTTAAGCGGCATGTGAATTTCTTCTAATGCATAAACCTGGCAAAAGATACAAAATGCATGAATTCAAATTTAGAATTCATGCATTTAACACCACAAGCAACTGTCTTTAAATAAGATACATTTTTTACGAAGCCAGCATCGTTTCCCTGATCATCTTCACGCAATCCAAATGCTCATTCCCGAAGCTCTCCTGCCAGGCCAGTCCCATTTGCTTCAGATCAAAGTGTTTCAACAAAGTTCCGGCTGCACCAAGTTTACCTTCCTCATCTTTCGGATATCCCAGCACATAAATACTATCTGCCAGCTCAACTGCCAGCTCGATATCATGGGTACTGAAAATGATGGTATGTAATTCATGGCTCGCATTGATCCATTGAAATGCTTTCTTTACGCTTTGGATATTGCCCACATCCAGTCCTGAAAAGGGCTCATCCAATACCATATAATATCCTGAGCTCAGCAATTGTTCCAGGATGGCTGTCCGTTGACGCTGACCACCGGAGAGGAATACAGGATACTGATCCTTTACCTGGGTAAGGCCCCAGTCGCTCAGGTACTGCAATACTTTATCTTTTTTTTCTGCAGCAGTAAGCGTTGATCTACGCATCGCAAACAGCAATGATTGAAACACTGTCTTATGACGGAACAAAGTGTATTTCTGATCTACAAAGCCGACATCACCTTCAGCCACTTTTTTCGCGGGTTGATGACCGTTGGTAGCTGACTTAGTAAGATCGGGGATCAATACCTGCCCGGTGGTGGGCGCTTCAAGTCCCGTGAGGGTCCTGAAGAGCGTCGACTTTCCGCGGCCGGATCTTCCAAGGAACGCGATGATCTGACCCTGCTGCCTGTCTGGCCGCACCGTATCGCGCTCATTGAAATTGATATCCTGTATGATCACCTTCCCATTGTAAGCAACACTGAGATTTTCTACTGACAGGATCGTTTGTTTTTGTTCGTATGAAAAAGAGGTCATGGTAAAAGATTAGAAGGTTGAATATTTGAATACGGATTTACGAAGAGTTCGCAAGAGCCAGTCCAGCAGCAGACCTACCAGTAAGATCACCAGTTGCAGGGCCACAATGCGCCCATGGTTCATGAATTTATCACTGTTCTTGATCAGCACCCCCAGCCCACCGGCCGCAACCAGGATAGACTCCACCGTTACCAGCATCATCCAGGTGATGGCCAGGTTCTGGCGCAGCACATCTATCACATAATCGAATCGTCCCTTGATCACCACTTCCAGCAATACTTCCCACCTGCTGCATTTCAGGCTTCTCGCATGATCGATCTCTTCATTCGGAATATCTTTCAACACCGCCAGCAATGATGTGATGAAATACAGGCTCATGAAAATAAAGAGCACACCTATCTGCATCGTTCTGGCGTTGCTGACCAATATCGCCAGGTAGAAAGTGATCCCCGTCAATGGCAGGTATCGCAACCGACTCATGGTCACCGCCAGCGGCCTTAACGCTGGCAGCGGGGACAGATACACAAGCATCAGCGAAACTATCACCGACAATAATGTTGCCTGTAAGCAAAGCGACAAAGAACTGAACACATGCACTATCAATCCTTCACTGTACAGGGATTTGAAACCATCCCATACCTGACCGGGTGTAGGAAAAAGATGGGTGGTGCCGGATGAGCTGATGAACCAATAGACAGCGATCAGGGCGATCCAGCTAACACCGATGATCATTCGCTGTTGTGGGGTTATTTTTTCAAAAGGTTTGAACCAATTGGAGAGTTTCATTTTTGTTTGGTTGAGTTGGTTTGGAATAGGCCGGGCACAGATTTCTTTGTCTGCTTCCATCTGTTACCCAGCCTAAGAACTATTGTTGATTACTTAAGAATGGTCACCACTACACGCCTGTTCTTCGCTTTGCCGGCGGCCGTGTTGTTATCGGCGATCGGTTCATCCTGACCCTTACCATCCACTTTCTGGAACCTGTTCACCGGGATCCCTCTTTTTACCAGGTAGTTCTTCACAGCTTCTGCACGTGCGGCGGATAAGGAGTAATTCGCATCCTGCGACCCGCTATTGTCTGTATGACCTACCAGTTCCAGTTTTGAATCCTCTGCCTGGATCAACAGGTTGTAGATCTGCTCCAGTACATCTTCCGCTTCGGGGCGAATGCTTGCACGGCCTACATCGAAGTTGATCCTCCATTCGCCTGAAGCAACCACGCTGGTAGCTTTCTGAGAGTAATCGGTGGTATAGGATGCACCGGCATCGATATCTTTGATCTCTTTCAGGAAGGCAGTATTCACTGCTTCCTCGTAAGGCACCACACGCTTCACGTTCTGGTTGAAACCAGCGGGGTTCAGCTCTTTCAGGTAACGACTTACCTGGTCGTATACGGCTTTATAACGGTTAGTTCCATCCGAAATCCCATAGTACTGGTTAGCATCTGCGAGGTTGAAAACACGGGATCCACCCATATTATAGCTCACGCCATTCTTTTCCCCTTTCTGCCCTTTGAACATATTGTACCAATACTCGGGTGTTTCTATGCCGAAGGTCTTTGCAGTGGTTTCAGACGCTTTCTTTCTCCAGCTATCATATTGCTTCATCTGGTTGGTGGCCGTGTAGGCAGAGCGAAGGATCTTACCGATCACATCTTTATTGTTCTCAGCCCACTGACGCAAAACGATCAGCGTTGTAGCCATTTGGTTATTGAATTCTTTGGTTGACACCACATCTGTGAACCCGGCCAGTTTATCGAATACCATTTTGTCGCCAGGAGTCCAGGTGGCGCAGCCATCCACTTTCTTGTTGATGGTCTTGCCGGTGAGCTTTCCATCTTTTACCTCTTTCAGGGGAATGGTCCAGCCTTCCTGCTGGCTTTTGATCAGTTCTTTGGCTGATTCGATATAGTCGTCATTGGCAGAGGCGAGGAAGTTGACGGCTTCCGCGTCGTAGGTGCTGGGATCAGGGTTCACCTTGAGGCCGTTGGCAAAAGCATAGTTAACGGCAGTTACCCAGTCGCCATCACCGATCACGGCAGATACCAGGGCGCCTTTCATGGATTGAGGGTTCATCTTCCAGCTTGGAGGCCCGATCAGTTTGTCTTCCCCATAACTCAGACCAATAGCCGCGATCGCTTGTAACTGGTATTTTCCTTTTCCATATTTATCGTCCAGCGCCTGCTGCGAAGAGCTGATGTAAAAAGGTACCCCGTCACCCATGATCATAATGGCAGCTACGCCTTCGGCAGGATTGTTGATCCCTTTATCGAATTCATCCACAAACTTCATGTGGAGGTTGCGCAGCTCAGAGAGCCAGTCCTGGCGGATGAGCTCCAGCTTTACGCCATTCTTTTCCATCAGGGATCCTTTGGATGTTTTAGCACCACCGTTAGCTACGATGATCCCTGATTGTGCATTCCATGCATAGCCTGCAATACGCACCAGTGGCTTGTTGG
>JAGIAP010000322.1 GCA_017744805.1 Chitinophagaceae bacterium | reverse complement strand
ATCATAAAACGGGGGTCGAGCTGAAAACGTAACCAGTCGTTCAGCAGCCCCTGTTTCAATTCCTGCAAGGCTTCATCATTTTTGTATCGCTCGTGTAAGGATTCCAGCCTGCAGATATGTTTGATCAGGTTATAGCAGGCCGTGAGTTGCCCCGCTGCGATCACTTTGTCTCTTTTATCTTTTTCTTCTTTATCGAACCATAGGGTAGTGCCCATGGTCCTGGCCTCGTCCACCAATTGTTGCATGGCCTTCGACGGCATCAGAACAGGTTTCATTTGCTCCCACCAGGCCGCGTCCACGTCTTCCAGGTTCTTCAGTCTCCTGGTCTCATGGGCCGAACTGAACTCATAGATCAGGCATACCAGGGCCCTGTTCTTCATCACAGGTTTGGAAAGCAGATGCTCATATTGTCCTCTCCGGATCTGTTTGAGGAAGAGATCGCTTACAAGCATGAGCGAGCTTTTCATTCGCTCATTCACCATCGGTATCAGTTTATTCAAGGGCAGCCTGAGAAAATAATCGAGATAGCGGAAGGCCACAGCCATCGATCCGGTATTCCGCTTGATCGCTTTTTTCAGTTTTATATAGCCCGTCCAGTAGATCAACGACAAGGCCAGTGATGGGATCAGCAGCAGGTAGCCCGCTATGGGCGCTATATTCAATGCCACAGAGGCAATGCAAAACAATAAAACGATATTGGCATACTTGCAAATATTGATCAGTCGCTGGATGGTGAGCAACTTCGTAATGCGGCCGCTGCTGCCATTCTTCTCCTGGTAAGGATCGTTGAAATAGCTGCTTACATCGCAGCTCAGGATGAGGTCGAAAGGATGGTTATTCACCTGTTTGGTGCCGGGCTTGCTGTTGAGGCGACGGCTATCTTCCATCTGAACAGCGCGCAATCCCATATTATCGCAGATGCCGCCATCCATCAGGGCAAAGGTTTTCTGGTTCACCTGGTCCAGGTGTAGCGGGTTGTTGTGTTGGTATTCCAGTCCTTCCAGCAATTCATTCACATTGCTATTCTGTTCATGCACAAAATCATTGGGATAGAGGATGGGCTCAAAGCCGCTGGGGAAGCAACTGGAGGCGGCCACCACATCACTCAGCTTGAGCCGGTTGGCTGAATTGTTGCCTTTGAATTTCAGATAGCCGTTCCCGTTACGGAGCACATGGTGCTGGTGGGCATTGATCTGAAAATAGAAATTGATGCCGTTATTGAATTCGGTGGTATTGAAGCAAACCTTTTCCAGGTGTGGTTTTATCTTCTCGTGGTTGGCGTCGGCTATCTGGCCCAGCGTTACTTGTTTGAAAAGCATCTTGTCATAAGCCTTGGCAAATGCATTGATGAGGTTTTGCTTTTTGCGGATGATGGTCTTGTTACCATTGGCATCGGTGTGTACTCCGGATTCTGTCCAGGCTTTTTTATCGCGCAATATGCCGAATGCTTCCTGCAACAATTTCTCTCCTTCCATTTCTTTTCGCAGTTCTTGATAGAATCCGGGAAAACTATGTTGCGGGTTCGTGTACAGGCTGGATACATAGGCCGCATTGGTGATGCTGCCACCGGAGGTGCTGGTGATGAACCGAACCTTTTGTAGTAATGATTTGTTCTGGAAGGGTATGCGGTGCAGATAAGACAGAACGCCCAGGGAGAAACTGGCGGCACGAAAGCCTCCACCGGAAAAGGTCAGCGCAATGGACTGTAACGGTGTTTCCGGTTCTATCGGCGTACATCCGTCGATCACTCTCAATTCCCTGGATGGGTTTACAAGGGGATCCATAGAATTTGGTTTGGATTTGGCCCGAAAAGTTACTGAAATTATTTGCTGCAAAAAAGAAGTTATATTTATGCACCTCAAACACAAGAATATGGCACAGTTGATCACAGGTATCCACCATGTCACTGCAATTGCAGGCGACTCCCAAAAGAACGTCGATTTTTACACAGGTATACTTGGATTGAGGCTGGTAAAAAAGACGGTGAACTTTGATGCTCCTGATGTATATCATTTGTATTATGGCGATGAAACCGGCCATCCCGGCAGCATCCTCACTTTCTTTCCCTATGCAGGATTGGTGAGAGGCCGTCATGGAAAAGGAATGCTCAATACCACCACGTTCTCTGTGCCTTCCGCTTCCATCGGGTATTGGGAAGAGCGACTGAAAAGATTCAATGTGAATTATAAACCGGCTGAAGAGCGGTTCGGTACCGAAGTGGTGATCTATTTTGAAGATCCGGATGGACTGGGCCTGGAGCTGGTGTTCAACGATACGGATAAGCGCCCTGGCTTCTCTTACGGGCAAATCCCGCTGGAGCATGCCATCAAAGGCTTTTACAATGTAGAGATATGGGAAGAAGGGTACGAGCGTACCGCCGGATTGCTCACTGAGCAGTTGGATCATACATTGATCGGTGAGCGAGGGAATCGCTTCCGCTTTGCAGCTACCGATGCGCCAGGTAATTACGTGGATATCCTCTGTACGCCTGATAGCCTGCGAGGCCTTGGTGGTAGTGGCACTGTGCATCATATAGCCTTTGCTACACCAGATAAAGCCTCCCAGACTGCTGTTCAGAAAAAACTGAGTGAAAGGAATGCCAACCCAACACCGATCCTTGACCGAAACTATTTTACGAGTATCTATTTCCGTGAGCCGGGCGGGGTATTGTTCGAAGTGGCTACTTCCGGGCCGGGCTTTGCGGTGGATGAGGATATCGATCATCTCGGCGAATTGTTGAAGCTGCCTGCTCAATACGAGAGCCGCCGCAGCCGCCTGGAAAATGAACTGCCACCCGTTTCCCTTCACATCGATCAATACAAATAATTATGCATAGCAAACAAGTGGTTACAGCCGGTAAACCATTGTCCCAGGCGAGCTCCGCCCTGATCATGATCCATGGCCGTGGTGGCGATGCCGCAGATATCTTGTCGTTATCCTCTTATTTTCCTGTACAGGATTTTGCATTGCTGGCGCCACAGGCCACCAACAATACATGGTATCCTTATTCGTTCATGGCACCTGTAGCCGAAAATGAGCCCTGGCTCAGCTCCGCCATCAAAGTGGTGGATGAAGTGGTGAATGATGTGCTGAATGCAGGTATCCAACACCGTGATATCTACCTGCTCGGGTTCTCACAGGGGGCTTGCCTCACGCTCGAGTATGCCGCACGTCATGCCCATCGCTATGGTGGTGTGATCGCATTTACAGGAGGGTTGATAGGAGCGGATATCGATGTCAGTAATTACAAAGGCGACTTCAATCAAACGCCCATCTTTATCGGCACCAGTGATCCTGATCCCCATGTTCCGCCGAGCCGTGTACTGGCCTCTGCCGCCATCCTTCGCGGCATGAAAGCGACCGTTACGGAAAAGATCTACCCGGGAATGGGACATACCATCAGCCAGGATGAGATCACGCAAGTGAACAAGCTGATATTTGGTTAAGCACCGGAGCATTCGGACAATTGAACCTCACCTTAAAGAGCCATCCATCAATTGTTAACCGGAAATGATCTCAAATGCCAGATCTGTATATTCTTGCAGGCTGCAATGGCGCTGGTAAAACAACAGCCAGTACAATCGTGCTGCCCGAAATTTGGAAATGTAAGGAGTTCGTGAATGCGGATAACATTGCGGCGGAACTATGTCCATCCGATCCGGATAGCGTTGCCATGGAGGCGGGGCGGATCATGTTGGGAAAACTGGATCGATTGATCCGTGAGGGCGCAAGCTTTTCCATCGAGACCACCCTTTCTACCCGGAGTTATATGTCCCTGATCAAAGCAGCGCGGGCAAAAGGATATACCGTCACCTTGTTGTTCTTTTGGCTGGCATCCCCTGAGGTGGCCATCGATAGAGTGGCTTCCCGTGTCCGGAAAGGCGGACATGATATCCCGACTGATATCATCCGCAGGCGATACGGACGAGGCATCCAGAATCTGATCGATCTGTATACCGGGATCTGCAACTATTGGTTGGTGGTCAGCAATATGTCGGGCGTGCCTGAAATGATCGCGGAAGGACGTTTTTCGGAAGAGATCAGGATCAGGGATGGAGCTGTATGGGCATTGATAGCTGATCAAAAACAATATTTCGACAGTGTGGAAGAACCAGGAATGCCTTATTCAGGTTCCTATGCTGAAAGGATCCTCCAGGGTATCAGGAAGGCGGTGGATATCGCTATCAGGGAAGCGGCGTTGAAAAACGAGACCATGGTGATAGCCGACAAAGAAGGGAATATCAAACATATCCCTGCCGTTGAACTATTGAAGGGAATACCGGGCTAGGCATTCTTCTCTTCGTGATACTCCTGTTCTGTATTGATCTCCCAGAGATTTGATTTATCAGTCACTCCCTCGCAGATATTGTCTACGGCTACCATGGCGGTGAGCATGGAGTGATCGGAGTTATTGTATTTGTGCATGCCATTGCGGCCGATGAGGAAGAGATTGGGGAACTGATCCGTGAACCGGCGCAATACATCAAAGCGATTATAGGTGCCGAAATAAGCGGGGTAGGTCTTTTCCATTCGCAGTACAACGGCATCGATCAGGTCTTCTTTTTGGGCGAGCCCGATCCGGGTGAGCTCATCGATGGCGAGATCGCGGATGGCCTCATCGGACATTTTCCAGAATCCATCCGTGTCGTTACAGAAATATTCCATGCCCACCCAGGCATGCGAAGGATCCTTCACCATATAGGGGCTCCAGTTCCTGAACAGTTGCAGTCTGCCCACTTTTACATCTTTTTCCTGGATATAGATCCAGTTGTCTTTCAGGTCCAGCGTTGAAGCCTTACCTGTATGCGTATCCACTGTGCTGAGTTGTTTCAACAGCACGCCTACTGTGATGAAGTCCCTGTATTGTAGTCCTGCAGCCACTTCGCGGACCTCGGCAGGGATATCGCCGGTAAGCCCTCCGATGAGCTCCTGAACCGGCATGGTGGAAAAGAAATAATCTCCCTGCAGCTCCATTTTTTCCCCGGTCTGGGCATGTGAGCTGGTAATGGAGCTGATTCGGTTATCCGTTTGTGTAAGTTGGTCCACTTTCTGGTGCAGGAGGATCTTACCACCCCTCGATTCGATATCCTTTGCCACTGCTTCCCAGAGCTGTCCTGGTCCGAATTTGGGGTAAAGGAATTTTTCGATGAGGCTGGTCTCGGTACCTTTCTGTGCAATGTCCCCGTTTTTTTTACCGGGAAGAAGGGCATGGGCCAGTACTTTGCTGAGCGATATCTTTTTGATCCTTTGTGCGCCCCATTCGGCGGAGATCCGGTTACAGGGAACGCCCCAGACCTTTTCCGTGTAATCGCGGAAGAAGAGATCATAGAGCTGGTACCCGAAACGGTTCACGAGAAAATCTTCCAGGCTTTTTTCTTCTTTACGGGGGAAGAGCCTTGCTTTCAGGTAGGAGAACATGATGGCGATGGTCCTTTTCA
Organism: Chitinophagaceae bacterium; assembly: GCA_017744805.1. Classification (GTDB taxonomy): domain Bacteria; phylum Bacteroidota; class Bacteroidia; order Chitinophagales; family Chitinophagaceae; genus Pseudobacter. Next base: position 1,338 of record JAGIAP010000322.1, on the reverse strand, counting down.
AGCCCAAATGGCGAAGGGTCTGGAAGCTCAGTTGGATGGGATAGCTAAAGAATTTGCGAAGGAAATAGATCCTGGAGAGACGGTTGCGCACCAACATCACATGGTCTTCATCCTTCGGTTGCGCGGCGCTGTTGGTATCGATGGTCCTTTCCTTTTGCTGGTAACGGATGGTGATCTGCTGATCTGCACTGGCTTCCAGCGGCATGAAAGAAAGCCACCATTTCATCACCCGGTCTGATTTCGAGAAGAAACGATGCCCGCCCATATCGATCCGGTTGCCCTTGTAGTTGACGGTTTTGGCGATCCCACCGATATCACCGGATCTTTCCAGTATGATGGGAACGATGTCCGTCCGCTCAAGCAACTCGTAAGCGGCCGTCAGTCCTGCCGGACCGGCACCTATTATGATAGCTGTTTTGGGCATCTTTCTTTTAATGGGTGCGGCAAAATAAGGGATAAATAAGCAGATTTATTAGAAAATATTCAGATGATCAGTGAATTGGGTATTGTATATTGAGATATCAAGAAGATCCTATGCCTGAATTTCTCACCTACTCGAAATTTCACACCAAAGAAGAGACAGAAGAATTTGCCGCTTTTTTGGATAAGAACAATATCATTTTCGATATTGAACAGACCACCCGTACGCTCGACAATGTGTATATCGGCGAAGATCCCGATCCCAGGTTCCTGGTAAAAGTGATGCCTGAGCAGTTTGATCAGGTGGACAAACTGATGGAGGAAAGAACGCAGGAGGAATTGAACCATGTGAATCCTTCCTATTATCTTTTCCATTTTTCCAACTGCGAATTGAGAGATGTGCTGTCTGATCCTGAAGAATGGAATTATTTTGATCAGTTGCTGGCAAAAAAATTATTGAAGGAGCGTGGTGAGGAAGAAATGAAATTGCCTGAGCCGGTAATGATCCATGAAATGGATACCGTCAAACCCTCCAGGTTGGCGACAGGTTGGGTGGTTGCAGGTTATCTCATGATCCCACTGATGCCTTTCCTGTCTGTCATTGCAAGTGTAATGTTGTTGTTCACCAATCGTCCTAAAAAGGATGGGACCAAACAATATTTTTATGATGGGCCTACCAGGGCACATGCACTCGTAATTCTGGTATTATCTGTTTTGTATTCTCTCTACCTGGTATTTATCCGGAAAGGATATGGCTTCTGATGGGTAAACCATTCTTACGCTGCTGCCACCACTTCTATCTCCAGCAGCCACACTTCATCATAGATCCCGGTAATGATGATGGTCATGGCGGGTTGTATCTTCTGAAGCGCGGCAGGCCTGCCATCCCCGCATTTGCCGCGGTATTTACGATCGGAG
>JAGIAP010000321.1 GCA_017744805.1 Chitinophagaceae bacterium | reverse complement strand
GTTGGCATGAGCCGGGAAACCATCGATCAATTGTTCGGTGATGATTATGTCAGTACAAGGGGCACCAATAGTGAAACGGGTACCGGGCTGGGATTGAAGCTCTGCAAGGATTTCCTGGAAAAGAACGGAGGTAGTATCAGGGTGAACAGCAACCCCGGGATAGGAAGCACTTTTTCGGTTGTTTTGCCACGTTATGAGGCGGCGGTGGAAAAACAAAAAGTGGAATACGCATAAAAAGAAAAGGATAGTAAAACCAGGGTTCGATCTATCGGAATGGCCAGGGAATGGCCTTCTTTTTTTGTCCAATACACAACGGAAATTGTCCATTATGCAAGCGATCTTACCCTGTTCTTCACTATCCTTTTTGGGATAATAAATGTTTACTTCAGCACTGTTTTGAAGAAGGCTTTCATCTCATTCCATGATGCAGTATCGGCTGCGCCATTGTAAGCGATCGGCATATTGAATTTCTTGCCGTTCTCAGTGGAAGCAGGGTTGGTGAAAGCATGTAATGCGCCGGGGTACTGCGTGAAAGTGTACGTGGCGCCCACTGAGTCCAACTGCTTCTTGAAAGTAGCGATCTGTTCAGCGGTAATGAACTTGTCAGCCTCTCCGTTACATACGAGGATATTGGCTTTGGTGAGGCCCTTCTGAGGCACAACGCCGCCTTCCAGTCCACCGTGGAAGCTCACCACCCCTTTGAAATTGGATCCCAGTTTGGCGGCATTCAGCACCATGGAGCCACCGAAGCAATAGCCGATGGCGGCCAGGTTTGCGGTATCCGTAAGGGAATTGCCTTTGATATAGCTGGCTGCCGCGTCGATACGGCGTTGGGCGCCCTTGGGATCCTTGTACCAGGGCATGGCCAGTTCGGAGGCTGTTTTGGGATCTTCCCCTACCTTCCCTTTTCCGTACATATCCACTGCCATGGCGATATAGCCGAGCTTTGCCAGCTCGCGGGCCCGCATCTTGGGATATTCCGTCAGTCCCCACCATTCAGGTAAAATGAGGATGGCCGGACGTTTGGTGGTGATGCTCTCATCGTAAGCGATAAAACCGTTGAGGGTGTCTTTCCCGTCTGTGTACACCACTGTTTCTTCTTTGATCACAGGCGTAGCTGCGGTGGTGCTGTCAGCTTTTGATCCGCCTTCTTTTTTGGTATTGTCTGCATTGTTGCAGGCAGCAAAAAATGATGCTGTTGCCAGCAGTAAAACGTAGGTCTTCATGGTATGTGTGGTTGAAGGGTTGAAGATCGGAAAAAGTCCGCAATCAGTTAGTTTTTTGTAACTTGCGCCCCTATGACACAAGAACAAATCAAGGCTATGAGGGACCGTATGGTGGTCCTGAGGAGGTTTCTTTGACGTCGATAACAGACGTGATAAGATAAACCAGGAAAAACAATTGTCGTTATCCCCCGGATTCTGGGACGATAACAAACGCGCTACAGAGATCTTAAAGAACATCAAGCTTAACGAATACTGGGTAAGGCTGTTTGAGCAAACCGATGCCGCGGTAGAGGATTTTGCTGTATTGTTCGATTTCTGGAAGGCAGGGGAGGCTTCGGAAGAAGAGACCCGCGTAGCTCATGATCTGGCCATCCAGGCACTGGAAGAGGCCGAGTTCAAGAGCACCCTGAACCAACCTGAGGATGAACTGCCCGGAGTGCTGCAAATCAATAGCGGCGCCGGCGGAACAGAGAGCCAGGATTGGGCCGAAATGCTTGCCCGCATGTACCGCATGTATGGGGAAAAGCAGGGATGGTCCGTAACTGAGCTCGACTGGCAGGATGGGGATGGAGCCGGTATCAAGAGCGCCACCCTTCAGTTCGACGGGCCCTTTGCCTACGGCTTCCTGAAAGCCGAAAGCGGTGTGCATCGTCTCGTACGCATCTCGCCGTTCGACAGCAATGCCAGGAGACATACTTCCTTCGCCAGCGTATACGTATATCCGTTGGTTGACGACAGTATCGAAGTGGCAGTGAACCCGGCCGACCTGGAATGGGAATTCTACCGTTCCGGTGGTAAGGGAGGTCAGAACGTGAACAAGGTGGAAACGGCCGTTCGCCTGAAACATATTCCCAGTGGTATCATCGTGGAGTGCCAGAAAGCACGTACACAGGGTGAGAACCGGGAGATGGCTTTGCAGATGTTGAAGAGCCGTTTGTACGAAGAGGAAATGCGCAAGCGCGAAGCCCTGAAGAATGCCGCCAATGCCAACAAGAAGAAGATCGAGTGGGGCAGCCAGATCAGGAGCTATGTGTTCCATCCTTACAAAATGATCAAAGACCATCGTACCGATTTCGAGGTAGGGAACGTACAACCCGTGATGGACGGAGAACTGGATGGATTCATCAAGGCTTACCTGATGATGGAGAAAGAAAATGCTTAATCTCATTTCACACAAAAACTACATGATATGAATCTTGGATATTTTTCATACCCTATGCCAGCGAATGAGCCGGTATTGAGCTATGCTCCGGGTTCCCCGGAAAAAAAGCGATTGAAAGAAGTTTTGGCAGAGCTGAAAAATACAAAGGCTGATATCCCGATGTATATCGGTGCAGAAGAAGTTCGCACCGGCAATAAAGGTGAGCTACGTCCTCCCCATGAAACTGCCCATGTGCTGGGACATTTCCATAAAGGTGATGCCAGCCATGTTACCCGGGCCATCGATGCAGCCCTCGCTGCCAGAGAGAGCTGGAGCAGCCTCAGTTGGGAGAACCGCGCCAATATCTTCCTGAAAGCCGCTGATCTCATCGCTACGAAGTACCGTCCATATATGAATGGCACTACCATGCTGGGGCAGAGCAAGAACGCTTTCCAGGCAGAGATCGACAGCGCCTGTGAGTTGATCGACTTCCTCCGTTTCAATGTCCATTTCCTGAGTGAGATCTACCGTCAGCAGCCCATCAGCGCGCCCGGTATCCACAACAGGCTCGAGTTCCGCGCCCTCGAAGGTTTTGTGCTGGCCGTTACTCCTTTCAACTTTACAGCTATCGGTGGTAACCTGCCTACTTCAGCCGCCATGTGCGGCAATGTAGTGGTTTGGAAACCTGCCAATACACAGATATATGCTGCACAAATGTTCATGCGCATCCTGAAAGAAGCAGGGCTTCCCGATGGTGTCATCAACCTCGTGTATGTTGATGGGCCTACCATCGGTAATGTATGCTTCAACCATAGGGATTTTGCAGGCGTGCATTTCACCGGTTCCACAGGTGTGTTCAACAATATGTGGGAGACCATCGGAAAGAATATGTCCAATTACAAATCTTACCCACGCATCGTAGGTGAGACCGGTGGTAAGGATTTCGTGATCGCCCATAAGAGCGCTGAGCCCAAAGTGGTAGCTACAGCCCTGTTGCGTGGCGCTTTCGAATACCAGGGACAGAAATGCTCCGCGGCATCACGCGCTTATATCCCTTCCAATATCGCGGAAGAAGTGAAGAAGCTGCTGGTGGATGGTATCAATAGTTTCAAGATGGGCTCGGTGGAAGACTTCACCAATTTCATCAATGCGGTGATCGATGAAAGAAGTTTCGATAAGATCAAGTCGTATATCGATAATGCAAAGAACGATCCGAAAGCATCTGTCCTGGTAGGTGGCAACTGTGATAAGAGCAAAGGCTATTATATCCAACCTACCGTAATCGAAGCAAAGGATCCCAACTATGTGACCATGTGCGAAGAGATCTTCGGACCAGTACTCTCCATCTATGTTTACGATGCAGAGCAGTTTGAGCAAACACTTGAATTGGTAGATAAAACATCTCCCTATGCGCTTACCGGTTCTATCCTTGCACAGGACCGTTATGCAGTGGAACTGGCTACCAACAAGCTCCGCAATGCTGCCGGTAATTTCTATATCAATGATAAGCCCACCGGCGCAGTAGTGGGACAGCAGCCTTTTGGTGGTGCCAGGGCAAGTGGCACTAACGATAAAGCAGGCTCTATACTGAACCTCTATCGTTGGCTGAGTGCAAGAACCATCAAGGAAACTTTCAACCCTCCGGTTGATTACAGTTATCCTTTCATGTTGGAAGCATAATTATTGTCTGATACTTTTCAATTTATCGAGAGCGCTCATCGAGCGCTCTTTTTTTATGATTTCTTTTTCATAACTGTTCTGTGTAACTGAAAAATAAAGAAGTTAACAAATCGTTGCCTGTCTGATATGAGTTGCAGTATTAAGTTTGCGGATCAATTACAATGATCCCCTTAAATTATTCACATTATGAAGAAGGTGTTTCTCTCCCTCATTGGACTAGCCTCTATCGCAACTGCTTCAGCTCAATTCAGTCTGGGTGCAAAGGCCGGTGCACAATTGAGCAGGTTGAACGGTGGTTCTGTTATTTCTGAAAATGCCGAGATGAAAGTTGGTTATTATGGTGGTGCATATGGTCGTTTCCATTTCACTAAGACCATGGCAGTGCAGGCGGAAGTTCTTTATTCTGCACAAGGAACAAAAAAGGACGTATACGATAGTGAGGCAAAATATAACCTGGATTACATCAATGTGCCTGTAATGTTCCAGTACCATTTGCCGCTGGGTCTTTACCTGGAAACAGGCCCTCAGATCGGCTTCCTCACCAAAGCGGAAAGCGATTACAAAGGCGCAAAACTGGATAGGAAAAATGTAACGAAGAGCACTGATCTTTCCTGGGTAGCAGGTGCCGGTTTCAAGATCACTGATGACCTGGGTGTGAATGCCCGTTATAATATCGGTATCACGGATATCAACGATGCTGAAATGGGAGGAACTGCCCGTAACAATGTTATCCAGTTAGGTATTAGCTGGAAATTATTCGGTACAAAATAATATGCTTCTTTCCTCGGAAAATGCCATTCCATTTGTTAAAACAGGTCGCAAAATAAAATAGCGGATCGTACGTTGCGGCTCTTGACTGGTTTTTCATGAGTCATTGAAATGCAGCGTGGTAGCAGGTTTTAAATGGGCTTTACAACAAAGTGAAAAAATGTGGCATGAAAATTTCAGGAATGTGTTCAGCAAACCGTATTGTAGGATCGATATCCGCGATATATGTTTGCAGCCATTAATAAGAACGGGATCTGCCCGTAGTACTTACTTCTAGTCAATAAACTTAAACACGAAGAAACATGAAAAGGATTTTCTTGCTGCTTGCATTTGCAGGAACATTTGCTGCAGCTAATGCTCAAACAAAGATTGGTTTAAAAGGTGGTGTAAACGTGGCCGACTGGGGTGGCAAAGATGCTGATAATGTTGATGCCAAAATTGGATTCCACGTAGGTGGTTTTGCAAATTTTGCTGTCGGAAAGAAAGTCAGCATTCAACCTGAGCTGTTGTATTCAACTCAGGGTGGAAAAATAGACAGACCTGGTGAAGATACCAAGATCAGGTTCAACTACATCAACATTCCTGTTATGGTGAAATATGAACTGGTTCAGGGATTGAATGCAGAATTCGGACCTCAGTTTGGATTTGCCGTGAGCAGGAAAATGAAGACAGGGGATGTAACAGTTGATGTAAATGATAACTATAAAGGATTTGATCTGGGCCTTGGTCTGGGTGCATCCTATGATATCCCTTCCAGCCCTGTTGGTATCGGAGCCCGTTATATATTTGGCCTGAGCAGGCTGGATGATAATGGTGACGATAAGATCTTCAACCGGGTATTTCAACTGGGTATCACGTATACCCTTCATAAAGGAAGATAAGATAACCACCTTATATCAATTGAGACCTGCCGGTATTCCTGCAGGTCTCACTGTTTTATGGATGCAGGTCCCCCATTCCAATAATTTGGCGTTATATTGCCTCTTTGAAGTATTTTTATAAAAATTTTCCTGTTTGAAAACTGTATTGAACGAGCAGCAACTGGCTATTACCATCAAAAGATTAAGTCACCAGATACTGGAGAACCATACCAACCTGGAAAATACGGTACTGATCGGCATTCAGCCGAGAGGGGTGTATGTGAGCGACAGGGTGGTGGGGGAGATCAACCAGTTGGTGCCTCCCGGCAAGGTGCAATACGGCAAACTGGATATCACTTTTTACCGGGATGATGTGCGCAGGGAGCTGCATATGCCCAATCATACCGATATCCCTTTCAGCATCGAGAACAAGAATGTAGTGTTGATAGACGATGTACTGTATACCGGCCGTACCATCCGTGCAGCATTGGATGCCCTGCTGGATTTTGGCAGACCAGCCAAGGTGGAGCTCTGCATCCTGGTAGACCGCCGCTTCAGCAGGCAGTTGCCCATACAGGCTGATTATGTGGGCAGAAGCATCGATTCCATCATCTCCCAGAAAGTGAAAGTGTTCTGGAAAGAGAAAGATGGGAAGGATGAAGTAGGCCTTCTCTGAGCCCCCGCTTGAGTGTATTGATTTTTCCATTAACTTCGCCCCCTGAAATGCGACTTTCTGTAAAACATCTGCTCGGTATCAGGGATCTAACCCGTGAGGATATTCAGATTATTTTAGACACTGCCACAGAATTCAAGGAAGTGTTACAGCGCCCCATCAAGAAGGTGCCTTCTTTGAGAGATGTGACGATAGTGAATTTATTTTACGAGAATTCCACCCGTACAAGAATATCCTTCGAGCTGGCCGAAAAAAGGCTCAGCGCCGATACCATCAACTTCACCGCTTCCGGTTCTTCTGTTTCTAAAGGCGAGACCCTCCTGGATACTGTCAACAATATCCTTTCCATGAAAGTGGATATGGTGGTGATGCGTCATAGTGCAACCGGGGCCCCTCACTTCCTGGCCAAACATATTCCTGCTGCCATCATCAATGCCGGCGACGGTATCAATGAGCATCCCACACAGGG
>JAGIAP010000320.1:6629-6845 GCA_017744805.1 Chitinophagaceae bacterium | reverse complement strand
AGTATCGCAATGCGCGGTTATTGAGCTGAAGGATATCTACCAACAGGAGATCTGGCTCGCTATGGCCCTTCAGATAACGGACGAATTCAAAAAAGTCCGTGAAATGGTCGATACTGTCCGGCCGATCTTTTGATTGAAGCATATCTTCACGCAAACGGCTGGCGATCTTTACTTCTTCTTCGATGATTACAACTTTCATAATATTCAAGTTCCTAT
>JAGIAP010000320.1:0-6619 GCA_017744805.1 Chitinophagaceae bacterium | reverse complement strand
TCCTATGACAACACAAAATTAGTTGCTGGCGGCCCGGCGCAAATAGCATAATCATGCTAAACAAAAAAGAAAGGGGCCATCACCTTTCGGCGAAGCCCCGTGTTTGCATGTGACCCGCAGAACCTTACGGGTTCATCAGCATTTGCTTATGGGTTTCTCAGTACATCAAACTTTATCCAGTAACGAGCCCCGTTCACACGGCAGGGAACAAAGTCCCTGACCAATTTGGTAACATTGCCATCAGGGATGCCTTCTGAATAATCCCTGATGTACAAAGTTGTATTGCCTTCTTTCGCTGTGATCTCATATTTGCCGATAGGCATATTCACTACCCAGCTAAGGTCCCCGTCCAGCAAGGGCGCAGCGTACTTTGTTTCAACCGTGCTGCCATCGATGATGGGTTGCAATGGCTTAATGGTGATGGTCACTTTACTCATATCTGCTCCATCTCCGGGATAACAACTGATCACACCGCCGAAGAAGGTGCCCAATACGCCCGGGGATCTGGATGCCTCCCTTCCGGTATGTTTCAGTACCAGGTTCACTTCGCCACCATTGGTGCTGGAGAAAGGAGCATGGGCGCCCGCTTCCAGCGGAAGCGTATAATCTTTCCCGTTATAATTCATGATGAAGGTCCCGCTGGTGGTCCAATCACCGATACCGGGTCCTGAAGGAAGCTTGATGCTGTACTGGCCCTTGTCGTTGGTGATGGCAGTGAGTGTTTTGTTGTAGCTGAAAGTGTTGCTGACAACGATCACGGCGCCTTTCAGCGGTTGTCCGGATTGATTGGTGACCTTGCCGGAAGCAAAGCCCGGTCCGCCTTCCGGTTGGTTCTTGTCTTTTTTGCTACAGGCCAGTAATATGCCTGTGATCAACAGGAAGGCGCCTGTCAATTGTAATATCCTAATCATGGTAAGATCATTTTTAGTAAAACTAGGTGGAGGGAGCGTGTGCCCATATCGAAATCGGGCAGGGGGCATCTGCATCGTAATGAACAGCAGTTATGGAATATTGGACGGAAACCCGCCTGTACAACGGGCTTTGGATATCGCACACCCGGTTGGTTATCGGAATTGGTTAATTCGTAAGATTTTTGGATGTATCCACCCGTTAATCCTTTTCTGTGATGTTGGATGGCTGTAGTTTACGGAACAAATCCAAGACCCTATGACCCAAGATCAACTTAATCTACGCACTGCTATCGACAAGCTCCTTACCATTTCACCTGTATCCGAATTTCAGTCAAACATTTTATTGATTCACCTAAAGTAACCGGAATGAAAGAAGTTCTATTTGAAACTTCTTCGCCAGCGATGACGCGTTATCAGCAACGCTTCCTGGTGAAGAATAAGCAACGACTATTGTCTATCCGGGTCTCTGAAGTAGCAATGTTCTATGCAGAGGGAAGGATCAATTTCATGAAGACTACGGACAATAAGAAATTCATTATCCCGCAAACGATGGAATCACTGGTGGCTTCACTGGATCCCGCCAGTTTCCATCGTGTGAACCGCTCAGCCATCGTGGCCTTCGACGCCATCAGGGATATGTATGCCTGGTACGGAGGCAGAGTGAAGATCACATTGACCGTGCCGCTGGAAAAAGACCTGATCGTGAGCAAAGACAAAGTGGGAGGATTCAAAAAATGGCTGGGAGAATGACCCGGCTACCCCTGATAAGAAAAACCAACTATAACCCTTATTCTATTTCTCTCCAATAACCGTCCCCGTTCCTCCCGCAGCCGTTTCTACGAGCAGCGGTATCTTTAAGGTACAGAGGGCATACCGATCAACGTATGCCCTCTTCTCTCATTAATGCATATACATCATTCATCAGGCGATTTACGACAATCATATTCTTGCTGCGCATTTTGGATTAATTTTACTACAGAAGCCCCCACTGCTGTATTGTATTCCAAACATTCTAATCTTACAAACAATGCGCAAACTGAATGTCTTCAATTTCATTACCCTCAACGGATTTTTTGCGGGCCCTGGCGGCGATATCAGTTGGAACCAGCATGGCCCCGAACAGAATCAACATGCAGCAAATGGTCTTCAGGGCAATAGCATCCTGCTTTTCGGCCGGGTCACTTATCAAATGATGGCCGGCTTCTGGCCAACTCCCCAGGCCATGCAACAAATGCCCGAAGTGGCGGAAGGCATGAACAAGGCGGAGAAGATCGTTTTTTCCAATACCCTCAAAAAAGCAGATTGGAACAATACCCGCATCATCAGTGGTGATATCGGCAAAGCCGTGAAGGAGCTGAAAGCTACAGAGGGCAAGGATCTCACCATTCTCGGCAGCGGCAGCATCGTTACCCTGTTCTCCGATCTGGGCCTCATCGATTCCTACCAGATCATGATCAATCCCGTTGCCCTTGGCCAGGGAACGCCTATCTTCCATAACATAAAACAACAACTAAACCTCAAACTGACCCATAGTTCCATCCTCAAGAACGGCATCGTTGTCCTCGATTATATCCCAGCCTAAGAATTCTTAGATACAAAAAGGTAGTCACGCACCACCACCCCTCCCGCCCACCCAGCGAGCCAGGCCCGGGGGAGGAATATGAATTCGGGCCTTGTAAACGTAAGCGAAGAAGCCCGGCTATGATCCACAGCCCCATCCTTCCAACCTAAAGCCTAAAAATAATCCTCCCGCGCCGGTTCGTTTCACAGCCCGCATTCATATTCCTCCCCCGGGCCGCGGCTGCAATCAAAATTTTTATATATTCACCAAACCTTTCCCTAATGCATAAATTGTTTTTCCCGATCTCTACCGAGACCGGCTTCCTAACTGTGTAAAATTGCAGGAAGAAATGAACCAGGAATTAACTGATACCACTGCCGACGCAAACCGCTGGGAACTTTTCCTCCAGGGGAACGAGCCTGCTTTTGAGCAGCTCTATCGCCGCTATTACCCTGTACTGTTCAATTATGGCTACCGCGTCAGTGCCGATCAGGACCTCACCCGGGAAGCTATCCAACACCTGTTCGTGAAATTATGGACCAACCGCGCCGGCCTTTCCGCCACACCCCATGTGAAGCAATATCTTTTCAAAGCTTTCAGGAATCATCTCTTTGCCGTTCAGGAAAGGCACAGGAAACAAAATGAGATGCGGGAAGATGACATCGCGCTGGTGCAGGATTCCCGCGAGGAAAAGATCATCAGGCTGGAAACGGCCCATCACAATGCTCAAAGGCTGCAGGAATTGCTGAGCACCCTCACGCCCCGTCAGCGCGAAGCCATCCAGCTCCGTTTTTTCAGCAATCTCTCTTACGAAGAGATCGCCAATATCATGGATATGCAGGTTGGAGGTACCTACAAACTCATCTATCGTGCCCTGGAAAGGATGCGCGAAAGCACCCCCATCTTCTTCATGATCTGCTGCTGGTTCTGCCACTGAAAAAAATATTTTTATTTTTTGGGATAAAAATCATCCAACCACTGTATTTCTATTATAGGACCTTATTCCGGAACTTTTATGAGTATGTCAGAACAGCAATATGCAAACTGGGGCGTGGCCGAATTCATGGCGGATCCTGCATTTCAGGATTGGGCAGTGACAACGGATAATGCCGGGGAACTGAATGAACATTGGAAAAAGGTTCAAGCGAATAACCCTGCCCTGGTTCCGGTGATGGAAGAGGCGGCCAGCCTGCTTCGTGAATTGCGCCCGGAAACAATAATATTGCGTGATGCGGAAGGAGAGAAGCTGGTTTGGCAGGTCATCCAACAAGAAATCAGGGCTTCGGAAAAAGCGCCTGTTCGTACACTGATCCGCTGGCGGGCCGTGGCCGCTGTAGTGTTGCTGATGCTGGGTGTTGCCGGGCTGGTGGTTTGGTTGCATCATACGCAACATATACCTGCTGCGCAGATATCCGAAAGCACCGATAACCGCGGGGCATTCAGGTTGATCAGCTTGCCGGATTCCTCCAAAGTGATGCTGGGAGCCAATTCCAATATACGATACGATGAAAGATGGAACAGGAAGGGGCCCCGTGAAGTATGGTTGAAAGGAGATGCGCATTTTGAAGTGAAGCATCTCAACAAAAATGAAACAGCCATCGCTACCAATGAAAAATTCCTGGTGCATGTGAACGACCAGGTAGAAATAGAAGTGCTGGGAACCGTCTTCAATGTATGGAACCGGAACGGAAAAACAGAAGTGGAACTGGAATCAGGAAAGGTAAGGCTACGGATGAAAGGCGCCGACAGGGAAATGACCCTGAAGCCCGGAGAAGTGGCCACCATCAATGGTTCATCACTTGAGCTCAATGAAGAGAAGTCTGACCTGGTGCTTCAGGGACCGGATCACGACAAACTGTACAATCTCAACAACACATCGGTTGCCGAGATCATCGACCTGATCTCCAAAACATATGGAAAGAAAGTGCTGGTAGAGGATTCCTCCCTGCTTTCACGAAAGATCGATGGTGTATTGCCGCTTTGCCATGAAAAAGACCTGCTGTTTGCGCTCTCGGGTATCCTGGATATCCGCGTAAGGCAGGCAGACGCCCAAACATGGGTGTTTAGTACGGCTGAATAAACCCTATATATCAAACTGCTTATGCATGCGTAGAAAATTCATTTTTCTGCTGGTACTCCTATTTGGTGTAACGGCAGGCTTTGCCCAGTCCTCAGAGAAATCTTTAAAAGAAGCCCTGGACCTGCTGACGAAGGAGAAGAAAACCCGCTTCATCTTTGAAAGGGCAGTAGTAGATGGGCTTCGTGTAAAGTACAACTGGAGCGAAGTGAAAGACAAAAAAGCACAGGATGTGCTCAACGACCTCTTATCCCAGGTCGGGCTTTTCTCCCTCCCCGTAGGAAATAATTATTATGCTATCAGAAAGCAGAAGAATCCTGCGGAGAACAAAAGTATTAACCCGGATGTGCAGGCAACTGCCGTGAAGGATACCGTCATCGCCCCGCATGGACTTTCCTATGTGGTGGTGAGTGGAGTGGTAAAAGAAAAGAATACGGGAAAGCCCGTGGAAGGAGCCACCCTGCAGGTTTCTCCCTACGGGCTTTATGCCGTTACGGATAGGAACGGATCCTTTACCATAAAGGATGTTCCTGTTTCTCGCGTGCGCCTTTCCGTTAGTGGGCTGAGCATGGTGCCCGAAGAAAGGGAGTTGAACCTGGAAAAGCCCAATGACAGGATACAATCCTTTGAGCTTTCCACCAACGCCCTCGGCTTGAAAGAAGTACTGGTTGTGGCAAAGGAGAACAAGAACGGGTCCACCTCCTCGCTGATCTCCCGGTCGGCCATCGAGCACCTGCAGGCTGTGAGCCTCGCGGATATCCTGCAACTCCTTCCCGGGGGAGTGGCCGCCAATCCCAATCTCAACGATGTGAACCGTGCTTCCATCAGGCAGATAGCACCTAATAATATGGGAAGTCTCGGAACGGCCGTGATGCTGAACGGATCCCCCATGAGCAATAATGCCAACCTCCAGGTGTCTAACACCAGCACAGGTGGTGCAGGCGCTACCTTCTCCACTTCAAGTGGCGGCGGCGTGGACCTTCGTCAATTCTCCGCCGATAATATCGAATCCGTGGAAGTGATCAGGGGCGTGCCCTCCGCTGAATATGGCGATCTCACTTCCGGCGCCATCATCATCAAAACGAAAGCAGGCCCCGAGCCCTTCACCATCAAGGCCCGTATCAATCCGCGCATTACACAGGTGAATGGAAGCAAGGGCTTCTCCCTGGGAGAGAAAGCAGGCGCCCTCCATGCCGACTTCGATTATACCCGATCTTTCAACGATCAACGATTCGAATATCAGGGTTACCACCGCGTTACAGGCGGATTGCTCTACACGAAGAAATTTGGTAAGAGCCAACCCTTCACCACCAATACAGGATTCTCTTATTCCATGAACCTGGACGAACAAAAGCTCGATCCCGATGATAAGCGTACCCAGCGTGTAACCAAAGCGCAGGATTACAATTATCGTTTCAACTCCTATGGAAAATGGGACCTGGGAAAGAAATTCGCCAGGCAACTCCAGTACAATATCATGGTGAATTACGCTGAACAGAAAAGCTTTCAACAGGAGCTGTACAGCGGCGCTATCTATCCCATGTCTTATGCCATGGAGAATACCACAATGGAAGGCATGTTCGTTCCATCGGAATATCTTGCCCAGCTCTCCGTTGACGGTAAACCATTGAATGTTTTTGCTAAGCTCACCAATACATTTTTCCATCGCGGATCCTGGCTCAATCATAAAGTGCTGATGGGCGCGGAATGGAAAACGGATGCCAATTTCGGAGAAGGGAAGACCTATGATCTTACCCGCCCTCCCCGTATGCAGAGTGGCAATGGCTCCAGGCCACGTTCCTACAAGGACATCCCCGCGCTCAATCAATTGTCTTTCTACGCCGAGGATATGATGCTGGCCAATGTATTCGGGAAAAGGATGAGCCTGCAGGCCGGTCTCCGCTTCGACAATATCCAGCCCACCGGTATCTGGACCACTAAAAAGAATACAGTGGCCACGCCCCGCTTCAACTGGAGCTACGAGATCATGAAGAACTTCTCGCTCCGCGCCGGATGGGGCATTGCCGCCAAAGCGCCCACACTGCTCTACTACTATCCGCAGAATGCCTA
>JAGIAP010000031.1:15585-24590 GCA_017744805.1 Chitinophagaceae bacterium | reverse complement strand
ACTCTACACCCTGACGGAGGGAAAATAATATTTCAGGTAGAAAAGTTATATAAGGATATTGCTCGCTCAAAGCAGTTCATATTGCCTGCAGGAGCTCCAATAGTTAATAACATTCCTTTTTCCCAGGTTCTTTTGGATGAAAGTCAGCATCACTGATGAAGCGGTCCTTTCTATTTGGAGAGTTACTATCAATTCAACCGGATAATATAAGCACCCGGCTGATCGGGATAGGCCAGTATATTGAAGCCCTGGGTAGTAACGCCATCATTCACTTCTATCCGGGGAGAGGCGGCTTCCGTGGTACCCGGGCTATTACAAATGATGCCAATCCAGTTATTGCCGTTATTCACTTTCACGTTCCAGCATTTGTTGGTGGCGGTCATGCTTACACTGGAAGCAATGGTATTGCCATTCACGATGATAGTGATGATATCTCCATCTATGGCATCCCAGTCCCTTGCGCAGATCTGCAAATTGGTCCCTTTGACAGCGATCGTTCCCTGGTTCTTGTATTGACCGGGTAGCCCGTTATTGCCACTGCCCGTAAGCTCGATGGCTGTGCATTTCCCTTCCTCGAAGTTGATAGTCCTCTCGGGCCAGTTGGCGCCCGATTGGGAACTGGCCCTGAACAGATGCGGCCCCCTGGACTTGATCACATTCACTTCGGCTTTGCCGCATTCCACACCATTGGCATGATAGCGGGTGAGTGTGCCTGCCAGCTCATTGTCTATGTACACAGCAATATTCCCTACACCCAGATCGGAGGTTGCATAAAAGGAGTAGTTGCCATTTCCTTCCCCGAAAGCATTGGATGAGCTGCCGCCTGAATTTTTCTGGCAGGAGCTCACTATCATGGAGAGGATCAATATGCAGGTAAATTGTTTTCTGTTCATAAGAGTACGCTTATTCAAAATACAATTGTGGATAAGTAGAATTCCCATTATTCCAGTTTCCAAGGGATTTCCAGTAAGCGCCGTTACTACCATTGCCGACCGTCCAACCATTGGCTGAGGCCGGCCATGCGGAAGCGCTGAACACGAAGGAACCTGTGTAGGTGGCAGGATTGCCGACGGAGGATCCTCCCACGGCCCTGATGGCATTTCCGGTGGGGATATCTTTCCAGAAGCAATTGCTGATCGTTTTATTGGTACTGGCATCGTCCTGCCCAATTACTCCTCCTGCCGTGATAGCAGTAACGGTTCCGGTATTGTACGATCTTTCGATCGTATTGGTGCCACCTCCGTTCCCTTCTCCCAGTTGATACGAACCGATCAAGCCCCCGGCAATTTTGCTGGCTGAAATATTGCCGGTATTGTAAACGGCTTCAAAACCATACCCATTCCTTATATTAAGGCCGCCAATGATACCGCCCGCATAATTGGTGGTGCCCGTCAACGTTATGTTCCCTTTATTGAAACTTGCCTTCACTATTGTAGTTCCAGCATTGGCTCCCACGAGCCCTCCGCAAACAGCGCTCTTCACATTATTACAAACAATATTGCCGCTATTGATGATTTTTACAGAAGCATCTGTGTTTGAGCTGACAAGCCTCAATCCCACAATACCGCCAACAGTAACGGAAAGTGCGTTGCCATTCACGGTGATATCCCCATGATTAGTGCAATTGCTGAAAGTGGAACCAAAGAAACGGCCGACAATACCACCTACCACGGGATTTGCAATAGCGTCGTTATTCAATTTTATATTCCCAAAATTTTCGCAGCCGTCTAATTTGATAGCGCCATAAACAATGCCACCGGCACCCTGATCTCCTGATACCACTTCTCCATAGTTCTTGCAATTCTCTACAGTGCCGCACCATACGGCAATACCTCCCGCCAGTCCGCCATTGATACTTGCATAGTTGACGCAATTGGAGATGACGCAGATATTGGGATTGAAAGGATTGTTGGAGTAAGATATCTTAGCGAGAAAAGCGCCTGCCAGTCCGCCTTTTACGGAGCCCGATGCTATGGTGAGGTTCCTGATGTACTGTGCCGGAGGATTGGCATTTTTGGTATTGTCTGCATACCCGAACAATCCTGCGGGCTCATTACCAGAATAAATATTCAGGTTGGAGATCTTGAAATTATTGCCATCGAAATTACCGGTGAATGCTTCCCGTGGTCTCTCTTTTCCAATGGGCGTCCAGGAGATATCCATGAAGTCGAGGTCTGCTTCCAGCTTGTAAGTTGCGGCCAGC
Organism: Chitinophagaceae bacterium; assembly: GCA_017744805.1. Lineage (GTDB taxonomy): Bacteria > Bacteroidota > Bacteroidia > Chitinophagales > Chitinophagaceae > Pseudobacter. Next base: position 22,387 of record JAGIAP010000031.1, on the reverse strand, counting down.
GTGGTTTCGCTGAAATTGATCAATTGGAACTCATCATAAGTACCTATAGGTATAGCCCCATTCACAGGGTCTCTGAAGCGGAGGATATCCCCGTCGTAATTCAATGAGATGGTGCCGCCTTCTTTTCTTCCGATCAATATCTCTTCATCGTTTCCGGCCTTTATGCTTTTGATGATCTTGTTGCCTGATCCACTGAGCGGGATCCTGAGCGCTCCTTTGGAGAACCTGACAGTTTGGGTGCTATTGTCTGAAAAGGTGACCAGCGTGGATGCGTCCAGGGTAGTACTCGTGCTCTGGATAACGGTGGCGGGGCCATTGTAGGGTGGGTCCGGCGGGTTATCTGATCCTGCATCGCCTTTACTGCAGGCAGATGCGCAAAACAGGAAAAACAGACAGGAAAGGAACAGAGGGCTTCTCTTTACAGTAGGGTAAAGCATATTCTGATTGTGGTTTTATCGGGAAGATGGAAAATCCCGCCTAAAATTAACCGGAGGCTGAGTCCTGTACAATCCCCCCGAGGGGGGATTTTTCTATTTTTTCATTAACTTCATCTCAAATCAGTACCATGAGTGAAAACGTCTACCAGTCGGATCATTTCACCATTGACTACATACGAGGAACAGAAATACTGAAAGGCAGTTTCATCAACTGCGAAAGTTCCGAACATTACTGCGAGGCAATTCGATGTTTCAAGATTGAATTTGAAAAGATCAAACCCCGGTATACACTCTGGGATAACCGCACATTCCGCTATCATATTTCAAAGAAAGAGCAAGTGTGGACGGATACATTCCTGAATGCCCCGGGTATGCAAATGGGATTCGTCAAAAAGGTGGCGATCATTGTAGGGCCCGAAACCTCCGGCCTGCAATCTGTTGCCACTCTGCTGGAAGAAGGCGAAGCGGAAGTTCAACCCGGTTTTTTCCTGCATGAACAAAAGGCCATGGACTGGTTCCTGCAGAAAACGGAGGAAGTGCCACCATTGTCCCAGCCCAGCGTATTTATCGACAGCATATCCCAGGAGGCAGTTACACTGAAACTTGAACTGCCTTCCGAATACCTGTCGTATTATCTTAAGCGGGTGGTGGATGTATTGGGAGATCATACCTCGCTGGAAAAGAGGAGCCTGCTTTTCCATTCATTGACGAAACAGGAGAAAAAGATTCTCAGGTTTATTTTGAACGGATTGTACAATAAGGAGATCGCTGCCAAACTCCATATCTCGATAGAAACGGTAAAGTCGCACCGGAAAAATATACTCAGCAAACTGCAATGCGAGAATATTGTGGCACTTAGTCTTTACAGGGTGTTCTTGTAGAGGGCTGTGATGTACCAATAATGCCCATCCGGTCAAATCCCATTTGAATATATTTGCACCATGATCTCATTACTACTGAATTTTACCAGTAATGGAAAAGAATGTTCTGCCGAGGTAGAACTGGAAGGTATTGCTCATTCCTGGAATGCAGAGGTAAAAGTGACTGGCCATCCTTCCATCCACCAGTTCCATATCAAATACTGGCTGGGCAGCTTTTTGTTGCCGGTATTCGAAAGCAGGGATGCGGCTATTTTCTTTGAGCCACTCTTCCAACAAATAGAAGAGCGAGCAACTGAAGTATTACCCGGCGAGTTCGATTGAAGCAAGATGACCCATGCCTTTTGTAATTCTATTGCAGTCAATATAGCTGATCCATTCGCCAACCAAATTCAACAAGCAGCCTGAATTCATGCTAACTTATCATAGTAATTACTGACGTTCACCTGAGCGCCGATACATTATCATTTAAACCTTTTATTATGAAAAAAAGCATGTCATCCATTATCCGCCATCCTTTTCTACGATTCAGTTTTATCATGGCCATCCTGTTGTCCATCACTTCATATGCGCAGGCGCAACATTGCGATGGTTGCAACCTGAACATCAACGGCCCCGAAACCGTGAGCGTAGGCCAAACCATTACTTACACAGTAACTCCCACCCCGGTATCAGGATACTATTCTCCTTATTGGGATTATTATGGTTACCTGAACGGCTATGCAACTATCATCGATCAGGGTCAATATCCCAACGGGGATTATTATATCACCCTGTACTTCCATACGTCAGGCTATACCTGGCTGAATTTCCAAGGCATGTACAATCATGGAGACGATTATGATGAAATGACCCTCCACATCCTTTAGATCTCAACACACCGTAAAGAAAAAAGGATCGCAGTTCCGCGATCCTTTTTCCATTTTATGGCTGCGCATCCAGCCTCTTTTTCAGATCCTCCGCGCTACCCTCATCCGAAGGGCGCAGGTAGTTCAATGCCGCTATCTTTCCATTTTTATCTATCAGCATGAAACGGGGAATGAATTCAATCCCGTAAGTCCTGTACAAAGTGGAGCTCAGTCCACCTTCCGCCAGGAATTGTTTCCATTCGGGCTTGTCTGCTTTTACTTTCTTTACCCATGGCTCCGGTTTGGAGTCCACGGAAATACTGATGAATTCGATACGGGGATCGTTGGCGAATTTCTGATGCAGATCTGCCAGGTGTGGGATCTCCGCTACACAGGGCACGCACCAGGTGGCCCATACATCGATATAGACCATTTTCCCGCGAAGATCGGAGAGCTTTACCCTTTTACCATCCACATCCACCATACTGAAATCAGGTGCTTCGATACCTTCCACGATCTTGAAGCGGTTCAGAACGATCTCATAACGGTCTTGCATCTGCCTGACCCTGGCAGTATCCGTACAGACCTGTTTATATTTTTCCATCACTTCTTTGAGATCGTTCTTTTTGGAAGCTCCCAGGAGCATGCTGATATACTGTGTGGCATGATCGTTCACCGTCTTTTCATTATTGATCATCTGCTGCAGCATATCGAGGTAACGGATACGCTTATCCTCCGTACTCTTGCCGGAAGGATCATCTATCCTCCAATCGATGATCTGACCGGTTACATTGCTATTGGTGCTCCACTCCCCGTTAGGATCGATCTTACTGATAAAGGCAGCATAATCTTTGTCGGCACGGGCTTTCACCGGGTCAGCCTTTTTCATATGGAAGTAATACTCCAGTCCCATATAAAGACGAGCCATATCCTGCCGCTTCACCCATTTGGCACGCAATGGCTCGGAGATGGCATTCAGCTTCTTTCTTGCTTCCTTATCTTTTTGATCGATCATGGCCCTGTATTTCCTGAAACTGATAAAACTGCTTTTCTTCAGTTGTTCATTCAGGTTAGCCATGGCATAGAAGGAGATCAGGTAATTGTTCTCGGCCGCCTTATCTCCTGAGAATTCCACTTTCATGGTTTCCATGGTGCCGGGCGTGATAGTCATCCTGAGATGATCGTTGCTGTCTGCATGCAGGTACAGGCTTACCTTATCGATATTGAGGGCCCATTGCATGCTCTGTGGTTTGCTGGTATAGCTGAAAGATCCATCGCCAGCCACTTGCAGGGTATCTTTCTTCCCGCGCATATTCGGCAGGAAATAGCCAATGCTGATGACCTCATTCTTATGGTCTTTGACAGTGCCTTCGATGGTCATCTGTGAAAATCCTGTATTCGCTATGGCACATAGTGATGCCATCAGGAAAAAATTCCTTTTCATCGTCTCTTGATTTGTGTTGAAAAATTAGTACGTGTTCTGTTGGATCACACCGCCTGAAACGGTGATCTCGTTCTCATTGATGGGAAGTGCATATTTTCTGGATTGCTTACCCAGCACGTATTGTATGGGCGGCTCCTGGTTATAGATAGCGGAAGAACTGATCTTATAGAAGGTGCGTGTGATATTGTCCACATCATCATTGGGATCCTCGTTGTTATTGTACCTGCGAAGATCGAACCAACGCTGGGAGAAAGGCAATTCACGGCGACGCTCTTCCAGGATATGATGGATGGCCTGTGATTTGTCAGCAGCAGCCAGATCCACCCATGCACCGGGCGTGAGCCTTTTTGCCCTGAGCAGGTTCAGGGTTTTGATACCTTCGGTGTAATTGCCCAACCTGGCCTGGCATTCTGCTTTGATGAGGAACATTTCCGCGGTGGAAGGCCCGCTGGGAAGATGGTTCAGGGAAAAGAAAGCATACACCGGGTACTCGTAGGTGGTGCCGAACATTTTCAGTACCCCTTCCACCATATGATATTTATACCGGAGATCATGTTGCTGATCGTACAGGCCCAGCAACTGCTGGCTGGGGAAATACATCATGCCAACATTGGCGGAATAGAGAAAGCGCATATACATGGTCTCTTTCCAGGCGATCCGCTGGGAATAATCGGCTGCATCGAAAATGAAACAGGAAGGGAACAATATGCCGGCGCCCATGGCATCGGTCTCACTCATTTCTGTATTGTAATCCACCAGTACATTCCATTCTTTCAGGGCCTCGTTGGCATATTTGAGGGCTTTTTCATAATCGTTCAGGTTCAGGTAGAAGCGGGCAGCAAAACCATTGACGGCTGCAGTGTTGGCTCTCCAATGGATATTCTTTCCACCGTTCACCAGTGGTGTTGTGCATTTGAGCGCTTCCTGCAGATCCGATTCAATGAACTGGTAGGTTTGTTCCAGGGTGGACCTGGCCGCTGACTCTTCATAGCTATTGCTTTTTTTGAGCGGCAGGCCCGGCTCCTGTTTTGTTTTGTCTGAATATGGAAGACAATACGTGTTGGCCAGGTTCCAGTGGCTATAAGCCCTTATGAAATGGGCTTCGGCAGTGAGCCTGGCTTTGTCGGCATCCGTGCCGGACACTTTACCCACATTGGCCAGCACCAGGTTGGCGCGGAATATTTTTCCATATTCTCCCTGCCGGTTACCGTTCCCACTCCAAAATTGATCGGTACCCGTTTTGGCATAGTTGTCGTAATCCCAGAGATAGGTTTGCAATACTTTATCCGGACTTGGAAAAAAGCGGGGTATGGCATCATAGAGCGTGGTGGAGAATTCAAAATCGTCGTGGCCCAGGAATGCTGCATTATTGTATTCTTCTGCAAAGTCTGTATACTTCGCCAGCAATGCATCGAGCTGTTCTATGGAAGTGATGGGCAACGAAGTGCTTTTGGAAGGCAATACATCCAGGTAACGCTTACAACCGGTAAGGGCCAGAACGAAGGCCAGCATTGCGTATCCTATGGTGAGAAAAGATATTCTTTTCATATCGTGATCGTTTAGAAAATTAATTTAAAGCCGAGGGTGTATGCAGCTTGCAGGCGATAATTGCCCAACGGCGTTTCAGGGTCTTCGTGGTATTTGTTGTTCGTAAGCACAAACAGGTTATTGCCCTGCGCATATACCCTCAAAGTATTGATGCCTGATCTGGACAGGAACCTGGCAGGCAGGTTATAGCTCAGGTTAAGCTCCTGCAGCCTGATATGATCCGCTTTTTCGGTCAGGTAATCCAGGTAGGGATAGAACAAGAACCAGGAGCCGTAATTGGCCTCGATATTGTTGCGCGGCAGCGTCAGCATTGTCATCGGATCTCCATTCAACACTTCCTCATACCTCGCATTGGGCAATGCCTTGTTCTTGATATCCGGATAGTTGAAAGAATGCCGCCTGAATACATGGCCGAATTTTCCCGTGATCATGAAAGAAAGCTCCAGCTCCCGATAGGCGAACTGGTTGAAGAATCCAACAGTATAGGGCGCTATCCTGGTTCCCATATCAACCATATAATCCGTTGCATTCCCCTTGGGCCAGCCATCAGAAAAAGCGTATCTCGTATCCTTACCAGCCCCCTGTATCATGGGCTGCCAGTTGGGAGTGGCTTGCGTGCCCAGATTGTACATGCCTGCGTATTTGTATGCCCAGAGCGTTTGCGAATTCCTGTTTTCCACATAACCACTGGTGCCACCTGAGCTGAGGTCGGAAGGGCTATTGGAGATCCTGTAGAGGTCGAGGATCTTATTCTTGTTGTAAGAGAAGTTGAGGCTTCCCATCCATTTGATCTTCCCGAAATTATGAGTGGTGCCCAATTCCAGTTCTATACCATGGTTCACCATCACGGCATTGTTGAACTTCTGGCTGGTAGTGCCATTGATGGAAGGGATGGAGATCTGGGCCAGCAGGTCCTTTCCATCTTTCCTGTAATAGTCGATCTTCCCGAACAGTTTCCCTCCGAGCAACATATAATCGATGCCGGCGTTCACCGTTCCTGTTTTCTCCCACCGCAATGTAGGATTGCCATAGCTGGAAATGGTAGCTACATTGTTATTGGTATACAGATCAGGGATAGTGCCCAATGAGATCAGTGGTTTGAAAGAAGTGGACTTGTCTATATTTCCATTATATCCATAGGTGAGACGAAACGAAAGCTGGTCCAGCCAATCTGCCTGATGCAGGAATTTTTCCCTGTGCAATTGCCAGCGCATACCCACAGACCAGAAAGGGGAATACCTGAGCGCAGGATCATCGGTGATGAGGTTGGATGCATCGGAGCGCACACTGGCAGAGAGCGTATACTTGCTATCGAAAGTATAGGCCGCATTTCCATACAACGAAAAGAACCGGCTGGTGCGTTGACTGAAAACACTGGTATAATTGAAACTGTAATTGGAATTCATCCAGTTCTTTACCGTGATACCATTCGGGAAATTCCCAACGGTAAGCTTATCGTCGTTGTACCCGTAAACAATTGGGTTGGTAGTGCCTTTCAATATGGTATTGATGATCTCCGCTCCTGCCACGGCATCTACCTGGTGCTTGCCAAATCTCCTGTTGAGGTTGAGCTGATTCCTGAAATTATAACCGGTAGTCCTTACCTGCCTGGTGGAAAGGATATCCCCTTTCGGGATATTCTGTGTT
>JAGIAP010000031.1:0-15575 GCA_017744805.1 Chitinophagaceae bacterium | reverse complement strand
GTTCCAGGTGGAGGTTGTGTTCACCAGGTTCCTTACATAGAATGAGCCCTCCCGGTAATGGCTCCTGGAATCTGTGTTGTAGTACTCAAACTGGAAACCTGCATCATAGGAAAGTCCTTTCAGCAGTTTGGCCGTCAGTCCCGCTTGCAGCCGCAGGTTGAGGTTCTTATCGGTGATATTCCGGTTATTCATTTCCACAATGGGATTATAGCTCCAATCAGCATAAGGGAACTTGTATACCGGCACCAGTTTGTCGATAATGGGTTGATAATAGGAATTGATCACATTGGTATAGTTCCCATTGGGGTCGAGGAGCATATCATAGGGAGAAAGGCTTTTGATATCCCCGATATTGAGCCCACTATTATTCATTTCCTGGTATTGCGCCATTCCGGAGATCCGGAAATCGAGAAATCGGAACACTTTCGACGAAGTGCGGTAATTGAGCATATAGTTCTTGTCCTTCGTTTCTTTGAACCTGGATTGATTATCGGTGAAAAGAAGCGAGAGGAAATTATTGCTGCGCGCCGTGGCACTGGAAATGGTGAGATTGTATTGCTGGGTGATGGGTGCTGCCAGGATCTGGTTACGGATCTGGTCGCGGTTATCATTCAGGCTGAGGGCACTCAGGATATTGTCCCTTTCCTGCGCAGTGATATGCCCGAGGAATTGTTCATTCAGTGCTGTAAGTCCTTGTGAATAGGCTTTGGCATAGTCCAGTTGTAGGTTGCCGTTATTTTGGATACTGCCCCATTTATTGAAAGCTCTTTTTTCATAGTCGATGGTTTCAGCGGAGCTGGCCAGCGGGTTGATATAATCGAGATCGGTTTTGGGGCTTAGCTTCACAAAGCTGTTCAGTTCTATTTTGAGGCTATTGCCGGCGGATGCTTTTTTGGTAGTGACAACGATCACCCCATTGGCGGCCCTGGCGCCCCAGATGGAAGCAGCGGCAGCATCTTTCAACACGGTAACGGATTCCACATCGTTGGGATTGATATTCCTGAAGCCGCCTTCAACGGGAAAACCATCCACCACCAGCAGTGGTTGTGCATTGGCATAGAGCGAGGTTTGGCCACGCACTTCAAAGGAGGGATTACCATCAGCATCCAGGGTGGATGATAAACCAGCCATGGTGCCGATCAGCCGGGAAGCCAGGTTGATGGCGGGCTTGTCCAGGTATTGTTTGGGAATGGTACTGAAAGAACCGGTAACCCTTTCGCGCGGGAGGTTCTGATAACCGGTGGATACAACGGCCACTTCATCCATGATATTGGAAGCAGCTTTCAGGGTGATGATGAGTGCTCCCTCTTTGATGATCGCCGGTGTAACGGAGATGATCCTGGTTTCATAACCGATGAATGAAATGAGGAGGATATCCCCTTCTGAAACGTTGTGCATGAAGGATCCTGCGGCATTGGTGAGGCCAAGCACCTTATCGGTCTTATTGGAAATGGAAGCACCGGGCAGAGGCTTGCCGAGTGAGTCCACCACTTTGATCACAAGTGGAAAGGTTTCGGGAAGGATGATCAGTCTTTCAAAGGGCGGATCGATCTTTGGGGGCGAAGCTTTCTCCGATAAACTGATGGTATTGTCCTGAATGGAATATTCCAGCGGCTGGTCTTTGAACACGATATCCAGGAATGCGAGCAGGGGCATATTCCTGGCGGTGACGGTCACTTTCTTTGCTTTGTTCAGGAACTCGGTGTTGCTGAAGAGCAGGTATCCTGTTTGCGCTTTGATCTCTGCAAACACCTGCTTCAGCGGCATGTCTTTAGCAGTGAGGGTAATATGTTGCGCCCTGCCGGTAGCGTATACCTGAACAAATGCGGCGGTCAACAGAAAAACGGTGAGTCTCATAACCAGAAAAATTTTGGTTAGCCCCCGACGCTCCCTGGAGCCGACGGAAAGCCAATAGTCCTTTTTTTGCATAAATTCGCAATAGATTTGGTTGATAAAAATGGGTGACTGCCCAATTGCCAACTGATCTGCACGCCGTTACGGGGCCAACCGTAACGGCATTTTTTATTGATCAGCGGGCATATGTTAGTGATCAGACAACAGGCCTTGCCATAGCAAGCCATGCGCCCGGTTCATATGATAAGAATAGATGATGGGGATCAGGGAATGACTATCAGCTTCCTGCCCTCCAGTTTGAAATGCACTTTCGATTTTTCAAGGATGGTGAGCATACCGCTCAATGGTATCTTCTTACTCATTTCTCCTTCGAAATGTATATCAGGGATATTGTTCTCGTACACCACCTCGATATCGTACCAGCGCTCCAGTTGTTGCATCACTTCTTTCAGGCTGGCATTGCTGAAATTGAACAGACCATTCTTCCAGGCTATCACCTGTTCCGTATTGACTCCGGATGCCAGCTCGATAGCGCGGTTTGCAGTATTGCTCAAAATGGCTTGCTGAGCGGGTTTCAGCAAAACGGCCTCCTGATTGCGCATCACTTTTACGGAGCCTTCCAATAAGGTTACCAGGTTATTGCTTTCATTGTCGTAAGCATGGATATTGAAATGAGTGCCCAGCACTTTCACTTCTTCTCCTCCTTTCAATGCAACGGAAAAAGGCAATGCTTCGTTCTTCGCTACTTCAAAGTAGGCTTCGCCGGTGATCTCCACTTTTCTTTCATGGCCTTTGAATATGGTTGGATACCTGATGGAGCTGAGCGCATTCAACCAAACAGCAGTTCCATCTGGTAAGGTCACCTGGAATTGCCGCCCTTTAGGCGTAGACAAAGTGTTGTACAATACTTTACCATCATTTCCTTCATACTGCAGTTGCCCGTTCACGATTCTGGCTGTGACGCCTTCCTGCAAGGCCACTATTCCATTTTGAATGGAATCCAGTGATACCTGCGAACCGTTTGCCAGCGTGAGCACAGCGCCCTCCATTCCGGGCGGTACTTCTTTTCCATTTTGTACCAGTGGAGCTGTATCTTTTTTTGCAGTGAACCAAAAATATCCGGCAAGGCCCAACAGAGCCAGGACGCATGCCGCCGCCCAGGCCCATCTTTTGAGGAGATGCACCCTGGCAGGTGATGGCGCAGGAAACTGCTTGTCCACTATCAACACCTTGTGCAGTACGGGTCCCCATTTCTCTTCCTCATATACAGTCTGCCTGTCATCTGCCAGCAGCATTTCATACAATGCATCCGGTGTAAGCGCTTCATTAGTAGACAAATAATCGAATTGTGCCGCTTCTTCTTCAGAAAGCTTTTCGCCATTTGCATGTTTTTGGAGAAGCGCTATGATCTCATTTTTTGTCATAGTATCAATAATAGTGTCGGCAGAGCTGATTCAGGACTATGCCCAACAAAAAAAAAATTAAATAAAGATCCAGAGGAAGAGCAGGGATAAGGAATAGCCCGCCTTTTTTGCGTATTCCCGGATAGCTTTGAGACTGGCTACCAGTGTGTTCTTGACGGTATTGGCCGATATCCCCAGGCGTTCCGCGATCTCAGGGATCTTCAATCCTTCTTCGCGACTAAGCCGGTAGATCCTGAGCTGTGAAGGTGTCAGTTCTGTCAAAGCTTCCCTGATGGTCCTTTCCAGGTCCTTCAGTAAAACAGTTTCTTCGGTAAGGTTATCATTTGTGAAAGTGCTGCCGAGAGCGGCCACGATGCGCTGGTCTTTGGATACACGGCGCAGATACGTAAAACACACATAGGAGGCGGTGCGCAGGATATAGGTATGAGGATATTCCACTTCGGAGAGGCGCTCCCTGTTCATCCATAAGCGCGTAAAAGTTTCCTGGATCACTTCTTTTACCAGGGAATCGCTTTTAGTGATACTACTGATAAATGGCTCCAGGCGGGGAACATAGCTACGGTACAAAGTGGCAAATGCCTGCTCATCGCCTTCGGCAATGCGTAGCAGTAGCTCTTTGTTCTCGTTTGATGGATGAGTTGCCAAATATTCGATTTAGGTACAGGAGAAGGTGCAAACTAAATAAAAAACAAGAAAGAACGGCAAAGAGAACTGTCCATACAGCATGGATGCATGTACCTTATGAGCGTACATGCACAGAGCATAGATGTAACTGTTGTAGTGCTATAATAAGGCCTTAGAGGCACTGCAGGGTGACGACAATGGAACTTTCGGGTTGGAGATGAGCTGGACTTGGTCTGCTGGTGATCTTCACTTGAATTGAAGGAGATCATACCTGTAATTTATCTTTTTTCCAGTATCGATCTGAAACTGCTCATCGTGGAAAACAGGTTATTCCGCACAATGGGATCGGATATCCAACGGGGTATTTTGCTGCGATTGGTAGAAACGAAATAAGACACTTTCATTCGTCCATTCCCTGCATCTTCCAATTGCCATTTCCCTTTGGTGCCTGTAATACGTGTAACCTCCGGGCTTACAGGGAACTGGTTATGCAGCACGCTTTCAAAACTGATGATGCCTATCCTGAGATTGCCACTGTCCTTACGTACTGAATAAGCAAGGCAACAATCCTGGTCGCCAAGCGGCCAGGGGATGCTATACCTGGTGTAGGTGATCCAATTGGTGCGGCCCCCGGTATGCAGAACATTGTATAGCTGAGCGTTCACATTCCATTCTTTCCCCCTGGCCTGATCTGTCAGCAGGCTGATCATGCCTTCCAAATCCGATCGTACTTCAAAAACGGCCTTGATCTCTCGTACCTGTCCTCCCTCTGCGCCAGGCACCCATCTTTCGTACAGAGAAACCACTTCATCTTTCTTCACCAACTTATATTCCCCTTCCCCTATTGCCCCGGCAAAAAGCGACTGCACCAACAACACCAGCAGGCAGCCGGTCACTTGTAAGTTTTTCATGTCATTCGTTTTTATGGAAACAAAAATGGAGATTGTATTTTTCAGGACATGGGAATTTCTCACGACCTGTTGAATCAGGTTGATGAGTTGTTGAAAACAGAATGGATGGGAAGAGATGCCGACTGGCAAGTCAGGTTTTCATCTTAACTTTTGTAGATCATCAGCTTTTCTTTCAGCTCTACACTGCTTTGTACACCTAGTTTGTCGAAGGCCCGTCGTTTATAAGTGCTGACGGTGGTCATATCCAGGTTCATCTTTTGTGCTATCTCCTTAACGCCCATACCGATGGCCAGGTATTCGCTCACTTCCAACTCCCTGTCGGACAGGGCATCGATAGGATTCTTCAATTGCATCTGGCGTGAAGGGTCCAGCAAGGTTTCCTGTAATTCGGCACTGATATACACTTCGCCGCGAAAGACTGTTTTGATGGCTTTTTCCAATTCAGAAATGCTAGCCTGTTTAGATACAAATCCCCTGAATCCTTTGGAGAAAAAACGAGGCGCATAAATATGCTCAGCATTCATGGAGTAAACGAGCAGACTGGCTTCCCCTTTCTTATCCATCACCTGTTCCAGGATGGAAGAGATATTGGCATCACTGAGGGCCATATCGAGAATGGCGAAATCGAGCTGTTCATTGGTGAAGGCCTGTAATACCTGTGAGCAGGTACTTGCTTCTATAACCTGGTATTGGCCGGGCAGCGATTGGATGATCATGGTGATGCCTCTACGGACAATTTCATGATCATCTGCGATCAAAACTTTTTTCATGGGTTCCTGGGTGATTGGGATGGTTGCAAGTTATTATAATCCTGGAATATCCGAAGGATATTAATAGCGCCTGTTATCAACGGCCATGCTGCGCTACAGGATCCAGGAAGTTGAAATGCAGGTGTACCCCGGTGCCTGTACCTGCATCGCTGATCACTTTCACTGTGCCATCGGTGAGCCGCAGCAGGTCTTTGATGATCACATACCCAAACTGGTATTTGGATGTTTCCCCAATGGAATAACCGGCAATATAGGTTTCCTGTGAGTTGAGTTTATTGACCAGTTCAACCGGCATGCCGACACCTGTATCCTGAACGGATACGGATAAACCTGTGGCATCATACCTGGCAGTTATGGTGATCCCTCCCGCATTGGTATACTTCATGGCATTCATGGCCAGGTTGTAAATGATCACCCCTATCGCTTGTTTGTAATGGAATACATCTGTGTTCTCTGCTATATCCTCAATACGGAAATACAAGCCCTTTTCCCTGGCCAGTGTGGCAGGGATCTCGGTAGTGGCAGTGATCATGTCCCTGAGATCAAAATGTTCCGCCCGCATTCTGACAGACTCATGATGGAACTTGATCCAGTTGAGTATGTTCACGGATAGTGATTCCAGCTCACCGGCAACATTGGCAATGAAAGCAGCCGTATGGTGATTGGCATTTTCGGCAGGAAAAACATCCTGTAGCTTCTTACTCATATATCCCATGAACTTCAACGGGCTGATCATATCATGGCTGATGATACCGATGAGCCTTGCCTGGATATTATTATTCTTTTCCAACCTGGCCTGCTGTTGCTGAAGTTGTTGTAATTGATCTTCCAATTGTTTGCTTTGCGACTCGATGCTTCGCGTTTGGATATCCACCAGTTCCTGCAACTCCAGTCTGCGCTTTGTTATCCTGGCCGTTCTCCATTTTACCATTAGCCAGATGAATGCCAGCATAACGCCCGCGCAGAGCAGGTAATACCACCAGGTTTGGAACCAGGGCGTGGCCACTGAGAACCCGATGATGGTCATTCCAAACTGATCGGGCTCAAAGCCATTGCGAACACGCAGGTACAATTTGTAATGACCAGGCTGAAGTCGCCCGAAAAGGATGGTATTGTTTTGAACCAGCTCCTGGGATTCCCATTCATCGGAATAAGGCTCCAGCCTGTAGGAAAAATATACGTTCTCTTTATTGCCATATTGAGGCATCGCCAATTTGAAACGGAAACTTTTTGTTTCATAAGGGAATATGCTTCCATTGGCAGTGCTCATTTTATGCAAGACCGTATCTACCCAGATCTCATCCACAAAGATCTTTCCTGAAGGAGGTGGCGCATGCTCTTTTGCAGGATCGATCAATACCACTCCGTTCATGGTGGGAAAAGAGAAAAGACCATTGCCCAGCGAAAGCGCACAAGGTTGACATCCGCCGTTCATTTCCGTATTGTACATGCCATCATCCCTTCCAAAATGATGATAGTAGATCTCCTTCAGATCATTCTCAAATGCGCTGAGCAAAGCCTGTACACTGGCTTTGAACAGGCCGTGGTTGGTACTGATCCAGCAATAGCCATGGCTATCTTCCATAAAACAGTGCACATGGGAGAGATATCCTGATTTATCCAAGGGCATTTTTTTGACCACCCCGTTCCTGAGCACATAGAAGCCCTGACCATAGGTGCCGATGAACAGGTAATCCCCATGCTTCCATAAGGAACGGACCTTTGTGCCAAGATCAGGGATCTGGATACTATCCAATACCTGCTCTTTGCTGGTATTGAAAAGAACCAGTTGCTGCGCAGCAATGGCCAGGATACCAGGTTGCCATTCCACTACCGCTGTAGGATCGAGTGTATTCTTGATGCCCGATGAATAGCCTGGGATTTTGTAGACCTGGCGGGGACGGTCGTCAACGATCTGCGCAATGGCCATATCGGAAATGACATAGAGACCGCCCTTCCTGGTTTGAGCAAAGATGATCCTTGAGGAACTATCGCGCAAGGGGATCGTTGCTATGTTACCACTCTTAGAATAATAATGGAATATTGTATCGCGCCAGGAATACCAGTAATTGTTGAGCCCGTCCTTAAATACATTGCTGTGGGGGAATTTGACCAAAAGTTGTTGTGGGAGCAATCTTCCTTCGGCAGAATAGGAAAGCCCTGATGCTGTATTGATGATATTGGGCGCCACTTCCACCTGTGCATATTCCACTTTTCCTGTTTCTTTACTGGAATCGGTCCGGACAGGCAAAACAAATGGGGTACGGATCATGTAAAGGCCATTCACTTCACTACCCAGGAGTATCAGACCTTGTTCCGGCCATAGCTGGGCAGATGAAATGATCGCATTTTCAGGAACGCAATCCTTGCATATCGATCGATAATACAGACTATCGCCTTGTTGCTGTAATATCCAGATACCTTTTTTATAACTCAGTACCGGACTGGTCATTCCTTGTGCCCAGATGAGTTGTGGTTTCTCTTCATCACGTCCATTCCAGGGCATGCCTGCGGGCATCTTCAATTTCCCGGGAGTGTTGCTCTTTCCATCGAAGCCCGATATTTCCAGTTGATCATTCACCAACCAGGTAGTATTCCCTGTTTGAACGATATCACTGAAACCTTCGATCATGGCCAGTTTCCCGCTTTGCTCATCATACTGCCATACACGACCGAGATATACCAACAGGAATGAAGCTGCCGGTTTGCGTGGGTCCGGAAATGCGATCTTAAAAGGAAGGAAACTGCCGGAAGATGGGTGTTTGATTTTTTCAAGGATCCCGGCAACAAGCCTGGAAGGGTCCTTACTCCCTCCTCTCAACATGGAGGGCATCAGGTTGAAAGAATCCTTCCCGATTGTTTCGAGGGTATTGCCGGATACCCGGAAAATATTGAAGTTCTCATCTTCGGCATAGATAGTGCATTCCTGATCCCGGTTGATCCATGTGATACGGGAAAGCGGCTCTGATTTTTTGGAGGAAGGAAATTCCAGGAAGAATTTACCATCGAATCGTACCAGTCCGGCCTGGGTACCGATCCAGACGAATCCATTCTTTTTTTCTATCTCGATCCCTTTCACACCATTGGCCGGGAGACCGTTCTCATTGGTGTAATGATGCAGCACCGGGCGATCCTGGGCCCATCCTTTTACAGCACAAATGATAAGCATCCATTGTACAAAACAAAAAACAGTAAAGGGGCGGAGCATTCTCATAAGGTGACGATCCAGGCAAACAGCCGGCGCAATAAAGATAATATTTCTGAGAGAATGGGGATATCGTGATCCTTCTGCTGCCCTTGTAGAATTAGATGTACAGACCTCTTGGGATGGCTCCGGTCTTTCAAAGATCGAAGCTCTTCTTTTAGGGTGCCCAATTCCCTGGTTTCCCCTTAATTCTCTATATTAGTGTGTTAAATCTGCCTGCAGCCCGCACAGGCGGAGACGTATTATCGATAAAACCTTGTTCAAACCCCTGACAAATGCCAACCGCATTTATTATCCCCGGGAAGAAATATGCATTCACCTGCATGCTTTTTCTCCTTGTTATTTCCAGTTCCGTCCGGGCACAATTACAAGCAAGATTCACTGCTGACAAGTCCGGGGGCTGTTCCCCGCTGTCCGTCAGTTTCAGCAACCAGAGCTCAGGCACCACGGCCAGCGCCAGTTACCAATGGGATTTCGGGAATGGCAATGTATCCAACCTGCCCAATCCATCCGTGATCTTCACAGACGAGAAGCCATACAATGTTACCCTCACCATAACACAGGGAGCACAGGCATCTACCTACTCCATGAAAATAGAAGTATACAAAAAGCCGGAGGTGGATTTCACCAGCAATACCGTCAAAGGCTGCATGCCACTGGATGCTGGCTTTACAGCCGATGCCAAGCCTGGAAGCGGGTCCATGGCTTCTTACTATTGGGATTTCGGGGATGGATATACGAGCCAGCAATCATACCCAACCGTCAATCATACATACAATAATGTACAACCGGCCACTGTAAGCCTGACCGTCAAGAACAATTACGGTTGTGCCGCCACGATAGTTAAGAAAGATCTTATCAAAGTACTACCGGAGATGAAAGTGGATTTTGAATCGGACCAACGGGTATTGTGCAATATCACCGATGCCGTTCAATTCACCAATCGAAGCAAAGGCCCCGGCAATCTCACTTATGTTTGGGATTATGGCGACGGGAATTCGTCCACCCAAACCAGTCCTTCTTATGTTTTCAATAAGAAAGGGACCTATACCGTAAAGCTCACCGCCAATAGTTCGGAAGGATGCACGCTGTCAAAAACGCAGACCAATTATTTGAACGTGGCCAATTATTCCACCGATCTGAAAACTCCCTCATTAGTATGTAAGGATGGATACGTGACCTTTGAAGCTGTTTGTTCACCGGATCCCAACCGGATCGATTGGGAGATCGATGGTTACCAGTACAACAATTACTGGGGCCGTACTTTCAGCAATTCGTACTATACGCCCGGAGCGCATTCCGTAAAAGTGACCACTACCTATGGCAATTGCCCCATCATCAAAACCTTCAATTTCACGGTGCACGACCTGCCCGATCTAAAGGGCTTTGTAGTGGACCAGAACAGTCCCTGCGGCGCTCCCACCACCATTCAGTTCAAAGACACCAGTAAGGACGCCGTGCGCTGGGAGTGGGACTTCGATTATTATTACTATACACCCACTATAGATGCTACCACGCGCGATGCCTCGCATCTTTATAATCAAAATACCAATGTAACAGTGGCCCTTCGCACTTACAATGCAGCGGGCTGCTCAAGGATGGTAACGCAATACGTGCAGATACTGGCGCCCTGGGTGAATATCTACCGGACAGACACACTCCCCGGTGGCCATTTTACAGGATGTGGCCCTTCTGAATTGAAATTCAAAGCCAACGCCTCCCAGGATATCGTAAAGTATAAATGGATCGTCGACAATACCGTTATCTCCACCGATCCGGAGCTCGTGTACACATTTTCTGCGCTTGGCTATCATTACGTCAGGCTGGAATATGAAACAGATAAAGGTTGTAAAGGAACGGCCACTTATTATCCGGATATCCAGATAAGGACCGTCATCAAAGCAGATTTCAACTCTTTATCCGGAAAGGTGATCTGTGGCAATACCCGCGTATTCTTCAGCTCTACCGGCGCCGATCAGACGAACCCGGAATACTGGTATATCAATGGGAATTATGTGGGCTCCAGCTATTACAACGGCTTCGAATACCAGTTCAATGAAAAGGGGAAATACACCATCCGCCTGATCTCCGACAATTATGGTTGCCGGGATACCGTTACAAAAGTGGATTACCTGGAAGTGCTGCCTCCCTTCCCGAAGATCAGCCAGGTACAGAACTCTTGCGATAACCGGGATCAGGTAAGTTTCAGCCAGGCATCCCGTTACGGACAAAAATGGGTCTGGAATTTTGGTGATGGCAAAACCGCCACCTCTACTTCCGACCAGGAAGATATAATCCATAGTTATGCCGCATCCGGCAAATACAAGGTAGTGCTTACCGTTACCAACGGGCAATGCAGTGTGAGGGACTCCACCACGGTGTATGTGCACCTGAAACCCTCGCCCCTGCTCAGCGCCCCCAATTTAGTGGTATGTCCTGACCAACCTTTTGATTTCTCATTGAGCAATCTCCCCCGGCACTCTTATGATGGCGTTTGGGTGTATTATTTATTCCAGAAGATCGAGTACGGGGATGGTACGCCTTTCACTGGCTATATCAACAATTCCTGGAACAACTGGGTGGATCCCCTTCCATTCAAAGGGCAACTCACCAATCTCAGCCCGGCTCAGAATGGGCTTCGCATGATCCTGACCGAAACATACTTCGGTTGCCAGGATACCACCAATTATATTCCGATAGTGGTGAATGGCACCCGGTCTGGCTTCAAAATATTGAACACTAATGTCTGCTTCAATTCCGATATCCGGTTTGAAGACACTTCCAAAGTGAGCACGGGAAACAGCATTGTGGAATGGAGCTGGAATTTTGGCGACGGCCAAACGCTTACGCAGAACAAAGGCGGCATTGTCACGCACCGTTATGCCAATCCGGGCTATTATTATGTTACGCTGCGAGTGAGGGATGCCGCGGGTTGCGTCACCAATTCATCTCAATACACCAATTATGTGCAGGTGAATGGCCCCAAAGCTGCCATCAGTATGGGCAATACCGTAGTGCCTGTCAACAGTATCGTTTTCTTCCAGAATTACACCAATAGCTATAATGTCTATAATCCTACTTATAAGTGGGATTTTGGCGATGGGGTACAATCCACGGATTTCTCGCCCACCCATGAGTACACGGCCCCGGGCAAGTACCAGGTGAAACTGACCGCCACCGATCCGCTTACCGGTTGTTCAAGTACGGATACCCGTGAGATAACAGTTGAACCAGTGAAGAATTCTTTCTCCTTCACCAAAACCCTGATCGGGCAGAGCAGTTGTTTGCCTCTGTTGACCAATTTTACGGTGTCTGCCTACAATATCGATAGCCTGAGCTGGGATTTTGGCGATGGTACCGTTGCCGGCGATCTTCGTTACGCTACGCATGTGTACGAAAAGCCAGGCCGCTACTATATCACCCTCACGGCACGTGGCACCAATGGATTGATCTATCGCCACCTCGATTCGGTGATCATCACTGCACCTTCCATCACCGCATTACCGGATGACCTGGATGGCTGTATCGGTCATACCGTCAACTGGGCCCTGGCCGGAAAGAATGCCCTGCAATATGTTTGGGATTTTGGCGATGGCAACACCACGCAATTGCAGGACGCCAAGGCTTCGCACGCTTATCTGAGGCCCGGCAGCTATGCGCCTTCCCTGCTGGTGTCCGATTCCAACGGATGCCTGATCAATAATAATATCACCGGTAAAGTGATCATTTATCCTGACCCGGTGATCGATGTGGCGCCCGCCGCTGCCATCGCCTGTTTGGGCAAACCGCTGCCATTGACGGCCACAGGTGGAAAAACATATTCCTGGACGCCTGCCACCGGATTGGATAACCCGCTAAGCGCCAAACCGGTTGCCACGCCTGCACAAACCACCACCTATCGTATCAAAGGCACTGATGAGCATGGATGCAGCAGCAGTATCGATTACACCCTTTCCGTGAAGGATCCTTTCAAAATACAACTGACACCCTCCACTGAAATATGTGAAGGGCAGTCCATCCCCTTGCGAGCGGCTGGCGCTGACCGTTATGCCTGGATCAATACCATCCAGGGATTGAACGATACGAAGATCGCCGGCCCAATTGCCAAACCTGCCAACACCACACAGTACACGGTGGTAGGATATGATAATTACAATTGCTTTACAGATACGGCCAAAGTAACGATTGCCGTAAATCCATTACCTACTGTAAATGCAGGCCCCGACAAGGATGTACAGGTTGGAGAAAAGGTACAGTTGACGCCCACGGGCAGCAACAATATCGAGAAATGGATATGGGAACCTGCCACCTGGCTGGATTGCAGTAATTGTCCTTCTCCCATCAGCAAGCCACAGGCAAGCATCAATTATAAGGTAACCGTTCAAACCAGTAAGGGCTGCGAGGCCAGTGATGAAGTACTCGTGAAGATGGCCTGTGCGGAAATACATATCCGGATCCCCAATGCTTTTTCACCAAACGGCGATGGCAAGAATGATGAATTCTCGGTGAGAGGGGTTTCCGTCATAGAGCATATGTCTGTGTACAACCGATGGGGCAACAAAGTCTTTGAACGGAATGAATTCAGTCCACTGGATCGTGCAGCCTGCTGGGATGGCACGTTCAACGGGCTTCCACAGCCATCGGGCACCTATGTGTATCTTATCAAGGTGAAATGTCCATCCGGAGAAACATTTACGAAGAAGGGAACAGTGGTGCTGGTGCGATAAAAGAATACAAAATTATTTCACCTGTTTGCATAATACCTGGATTCTTAATACCTTTCGCCGTTCACCAAAACCCGTTCCTAAACACCCACTATGAAAACTATTGTTTTAGCAGTATGCCTGCTCGTTATGTCCATGCTCCAGGTAAATGCGCAGAGCATTCATTCCAACAAAGCGAGGGTCAAGTATACCATCAAGCCAACCATCGACAAAAAATTCTCTAACTGTTCCGGTCAACTGATCGTTTCCGCCATCAACTTTGATGAATACGGCATTACTCCGGAAACGGAAAAGAGCTATCAGAACATGACGGCCTGGAACCTCAATCTCAAGCCGGTCCCCAATGCCGGAGACCTTCACCTGAAGATCTATATAGGCTCCCCGGAATACGGAAGCGCCATTCGCGATGTGAGCTTCTCACGAAAAGCTGTTCCTCCTCCATCCGGACAAATGACATCCAACCAATCTAATTTCTACGCCAGGTACAATCTCTACCTGCCATTCAGGGTAGAAGCCTATGACAAGGACGGCAATAAATTACTGGAAAAGATCTTCGATACCATTACGTCACACGAAAGCCCTCTCCTTGGGACCGACAATGAAGAAAGAGGACAGATAGCTTTTGAAAAAGGAAGAAGATCCTATTTATATGGCGACACCAAAAACATGATCAGCGCCCATATGTCTGAATTCATCCGGATCATGAAAAGAAAGCTGATGGGTGAATCAGGCACCTCCCCCTGCTGGTTCCATGGTTTCAAAAAAGCGGAAAAATATAATCTGCAGGCGTATAACGAATGGGCCGAAAAAGCCATCGACTCTCTGGAAAAAGTGGCCATCGAAGGCAGTCCGGAAAGGAACAGGCAGGCATTGGAAGGCGCCATCCAATTCTGGACCAGTGAATATGATTCGATCAAAGAAGCCACCGATGAGCTTGGACAGGACAAGAAATATATCTGCGCCTATAACCTGGCCCATGCATATAGCTGGACCGGCAACGAAGCCGATTCAAAAAAATTCCTTGCCATCTGCTATACCGCTAAAAGTATACGGAGAAGTGTAACCGATTACCTGGTCCTCTGTATCAAAGACCGCGAATGACAAACACCCTTAAAAAATAAATCTATAAACATGAAAGCCCCTGTATCCCTCGCCTGCTTTGCCCTGATCTGTGCCCAGTCCATTGGCCAGCAGATGAAAAACAGAAATGTAAAAGTGTATAAGCAGTACCCTGCCCTGGTAAAACAACTCACCAAACAGAATACCTGGAAACCGGTTTTCCCGGACTCACTCACCCATTATTTCGGCAGATCAGCCATGCAGATGGATGATATCCTTTTCCCTTACAGCGAAATGCGCTTCAAGCCAAGGATCAATTCGGAAGCGCCTGAGATGTATATGATCGTGGAAGCAAAAGGGATCAGCAATCTGAAAGCCCAGGGAGTAAGAAAAACATCCAACGGGTATGTGATCGATTATACTTACAATTTCCCCTGCAGACTGCTGATAACAGACCAGGATAAAAAAACGATCTATTCCTTCGACATCAATGCAGCATCGGCCGTGCAGGAACTGGCCTTCCTTAAAAGCACGCCTACCTTCGGGAGCCTGTCTTACGTAGAGCAGTATTTCCCACTGGAAGAAGAAGCTGCCGCATACATGAATTACAATAAGAATGCAGCCAGGTTCGTGGAAAAATATGCCATGCGGAAGGCTTACTCGGATATCGCCAAAATAATGACCACATTATATCATAACTACTCAGAGTTCTCCTGGGTAAAATGTATTGAAGTGGATGACCCGAAAGGCGTTCCTGAACTGGTTGAACTGAACAATGCCGCTGGCTTGCTCAAGCAGGGCAGTGAATTGCTGAATGATGAAAAAACAGAAGAAGCATTTAAGATACTGCAGTCGTCAAAGGAAATACTGGAAAAATACAAGAACACAGACAATGCAGCTTTTACACCGAGGATAAAAAAGATGATCGAAAATAATCTCAGTTGGATCACCTGGTTGACCGGTGATAAAATGCTGGATGAGAATAGGGATTATGAGGCATACCG
>JAGIAP010000319.1 GCA_017744805.1 Chitinophagaceae bacterium | reverse complement strand
ACCATATTCCCTCCCGCTCAACGCTAAAAACTCCAGTTATGTCAATCAGCAAAGAAATCAAGCGGATCACTACCAACACGCTTCAGAAAATGAAAGCGAATGGCGAAAAGATCTCCATGCTCACAGCCTACGACTTCTCCTTTGCCAAGACCTTCGATGAAGCAGGCATCGACGTTATCCTGGTGGGCGACTCCGCCTCCAATGTAATGGCGGGTCATGAAACCACCCTTCCCATCACCCTCGACCAGATGATCTATCATGCTTCCTCCGTGATCCGTGGCGTATCCCGCTCACTGGTGGTGGTGGATCTTCCCTTCGGTTGTTACCAGGGCAATTCCAAAGAAGCCCTGATCTCTGCTGTCCGCATCATGAAAGAGACCGGCGCGCATGCCGTCAAGCTCGAAGGCGGCGAAGAGATCCTGGAATCCGTCAAGCGTATCGTGGCCGCTGGCATCCCCGTGATGGGACACCTCGGACTGACGCCACAATCCATCTACAAATTCGGCACCTATACCGTACGCGCACGCGAAGAAGCGGAAGCCAACAAACTCCGCCACGACGCTAAACTGCTGGAAGAAGCAGGCGCATTCGCCATGGTACTGGAAAAGATCCCCGCACAACTCGCCAAAGAAGTGTCCGAAAGCCTGATAGTGCCTACTATCGGCATCGGCGCCGGAAAACACTGCGATGGCCAGGTGCTGGTGATGCACGATATGCTCGGCATCAATACCGAATTCAAACCGAGATTCCTCCGGCAGTACCTCAACCTCCACGAACAGATCACGGGGGCGGTGCAGCATTATATCCGGGACGTGAAATCAAACGATTTCCCGAGTGATCAGGAACAATATTGAGTTTTTTTGGGGCAAAGGGTTGGGCAAGGACGGCTGTTGAAACGAACCACCGCAGTTGAATGTTTTTGAGCTTTGGTGGGGGAAGATGGGACGGTAGTGCATAGCCGGGCTTCTTCGCTTACGTTTCAAAGGCCGATCTTGCCCAACCCTTTGCCCCCTCTCCCCGGGAGTGCGGCAGATCAGTTCCCGGTTTTCCGCGTTTGATTTACAATCCCGGTATAATGCTGGTTAAAAAATAATGGGGCTAACCTTCACATCTTTGCCCTGGAATAGTGACTGGGGCTGCCTTTATTTTATACGCCCCCGCATCTTATTCTCTCTCCAAAAGTGTATTTGCACTTTTCTATCCTCTCTGGATTTTCAAAGTTTTCCACCTTTCTCATAAAGCCAGTAAACACAGGCATCCCCTGCACCTGCTTACTTCCGCTGATGCACCTGTACACCCTCCCCCCCTCCTCCCATCCATCATGGGTGAATGCATTTAAGTGTTTCCTTAATGATGTACCCTGAGTGTGCCGGGCCCGCCGGAGGATATGTAAAGAACGGCCTATGAAACGTAAGCGAAGAAGCCCGGCTATGCACTACCATCCCATCTTCCCCCACCCAAGCCCCAAAAACATTCACCTGCGGTGGTTCGTTTCATCAGCCGCCTTTACATATCCCCGCCGGGCCGGAAAAACATCATCATTCACCCCCACTTAACATTCATCCATCAATCCTAATCACCCACCCCATATATTTATCGTAAATTCGCCCTCTTAAAATGCATTCCCCATGATGGATTTCCTCTCCTCTTTAAAGATAAAGTCTGAAAATTCCGGTGCTTCCACCGGTCAGCAATGGCTTTCTGCCGGTGGTGAAAAGATCGATTCTTTTTCTCCTGTCGATGGCAAACTGATCGGATCGGTGAAGGCTGCCGATAAGCAGAATTATGAAGAAGTGATCGCGAAGGCGCAGGCGGCTTTCATTGAATGGCGTACCTGGCCAGCTCCCAAGCGTGGCGAAGTGGTAAGGCAGATCGGTGAAGCGCTCCGTGCTTACAAGGAGCCGCTCGGCAAACTGGTGTCTTATGAGATGGGCAAGAGCCTGCAGGAAGGATATGGTGAGGTACAGGAGATGATCGATATCTGCGACTTTGCGGTTGGACTTAGCCGTCAGTTGCATGGCCTCACCATGCATAGTGAGCGCCCCGGCCACAGGATGTACGAGCAATATCATCCCCTGGGGCTGGTAGGCATCGTTTCCGCTTTCAACTTCCCTGTAGCCGTTTGGAGCTGGAACACCATGCTGGCATGGGTTTGTGGTGATGTATGTATCTGGAAGCCTTCCGAAAAAACACCTCTCTGTGCTATCGCTTGTCAGAATATCGTGGCGGAAGTTTTTGCAAAGAACAATGTGCCTGAGGGCGTATGTTCATTGGTGGTAGGTGGCCGTGAGGTGGGCGAATGGATGAGCGCCGACACACGTATCCCGCTGGTGTCAGCAACCGGTTCAACCCGTATGGGTAAGGCTGTGGGTGCGGCTGTAGGGGCACGTCTTGGCAGAGCGTTGCTGGAATTGGGTGGTAACAATGCCATTATCATTTCAAAGGATGCCGACCTGGATATCGCTATCCTGGGTGCGCTGTTTGGTGCGGTGGGCACTGCCGGACAACGTTGTACCACTACCCGCAGGCTGATCGTGCACGAGTCTGTGTACGACGCAGTAAAAGCCAAGCTGGTGGCAGCTTACAAGCAATTATCGATCGGCGATCCGCTGAACGAAAAGAACCATGTAGGGCCACTGATAGATAAGGATGCAGTGAAAATGTATCTTTCGGCTATTGAAGCCTGTAAGAAGGAAGGCGGAACGTTCGTGGTGGAAGGTGGTGTGCTGGAAGGCGCTGGTTATGAGAGCGGCTGTTATGTGAAACCTGCGATCGCGGAAGCGAAACCAGACTATGCCATCGTACAGCATGAAACATTTGCTCCCATCCTCTACTTATTAAAATATTCTACCATCGATGAGGCGGTAGCTATTCAAAATGGTGTGCCCCAGGGACTGAGCTCCAGCATCATGACCCTCAATCTTCGCGAAGCGGAACAATTCCTTTCTGCTGCCGGAAGTGATTGCGGTATTGCTAACGTAAATATCGGAACTTCAGGTGCCGAGATCGGTGGTGCATTTGGTGGTGAAAAAGAGACTGGCGGTGGACGTGAGAGTGGCAGTGACGCCTGGAAGGCCTATATGCGCAGACAAACTAATACTATCAACTATTCAACTCAACTTCCTTTAGCACAAGGGATTAAATTTGACATCTGATTATATATACCTGAAGGCGAACTGTAATGCACAATCGAAATAAGTAATTTTGCGTTTAAGTATTACAGTTTGCCGCTCCGGTGTTTTTCTTGATATTTCTCACATTATTTCTCATTCTTTTCCCCATATATAATAAGATTGGCCTCCAAAGCGTTAGAGTGCATTGGAAATCCTATATCGTTTTGAGACGGCCAAACTATTATAACTAACCCCTGCCCTATAAGGCAAAGTGCATGCCAAACACAGTCATGCAAACAGTTTATTAGTCTGGAAGTTTTCTTTCGATCCCGACCTTATACAAGACAAAATTTTACAGATGAAAAAACTGTTTACACTGTTGTGTTTTACTGTGCTTGCTTCTGTATGTTTCGGCCAGCTCCGCCTGGCCTTAGCAGGAGGCCCCCACCAATCCAAGATCCTGGAGACCAACGATCTCCCGGGCTGGACAGACCTGGTTAAACCAGGTTATTCCGGTAGAAGTGGATTCAACGTTGGTGTTTTGGCAGAATTCCCGATCAGCGCCAACAAACGCTGGCATATTCAGCCCGGTATCTTTTATATGACCAAGGGTAGAAAATACTCGCACGTCTATGATACCGCTTCCATCCAGACCGATAGCCTCTCCTTCAAGCAACAGTTCTCTCCCAATTACATCGATATTCCGCTGAACATCACTTATAAGTTGCCGTTAGGACGGAAGACCAGCTTCTTCCTCAGCGCGGGACCTTATATCGGTTTCTTCTATACCGGCAAGCAAAGCACGGAAACACGCTTGCTGGAAGCCAACAATGCCGTGCGTTTGAAGAAAAGTGAACAGCCCATCGAATCAGGGAACGAAACCTGGAAAGTGAAGACCATCGACTATGGTGTGAACGCCAGGGCCGGCCTCGAGTTCGGAAGCGTTTTCGTTTCGGCTTTCTTCAGCCAGGGTATGAACGATATCTACACCGCCCCCTACAATGGTAAATTCAATAACCAGGTGATGGGCGCTACGGTGGGTATCTGGCTCAACAAGGCACCACTCTTCGAGAGCAAACCGAAGGACCGTGACAATGATGGTATCATCGATAAGGACGATGCCTGCCCTAACGAGCCCGGCACACTGGCTGCAGGTGGTTGTCCTGACAGGGATGGCGATGGCGTGCCCGATAAAGTTGATCAATGCCCGGATGTTCCGGGACTGCGGAAATACGCCGGTTGTCCTCCTCCTGACCGCGATGGCGACGGTATCCCCGATGATGAAGACAAATGCCCGGATGTTCCAGGCACTCAGAAATACAGAGGTTGCCCCATTCCGGATACGGACAAGGATGGTGTGAACGATGAAGAGGATAAATGTCCTACCCTGGCAGGCAGCAAAGAAAACAATGGCTGTCCGCTCCTGGATACGGATAAAGATGGCATTCCGGATAAGGAAGATAAATGTCCTACCCTGGCTGGTCCGAAATCCAACAACGGTTGTCCGGAGATCCAGAAGGAGCTCATCGAAAGAGTGAACTATGTGGCCAAACAGATCTTCTTCGACAATGCGAGTGAAAAACTCACAGCTTCCAGTATGAAAGCACTCGATGAGATCGTGACCCTCATGAACAATAACCCGCACCTGGTGATGGCTATCGATGGGCATAGCGATAATACCGGTAATGCACAACGAAACCTGAACCTCAGTGCCAAGCGCGCCAACGCTGTGAAGCAATACCTGGTTCAGAAAGGTATCAACAGCCTGCGCCTCGATGCCAGCGGATTCGGGCAGACCAAGCCGATCGCCGACAATAAAACTGAAGCGGGAAGAGCCAAGAACCGTCGTGTTGAGCTCAGACTGGCGAGCGACTGGGGCTATATCCGCCCCTCCGCAAGCTGGAAAGCCAGCGCGGCCAGCAGATAAGCGTTTCCCCTTAAACCCCGACATATTTTAACAATTCAGGGCTGATCTTTTCCAAAGGATCAGCCCTGTTTATTGGCATGCTTTTGAATATGGGAATGGAGTTGGGAATAGCTCCCAAATTGGGCCTGCCGTACTTGGTTAGTACTTGGTCAGTACTGTTTTTGCCCTTTTTAAACGGGAGGCCGCACTTGGTTAGCACTAAGACAGCACTGTTTCGACCCTTTTCAGGCAGGGATCAGTACTTGAACCTCACTTCTGCAGCCCCTGGAGGTAAGGTTCAAACCTCTTTCAAAAGCTTTTGCCATTCATGTAGTTTGCTTTACATGTGAAGGCAAATTGCCTACATTTAGCCTGATGACCTTTTGAAAATTAACGTTAAACTAGCGCAAAAAAAGGGGATATTTGCCCCTTACAGCAAACGGATGTGCTTCTATTCCCATCTGTTAGCTATAGCAAATAAAACAATTACAATGATGAAATTGGGAAAGACTATGGGGCTTACTTCAGCCCTTATGATCACCGGTATGCTTGCCATTGGTCAACAACAGGAAGGTGGTAAACAGGGTACTGTACCCAAGGGTTGGCACCTCCTCGACAAAGCCAAAGATGGCTATAGCGGTATCAGCCTTGAAAAAGCCTATGAGTTTGTAAAATCCAAAAACATAAAAGGCAAAACTGTGGTGGTGGCCGTGATCGACTCCGGCATCGACACCCTCCATGAAGACCTGAAAGCCGTTCTCTGGACCAACCCCAAAGAGATCCCCGGCAACGGTATCGACGATGATCACAACGGTTATATCGACGATATCCATGGCTGGAACTTCCTCGGCAACAAAGACGGTCGCAACCTGAAACAAGACAGCTACGAAGGTGCGCGCGTATATCACAAATACAAAGACAGATTCGAGAACGCAGATACTACCAAGCTCTCCGCTGAAGACAAGATCACCTATATCATGTGGTCCAAAGCCAAGGCCAGGATCACCGGCGATAATGGCGGTGGCGTAGATCTCTACCAACTTAAATTTGCTTTGACGAGCACAGAAAAAAGCGATAGCATTATCCGCGCTGCTATGAAAAAAGATGTGTACACCGGAAATGACCTGGACACATTTGCAGCCACTACCCCAGCCGCAAAAACAGCCAAGGCAGGTATCCTCTACCTGTTCCGCGCCAACAAAATGATGGAAACCACCAACAAGGAATTCCTCGATGGTTTTGGCGAATACGTGAACATGGAGACCAAGAAAGCTGAAGCCAAAGACAAAGCTCCCGAAGATTTCCGCGGCGCTATCACCGGCGACAACGAATCTGACATCAACGACAAATACTATGGTAATGCCGACGTAATGGCCAACACGCCTTTCCACGGTACGCACGTGGCCGGTATCATCGGAGCTGTGCGTAACAATGGCATCGGAATGGATGGTGTTGCGGACAACGTACGCATCATGGCCGTTCGCGCTGTACCTGATGGCGACGAGCACGATAAAGATATCGCTCTCGCTATCCGCTATGCGGTGGACAACGGAGCCCAGATCATCAATATGAGCTTCGGTAAGGATTACTCTCCCAACAAGAAATGGATCGATGAAGCCGTTCAATACGCCAACAGCAAAGGTGTGCTGCTGGTTCACGCCGCAGGCAATGATGCCAAGGACGTAGATACAGAAGACAACTTCCCCAGCCCTGTTTTCCAGAATGGAAGTGGAAAAGCAGAAAACTGGATCACTGTAGGCGCCAGCGGCGATGATGCTGCAGGTGGCCTCACTGCCTCTTTCTCCAACTACGGTAAAAAAGAAGTGGACGTATTCGCTCCCGGCGTTAAGATCTACTCTACCATCCCCGGTGGCAACACTTACGGCGATGCACAGGGTACCAG
>JAGIAP010000318.1 GCA_017744805.1 Chitinophagaceae bacterium | reverse complement strand
GTAGTGATATTCAGTGGCTCCTTACCGGCCACCAGGCTGGCGGTTCGGGATTTCAATCCCGTTTTCCTCACCATGGCCCGCGCATGCATCGCCGGTATCCTGGGCCTCTGCCTGCTATTGATCTTCAAAGAGAAAAGACCTACCAAACAACAATTATTCTCCCTGCTGGTAGTGGCATTTGGGGTAGTGATCGGATTTCCCTTGCTGAGCGCACTGGCCCTGCAGTATGTTACGTCAGCACATTCCATTATTTTTTCAGGTACGTTACCACTCACTACTGCTTTCTTTGCCGTGCTGCGTGGCGGTGAACGTCCCAAACCGGCCTTCTGGCTCTTTTCCATTCCCGGCAGTGGACTGGTGATCGGCTTTGCCATTGCGCAGGGCATCGAGGCATCACTGGTTGGAGATATCCTTATGCTACTGGCAGTGATCGTTTGCGGGCTTGGCTATGCAGAAGGAGCAAAGCTCAGTAAAGCGATCGGTGGATGGCAGGTGATCTCCTGGGCACTCGTCATATCACTACCCGTAACCATTCCTGTTATGCTCTTCAAGCTTCCTGTTACATTTGAAGGTATCGGTGTTTCAGCCTGGATGGGATTGATATATGTTTCCCTTTTCAGTATGCTGATTGGTTTCGTGTTCTGGTATCGTGGACTGGCGCAGGGAGGGATCGCGGCCGTGGGACAGATCCAATTGCTCCAGCCTTTCTTCGGCCTGGCCCTGGCAGCGGGTTTGCTGCAGGAGACAGTCAGTCCGGGAATGATCGTCGTCACCATGGGTGTGATCCTTTGTGTGGCAGGATCGAGAAAATTCGCCAAATAAGAGGGACGCAAAAAAGGGGATGCTTATAATTTTTATATGCCCGTCGCCCGCAGGGCCAGTGCCCTTCGTCCTGGCGAAAACGATAAAAGAGAATAGCCGGGTCATTTGATCATCCTGTACCAGGAATCAACAGCAGGTTGCCCTGTGTAATTGGCGCCAGCCCGATCATCTGCGCCCAAATAGTCAAGTTGGAATGTCAATTGGCGGGGACCTTTACAAAAGATCATTTTACTCCTGGCCTTATAATCGATCTGATGTTCCTTCAATACTTTCCGGAGATACTGTGCTTTCACGTCTTTTTCCACCCGGATACTGTTCAGATCCAGGTTGGCCATCAATACGCCATCTTCCGTGAGCGAGCTACAGGCAGCAGCCAACAGGGAAAGCTTATCGCCCAGGTAATGTAAACCATGAATGCAGGTAATGATATCATATCGATCGGATGGCATCCAGCCGGCCAATGCCATCACTTCAAATCTCAGGCAACTGACAGGTTCGGGCACCGGATGGAATTGATCAACCAGGTCGATCCCTATCAATTGTGCCTGATCCTGTATCTTTTTTTCAGCCAGCCACTCTGCTGCCTGGATCAGTGCCCTGCCCTCACCGCAACAGAGGTCCAGCCATTTCACTTTTCCATTTCTTTCTATGAATGCATGCAGCAGTTTTTCAGGCCTCAGTTTCAACTCTTGCTCATAACTATTAACGCCACTGGCATTGCGGCTCCTGTTCATCCTGTTATTGGCAACAATATCGGACCAGTTCAGTTCTTTGTCGGACAAAAGTTTCATATTTACAAAATACGGCCAAACCGGCATTATTCCTCATCCGGATCAATCACTTCCGTTTCGGCCACACGCCCTACCTGTCCATCGGTCAACCTCACTTTGATGCCTCTGGAATGATAAGCCGCAGAAGTAAGGATATCTTTCACGATCCCGTACGTAAGCTTACCGCTACGCTGGTCCTTCTTGAGAATGACTGCTACTTCCTGCCCGGGATAAATATCTTTTCTGTATTGCCCATCCATATCATGTTGTTTTCAGCCTCAAAAATACCGCCTTCGCCCCGATCCCCGAAATCACCGATATTTGCCAGCCTATGCATCCATCCGGCAACTTTTCCGGGCTACCATCCGGGCAGTCAATGCCTTTCAAGAAGTTCCCCCTGGAACAACTTGACGAGCTCCTTGTTGCCAAATACAGCACAGATGCAGAATCCATGGCGTCTAAGGAGTTCCGGCTCATCTCCCCGGATTTCCTGGAACAGGATAGCGGCATCTTCCGTAACCAGCTCGCTTTTCCTGTTTTCCCTCCGGTAACGGTCATCCGGCAAAACGATCAACTGCTTATTTCCTGTACCTGTCATCAAAGCGACCAGCTACTATGCACACACGAAACCCTGGTGCTGACAGCCTTGCTGAGACGTGAAGAATTTGCCGTTTTCTTTTTCGATAAAAAGAGAAAAGGATCTTTACAAAAATTTGGCGCCGATTACGGATTGGGATCGGCACAAAACCCCGATGACTATTTTTCCATTCATTGGGAGAACAATAAACTTCAGATCAGGCCCAAACATCCTTCACTCCAGGCCGTTAGCCCGGATGCCCTGATGGCGATGAACCAATTATTGTTCCCTTCCACTGAAGATGTATTGCTGGAAGACCATAGTGCCGAAGGAAGGACCATCATCACTGTGCTCAAACAACACAAATACAATAAACATCTTTTAATAGAACTGTACAGCGCAGGCATTTCGAAGGAAGGGAAGATCAAGAATCCGCTGACAGCCATCGCACCGCTCGATCTGGCCTGGACCATCGAAGACCCGGAACACCTGAAGTTTTTCACGGCCATTCACAAATTCCAGGATCATCCGGCCAGTAAACGATCCAGCTCCGATCTCAAAGCATTGAAAGCGATCGTCAGGAACCCGGCCCGTTATCGCTTCTATATCCACAAACCAGAGGTATCCGATAATATCACCGTCAGTTCCCTCACACCGGTCAAAGCTTCTTTGCTGCAAAACGGCATCAGGCTTACCGTTACAGAGAATGGCGATTTCTATTCCATCGGGGGCAAACTCCTGCTTGGCGATAAAGAATTCCCACTCAAAGAAACTCAGCTCCGGTTCAACTGGTTCCTCCAGGCCGATGATCATTTGTACCTCATCGATCAACTATCTGCACTGGGCATGATCGAGCTTTTGAAAAAGAAAGATCATTTCCTGGTCCATACCAGTAAGTACAGCGCTTTCAAAGGACAGTTACTGGAAAAACTGGAAGACACGCTCCTCATCGATTATCGATATCTCAGGGAGGCGGAAACGGCAGAGATAGCGAAGCCCGCTATGCAGCGGATCCTCTACCTCTCCGACCTGAAGAATTATGTGATGCTGATCCCCGTGATCAGGTACGGAGAAACGGAGATCCCTATACGAACTAAAAGACTCGTCCATACCACCAATGCCAAAGGCAAGGAAGTGCTGCTGCCACGCAATGACGATGCAGAGCTGGCTTTCATTACCCTGCTGCTCTCCCAACACCCGCATTTTGAAGAGCAACTGGAAAACGATCTCCATTATTTCTATCTGCACCGGGATCGTTTCCTGAATGAGGACTGGTTCCTGCAGGCTTTTGAAATTTGGGAAAAAGAAAACATTACGGTACTCGGCTTCAACGATCTCGAAAATAACCGCGTGAATCCGCACCGCGTAAAGATCGATATCAAGGTACTGACAGGCATCAACTGGTTCAATGCCAATATCCGACTGCAATTCGGCAAACAGCAAGCATCCCTGAAACAGGTGTACAAGAGCATCCGCAATCATAACAAATACATTCAGCTAGATGATGGCACACAAGGTATCCTGCCGGAAGAGTGGATCCGGAAATTCTCCGACTATTTCAATAATGCAGAGATCATCGATGAATCCACCATCCGAATCAGCAAGGTCAATCTTTCTGCCATTGAACAGCTCTATGAAGAAGCCCAGCAAGATGAAAATATAGAAAACGAGATCCGGAATTACCGCAACAAATTGCAGGGTATCGACAAGATCCATGAGATCGAAGCGCCTGCAGAGCTCAATGGCGTGTTACGCCCCTATCAGCTCGAAGGCCTCAACTGGCTCAACGCCCTGGATGATCTCAACTTCGGGGGCTGCCTGGCAGACGATATGGGATTGGGGAAATCGATACAGATCATCGCCTTCATCCTATCTCAAAGGCATAAAGTAAAACAGAACACCAACCTGCTGGTGGTGCCATCTACACTGATCTTCAACTGGCAACAGGAACTGAAGCGCTTTGCGCCCAGTATCCGGATACTGACCGTGCATGGTGCCAACCGGACCAAAAGCACAGAAGGGTTCCACAGCTATGAAGTGGTGCTCACCACATACGGTACACTGCTTTCCGATATCCGGTTCATGAAAGACTATCATTTCAATTATGCTTTCCTGGACGAATCCCAGAACATCAAGAACCCTGAAACACAGCGCTACAAGGCCGTCCGGCTCCTAAATGCCAGGAACAGGATTGTGATCACGGGAACACCCATCGAGAACAACACATTCGATCTCTATAGTCAGCTTTCTTTTGCCTGCCCTGGTCTGTTGGGCAGCAAACAATATTTCAGGGATATCTTTTCCATTCCCATCGACACTTTCAAATACAGCAAACGCGCCAAGGAATTGCAACAAAAAGTGAAGCCATTCATCATGCGGCGTAGCAAGGAAGAGGTGGCCCCCGAATTACCAGAAAAAACCGAGATGGTAGTGTATTGCGAAATGAGTGAAGAGCAAAGAGGCATCTACGATGCTTACGAAAAGGAATTCAGGGATTATGTTTCTGCCATCTCGGACGATCAGCTCAAGAAGAACCCGATGAACGTATTGAAAGGCCTTACACGGCTCCGCCAGATCTGCGATGCGCCTGCCTTGCTGGGCGATGAAGCGCTTACTGGTCATAGTTCGGCCAAGATCGATACCCTGATGGAGCAGATCGAATCCAAATCCCCGCATCATAAGATTCTGGTGTTTTCGCAGTTTGTATCGATGCTGGAGCTCATAAGGGCAGAACTGGAAAAAAGGAATATCGGATATGAGATCCTGACGGGCAGCACCCGCAAACGAGGAGAAGTAGTAAGCTCTTTTCAGGCCAACAAAGAAAAGCGGGTCTTCCTCATCAGCCTCAAAGCCGGAGGCACCGGGCTCAATCTTACGGAAGCGGATTATGTTTACCTGGTAGATCCCTGGTGGAACCCTGCTGTAGAGAACCAGGCCATCGACCGTGCACATAGGAT
The DNA here is from genome assembly GCA_017744805.1 of Chitinophagaceae bacterium. Classification (GTDB taxonomy): domain Bacteria; phylum Bacteroidota; class Bacteroidia; order Chitinophagales; family Chitinophagaceae; genus Pseudobacter. The sequence continues at coordinate 1,805 of JAGIAP010000318.1, read as the reverse complement.
CGGGCAGGATAAGAAAGTGATCGCTATCCGTCTTATCTGTTCCAATTCTGTGGAAGAAAAGATCATGCAAATGCAGGAGACCAAACAATCCCTTGCCGGCGACCTGATCAAAACGGGCAATGCCCTGATCCCTGCATTATCGAAAAATGAATTGTTGCAATTGCTGAGCTTCCAACCTGCCTGACATTAATTGGAGCTATTCATGAAGATCCGTTGAGCGGGCAATGCAAAAGCAATCCCTTCCTGCTCGAACATTTCATAGATCCTCGTATTGATACCTTCCTGCCTGTCCATATACATCGTGTAATCCGCAGACAGTACATAGAACACCACCTCAAACTCCAGGCTGAATTCCCCGAAAGATTTAAAATGAGCACGGTCGAACCGGGTATCGGAATGCTCCAGCACTATCTGTTTGATCATGGCCGGTATCTTTTTTATTTTCTCTGCCCTGGTGCCATATACCACGCGGAAAGAAAAAACCACACGACGCTCCTTCATCCTTTTGTAATTGTGTACCCGTGAATTGGTGAGGTCCGTATTGGAACAGATCAACTGTTCTCCGCTCAGCGTACGGATCCTGGTGGTTTTGATACCGATATATTCCACTGTTCCCAGTTTATCGTCCATGATGATGAAATCACCGATCTGGAAAGGCTTATCGAAGAAAATCACCAGGTAACTGAAAAGATCACCCAGAATTGTTTGGGCAGCCAATGCTATCGCGATGCCTCCAATGCCCAGGCCAGCCACCAGTGTGGTGATATTGTATCCGAGATTATCGATCAGGAAAAGAAAACCAGCCACCCAGAGGATCACCTGGATGATGAGCAATATGCCCCGTGATTGTTTCTTTCGCTGTTCATTATCCTGTTTTTCCAGTGACCGCTGAAAAACATAAACGATAAAACTGCTGATGATCCGAAGCACATAGAAAGTACATACCACCATCACGGCCATATGCGCAACCTTGTCTATTTTTCCGGAAAGGGTGAGGTACTGCATACTGCCGTAAATAGCCAGTGTATACAGCATAGGCATTACAGACCGGGCAATAGCCGCTATGATAAAATCATCAAGACCAGAACTTGTTCTTGCAGACCAGTCCCTGATCTTTTTGATCACGATCGATTGAATGATCCTGAGGGCCGCCAATAACGATACGCCAATTCCCAACGCTATCAACCAAGACTGCACCGAATTCTGCAACAATGAATAATTCAGTATCTCCTTCATGAACGCAAAACTACCTGCATCACCTTGGCAGCCGGTTAATGTGAAATTAAAATGCCATTAAGTAAGCGCCGATCCGGTGCCCCATCTCAATGTCTATTCCACCCCCTTCTTTGTCCGGTTCACGGGAAACTGTTTATCCAGCCCGCTGCAGCTTCGCAAATTTGTGTCATCAAACAACACTAAAACAAATTCATATGAGCTACAGGTCTTCACGCATCATTTACTGGTCAGGCGCTATCCTCACTTCATTATGGTTCGGAACCAGTGGCGTATGCGAGCTTACGCATAATAAGCTGGTATGGGACATCACTCAACAGCTCGGCTATCCTGCCCATTTCATATATATCCTCGGTGTAGCGAAACTTTCAGGTGTGGCAGTTTTGCTCACCCCCAACAGGTTGCTCCGGTTGAAGGAATGGGTGTTTGCAGGTATTTTCTTCGATATCCTATTTGCCTTCTTTTCCAAACTGGCAGTGCTGGGCTTCGCTCCTACCCTCGACGCCATCATCGCCTTCGCTATGGTATCCGTAACTTATTTTCAATTCAGAAAACTATACCCGGCACAATAC
>JAGIAP010000317.1 GCA_017744805.1 Chitinophagaceae bacterium | reverse complement strand
GCTCATAGTTCATGCGATCGAAGTCGCCATCGCGGCCATTCTTCTGGATGATCGGGAAGAAATGGCAACTGATAGGTTTCTTCCATCCGATCAAGCCATCGTTATAGGCCTGCTCGAATGCGCATTTGATGATCCCTTTTTCATCGCGTGTACCGTAAACGCAGATCTCATTGTCGTTTCCGAGGGTGGGGGTTACCCATCCGAATTCTTTATGGTAAACGTATTTCCCTTTTTTTTCAATCTCAGCGATGGACTCGGGCGTGAGGTAGGGAATGATCTTGGGATAGAGCTCTATCATCAGGTCCAGCTCTTCCTTTTCCAGTGGCGCCCCTGCATCCCCTTCCTCACAGCAACCTCCCTTACATTTGGAGAGATCGCAGACAAATTGCTCTTTTGCAATGTCGTCACTGATCAAAACATTGTCTACTGCTATCACGCTATTGAGTTTTATGAGGCAAATTTAAGCAATTCTCCCCACCTTACTTCCACTTAAGCGTGTTGATCATATGTTTGAGGTCTTCCTGTAAAAAATCGTTCACCACGGAAAGGGAATCCTCATTGGGCGTGGCATCAAAATACAGAGCTCCGCGCAGGAAATGTTTGGTGGAATCCGAAAGGTAGAATTGCTTGGCCGTAGCAGCATTGCCGCCTACCTGGAAGAATACGCCACTTACATGGTTGGGAGTTCGCATAGCCGAATCCGTTATCTCCGTGGCCTTGGAGGAATGCTTGTAGGTCATTTTATAGGCGTCGTTCACCAGGCGGGTGAAGTCGTCATTACCGGTAACATTCTTGTAGCTGATATACACTTTCCCATCGAAGCGGGGAATATCGATATTGATCCAGTACGGGTTCTCAGGATTGGCCTCGAAGAAGGTGGAATCCTTTACCACTGTGGCATACACGGGATACTCGAATGTATAGGGATATCCCGGCTGATCGAATACACGGTATTCATGTTTGGGAAAATCGATCCTGAAATAGCCTCTTCTTTTGGGTGTGAACTCGCTGTTGCAACTGATCACGAAAAAGGCGACGAGGCTTAGGAGGGCTATTGCTTTCATATAACTTGTGGGGTCACCACTACTTTCACTTTTTTGATTCGGTTTCTGTCTATTTCCTGGATCACAAAATCGAAATCGCCTACATTGATGGTGTCATTCACTTTCGGGATCTCTCCGGCCAGCTCCAGTACCAGCCCTGCCAGGGAATCGCTTTCGCCACGCACCTGGTCAAAAGTATCGGCGGGAAGGCCCATGGTATGGCAGACATCATGGATCATGGTGCTGCCTTCGAAGATATAGGTACGATCGTCTATCTTCCGGTTGGAGGATTCTTCTTCATCAAACTCATCCTTGATCTCCCCCACTATCTCTTCCATGATATCTTCCAGGGTGATGATGCCGCTGGTGCCTCCGAACTCGTCCACCACCACTGCAAAGTGGATATGCTTTTTCTGGAATTCACCCAGGAGATCTTCAACATATTTCTGTTCATGAACGAAGTAGGGCGTGCGGAGGATCGTGTGCCAGTCGAAGGTATCGGGCTCCATCAGGTGGGGCACAATATCCTTTGTATGCACCATGCCAACGATATCATCGAGGCTTCCCCTGTACACCGGCAGGCGGGAATAGTGCAACTCCGCCACTTTCTTTTTAAGCTCTCCGAAGCTGATGCCATTCTCGATGCCACTTACATCCAGCCTGGTACGCATTACCTGCTTTACCGTGATGTCAGCGAATTTATTGATGCCCGCAAGGATCTTCTGCTCTCCTTCCTGGGTTACGGATCTTTTGATATCGGCCTCCATTTGTTGCTGGATATTGGCCCTGGCCGTATTTCCGCCGAAGAATTTCTCAACGGAGTCTGAGAGATTGATCATCCAGCTACCGATCCTTCTGAAGCCGTAGTACACCACTTCCACGAGGAAAGAGGTTTCATAAGCGGAGCGGAGATTGTTCTGTGTAGCCCTGATCTTGGGAAGCACTTCTCCGAAAAGTATGATGAGTGAGGCGATGATGATGGCTTTGATCACCCATCTCGCGATCCCTATCACCATGGCTTCTTCCTCCAGGTGCTCAAAAACCAGGATCTCATTGATGAGGTAATTGGCGAGGACGATGACGGCGATATTGATCAGCGTATTGGCAACGGTGAGTGAGGCCTGCAGTTTCCTGGGCTCTTCCAGCAGGGTGGCGATCCTTTTCCAGCCTGCATCCTGCTTTGTTTTGAGCATATTCACATCCTTGAAGGTGAGTGAAAAGAAGGCCAGCTTGGCTCCTGAAACAAAGAAACTCAGGATGAGTAACATGAGGATGACTGCGCCCAGTATGGTAGTGGATTGGGCATTTACAGCCAGCATGATCGGCTGAAACGGCCCACCGGAAAAAAGCAGCGTTGAAAAGTTGTCCAAATCAAAGGGTTTGCGTGATCAATACTTACTCAACAAAACAACGGCTTTGTTGGTGCTTTTCGTGTATGGAACAGAGTTTTGTCCTGCCCATCAGCGATTTGGGTTGTAAAGATATTACTTGTATCGGAAAAGGGATCAGAAGGGTAGGTCTGGAGAAGGTTCCTGCATTGGCGGTGGTACGTCGTGATTGCCGAAGCCTTCGATATTCTCGCCATGAGGCGGTGTATGGGCGCCGGAGGAACCACCCGAATCTGAACGTTTATCCAGCATGATGAGATTGTCTCCCACCACTTCTGTGGCAAATTTCTTATTGCCCTCTTTGTCTTCCCAGCTACGGGTACGAAGACGGCCTTCAATATACACCAGGCTTCCTTTATGCAGGTATTTTTGAGCCAGCTCGGCCAATCCGCGCCAGAGTACTACTGTATGCCATTCTGTTTGGGAGATGAGCTTACCAGCCCTGTCCTTGAAAGTTTCGGTAGTGGCGAGCGGGAATTTGGCTACTGCGATATTACCTTCCAGGTATTGCACATCCGGATCTCGTCCTAAATTTCCAATTAACATAACCCTGTTTACACCGCGCATAATGGTAAGTTTGAATGTTAATGAATCGCCTGTCGGTTTTAATTGCTTTTAAAGTTAATTTTTTTCAGAGATATTTCTCACAATTATTTGGCCTTTCTACAGGTATCCATGGATAGGTTTTGGCAACATTTTCACACTTAAAATAATCGTGCCGGGGAGCTGGTTTCCTGAAGGAACATATTGATGAATTTAGGAAACGGGTAATCTGTCAATTGTGATTTCGAGACCGGAAAATATCCTGAGCCGGTGGTCAGGGGTTGATGGATGTTGATAGTAATAAACTGTCCGTTAATGGTTTGATGGGTCAGTTGCTGACGGAACATTTTGCTAATATGCGCAACGGAAAAAGGATTTCCCTTAAGGAGGTCTGTGAGAAAGGGCAACTCGTGAAATGCAGTATCCACGGGGCCTTTAGCTTCATAAAGAACAAATTCATGGAGGTTTTCCCAGATATCCCTGCCTGTTCTCTGGCGGATATACACCTTATCCTCAGATACGATAATAAAATAATACAACCACCTTGTGCTCTTCACCAGTGTTTTTTCTTTCACGGGTAATTGCTTAACGAGGTCATGTTTGAACGCTTCACAATCCTGGTTCTGGATACAGGTTGCGCATAAGGGTGACTGAGGTTTGCAGATCACTGCGCCAAAATCCATGATGGCCTGGTTGTAGATGGCAGGTTGATCGGTATCGATGAGAGCCTGCGCCAGTTCCTGGTATAATTTTTTCCCTGAAGTGGTATCGATGGGAGTTGAGATGCCGAAGTATCGGCTCAGGACCCGCTGCACATTGCCGTCCACAACGGCTTTGGGCTGGTTGAATGCAAAGGAGGCGATAGCGGCTGCAGTATAAGGACCGATCCCTTTCAGTTCTTTGATGCTATCATACGTGGAAGGAAATACACCATTCAGCTCGTAAGCGATCTTTTTTGCCGTGGCGATAAGGTTCTTACATCTGGAGTAATAGCCTAATCCTTCCCAGCATTTGAATACTTCTTTCTCCGGTGCATCAGCTAAGTGCTGCACCGTTGGAAAAGTATCAATGAATTTGTGGTAATACGCTAATCCTTGCTCCACGCGGGTTTGCTGAAGGATGATCTCACTGAGCCAGATCCTGTATGGATCTTTCTCTCCTTTCCATGGCATGGATCGCGTATTGCTTTCCTTATTCCATTGCAATAATTTCCGGGTAAAATCAGGTTTCATCCGAAAACAGGTTTCTTTTTGGTGGTTTTCAGCAGGCCTCCTTTCCCGTTTTGAATTTTATGCCAGCAATCGGGCAGGGGCGCCAATGCACAAGTTATAACAAATAACTTATTGAAAATGAATGTTTCTATAAACAATTTAGGACCTGGGATGTTGAAAATTCATAATCAATAATTTATACTTTTCTTGCAAATGTGCGAATTAACTTTTAATTTGGGTAAAGAATTGATTTTGTGCGGATTGCCCTTGAGGTGATCAGTAGCCTATAAAAAAATTTTTAAACTGTTTAAAACTCAAACGACATGAGAAAGGCAGACCTCGTTAACCAAATATCTGAAAAAACAGGTATTCCGAAGGTTGATGTTCTGGTTACGCTGGAAACCATGTTCAAGGAAGTGAAAGACACTTTGTCCCAGGGGGAAAACATCTACATTCGTGGTTTTGGTAGCTTTATCACTAAGAAAAGAGCCGCCAAGATCGGCCGCAACATTAAGAAGAACATTGCGGTTCACATCCCTGAACATTACATTCCCGCATTTAAACCTGCAAAAGAATTTGTTGCAGAAGTTAAAAAGTTACAATCAATCAAAGAAGATCAACCAAACCCCGACGATGAGATGTAATTTTGCTGCCTAAATTATTCTGATTCGTGAAAAAGCAGCAGATCATCGTCGTTGGTGGCGGAGTGGCCCTCCTCTGCCTGATTTATTTCTTTGGCAGAACAGTTCCCACCCAAAAGGCAGGACCTGTTACCGCCTCTACCCAGCAGGACTCTACCGCGATCGACATTAAAGCTATCCTTTCGGCATCCAGGCAAAAACTGTCTGTTTCCCAGCAGGAGTATATCACCCGGCTGGAATCTTCCGTTGTGCGCGGCGACGTGAAGGAACAGCAGATCAAGGTATTCAGGCAGATGGCTGAGTTCTGGAAAGACTCCGCCCATGCCCTGCTTCCATATGCTTATTATACGGCAGAAGCAGCTAAATTGGAAAATTCTCAAAAAAACCTCACCTTTGCTGCCCAATTCTTTTTGAATGGGATCCGCAGACAGCCTGATCCAGCCCTCGGAAGATGGATGGCATTACAGGCTAAAGAGTTGTTTGAGAAGGGATTAGAACTGGATCCCAATAATGATTCGCTGAAAGTTGGGTTGGGTAGCTGCTACCTGTTCGGTAATATCAGCAGCAATCCAATGGAAGGGATCCTCAAGATCCGCGAAGTAGCGGAAAGGGATTCCACCAATATGTACGCTCAGTTCATGCTCGCCCAGGGCGCTTTGATCTCAGGTCAGATGGATAAAGCCATCGAACGCCTCACCAAAGTGGCCACGCACGAGCCGGATAACCTGGAAGCCGTACTGATGCTGGCAGATATCTATGAAGGCAGGGAAAATAAACCCGAAGCCATTCACTGGTACGAGGCAGCCAAGAAAAAACTCGGTAACCCCGAGATCATTTCAGAAATTGACAAGCGTATCAAAGCGCTGAAGCAATAGACAGTAAAAATCATTTGTTAACTTTAATTCATTGGTGTTATATGCCTTGTGGAAAAAAGAGAAAACGTCACAAAATTGCTACGCATAAGCGTAAGAAAAGACTGAGAAAGAACCGTCATAAGAAGAAAAATCGCTAAGTTTTCTCTTCTTGCACAGGGCCGGCGATCACCGGCCCATTCCTTCTTCCTTTTAGCTGAATTCATTACTTGTCATTTATTCAAGTTTCCCCGCCCAGTAAGCATATCTGACAATTAATACCTCTTCAGCAACCTTCCTTGTAGTGGTGATTGGTAAGACGGTAAATGTTTACGCTTGAATAAGGAATTAATAATCAATGCTGCGCCTCAGGGGGTAGAGATAGCCCTATTAGAGGACAAGAAGCTGGTAGAACTTCATCACGAAAAAGCGGATGGCAGTTTTGCTGTAGGTGATCTTTATCTGGGGAAAGTTAAAAAACTCATCCCCGGTTTGAACGCGGCCTTTGTGGACGTGGGGTTTGAAAAAGATGCTTTCCTGCATTATACAGACCTCAGCCCATACGCACGCTCATTATTGAAATTCACCCAGCAAGGTATCAACGATACTTCCGAGCCAGGATTCGATTTCGCCACCTTCCAGGTAGAGCCCGAGATCATCAAGACCGGTAAGATCAATGAAGTGCTCAGCGGTAAGCCAAACATCCTGGTTCAGATCCTCAAAGAACCCATTGCGGCCAAAGGCCCAAGGCTGAGTTGCGAGATTTCCCTCCCCGGACGGTTTGTAGTGATCACTCCCTTTAACGACATTGTTGCGGTGTCCCGGAAAATACATTCTGCGGATGAACGTAAACGCCTTCAAAAGATCGTGGAAGCGATCAAACCAAAGAATTTTGGCGTTATCGTACGTACTGCCGCTGAAGGAAAGAACACGGCTGAACTGCATGAAGACCTTTCCATGCTGGTTGAGACCTGGAAAACCATCCAGCACAATCTCAAAGGCTCCATCGCTCCCGCCAAGATCCTGAGTGAACAAACGAAGACCACCAGCATCCTCCGCGATCTGCTCAATGAAGATTTCAACAGGATCGTAGTCAACGACAGGAACCTTTTCAACGATACCCGGAATTATATCCAACGTATCGCTCCCGAAAAATCCGAGATCGTTACCTACTACAACAATGGCCTGCCCATCTTCGACCAGTTCGGTATCACCAAACAGGTGAAAGCCGCTTTCGGTAAAACAGTGAACCTTCCCAGTGG
>JAGIAP010000316.1 GCA_017744805.1 Chitinophagaceae bacterium | reverse complement strand
TTCTTCAGGTCAACCGATTTAGGAAGCTGGAATAGTTCATAGAAATAATAAATGCAAACTGTTACAATAAGAAGACATCCTATTGCATAGGTAATAGAATGAAAAGTATTTACTTGAATTATGCTAATATTTAAAACGACTAATAATGGGTAGGCAAAGAAGCAATATTTAATAACCTTTCTGGCATTAGGAGTTCTAATGATATTAAACAGGAGGAACAAATAAAATTCAAACTCCAGAGTAGTGAACACATTATAAAGTATAGTAGTATTGATTTCACGATCAACAAGCTGCCAGCCAATTACTTCAATGATTACCGTAAGCAACAGGAAAAAAGGAAAAATCTTCAAAAACCTTGGAGTATTCCTTCTGAATAACAAAGAGGAAGAAACTAAAAGGCTAATAATCTGAATGAATAATGAAGGCAGATTCATTACTACTAAATTAGAAATTAGTTCATAATTTCCTTTAGAATGTTTTATAAAACAAAAAACCCTTTGCCATTGCAAAGGGTTAGATATTTTGGAGGGAAGAGTAAGACTATACTACAGCCATACCTTGGTCACCCTTATCGACAATTGTAATTCCTAAGCCACCCCAATCATCCTCATCGGCTGTTGGCTTCCTTGTGCTGGGGCATGTAGGCGGACAATACTGACCCATGTTATAGGCGAGGATGCTAATTCCGCTTTCTGTGGAAATGTGGATATTCTTCTCAACATTGCCTTCCTCAGTTATCTGGTTTTTAGTAGCAACCATAACGATTGTCTGGCGACCGTCTTCACCTTTTTTGTTAATATGTAAGTTAGGGTAAGCACCAAAATAGAATCTAACACCTGTTGCTCTGAAGTCTTTGATATTGGCAATAAACTCTTCAAGCTCTTCTACGCTGAACCAAACGCTGAGAGAATCTTCTTTCCCCAGGCGCTCACTATTCTGCCTCCACCTCTCTTGCTTATAATTTCTGATCAAAGTGTTCACATGGGAAGTATCAACGTATTTGCCAACCTTTACGGATTTTGTTTCAATCGCTGTCATAGTCAGGGGGGTTTAAAATTGAATAATTGAATTACGAGTGTAAAAGTATACCCGTAACCAGACAGCATTTCGGTTACAAATGAGTGTTAGCCAAATGATTACAAATTAATATTATCCGTAAGGTGAAGTGTTTCAAGGTTCCAAGTTAATTCAAATTGCCAAAATCCGTTGAAAACATCGCTATAATACCGTAAAAACATCGCCATTTTATACCGTGAAAAAACGGTGCATTTTGTACCGTTTTTTATACGCCTAAAATCCCGTACCTAATAAAAGCAGCATTCTCGCCCCCATTCCATTTTTTGTCTGATATTAGATATCGGAGAGTTGCTATCATCCCGTTTTTCAAAGTCCAATACTCCTGTGAAAACCCGCCGACAGATTTCCTCAAGTTCTTTGCTCAACCAAATACTTGAGGAAATTTTTTTCTGAATTGAGTTTTTAACTCACGCCAAAAAAGCTTTCGTCCCGATCAAACTATTAACCAACCATTGACCTTATCCTCTTTCGTTTTTCGGGTTAAGCTGGTCTAAAATGTCCTGAACTTAAGAATCTCAACCTTTCTATTAGTTTAGTATATTGCCCCGCCAAATAAGCGGGGTATAACCAGCTTCTCATACCTCCCAAAATATCTGTTCTTTCGCGCCAAATCCAGGTCCAGCATCATTTCTCTAACTCAATTCAGTTTTATTTATTATGCATGCTGCACCCTTAATTGCCTGGAAACAGGCCCCATTCCTGCGTCTCATCATCCCATTTTCCGCAGGTATTGTCATTCAATTCTATACATATTGCCCACCAATCTATCTATTATCCAGCGGAGCCATCGCCCTCATCATCATCCTCTGCCTCTCAAAAGCCTCCATCCCAACACTTTTCAAATTCAAATATTTTATCGCATATGCATTCCTGGTACTTCTCGCCACTACAGGAGCCTGGAGAATGCACCTCAGGTCCCAAGCCATCAAACCCACGCCCATAGCTCATATTCAGGATTCAGCGTATACATACCTCGCTACCATTGAGGAACCTGTAACCGAGAAGCAAAGCAGCTTCAAAACCGTCGCACAACTCACCCACCGCCTTTCGGGAGATTCCCTCATCCCTATCAACACCACCATCCTCCTCTATTTCCAGAAAAACCCCGAAAGCGCAGGGTTATATTACGGTCATAAAATTCTATTCAATAAACAATTACAGCCCGTGAAAGCCCCCGCAAACCCGGGAAGTTTCAATTACAAAGCCTGGTGCGAAAAACAAGGCATTTTCTACCAGTCCTACCTAACCCAAAACGACTTCAAAATCCTGCCCGAAAAAGCCGGATCCGCACTTACAAAATCAATGTTCATCCTTCGCGATTCCATTGTAAACATTCTTCGACGCTTTATCCCAGGGCCCAAAGAATCCGGGCTCGCAGAAGCACTACTCATCGGGTTCAAGGATGATCTCGACAAATCCCTTATCCAATCCTATTCAAATACCGGCGTCATTCATGTGATCGCTATCTCAGGACTGCATCTCGGGCTTATATACATGCTCCTGGGCCTGCTCTGTAAACCGCTGGCCAACCGAAAATGGATGCGTATCATTCGCCCCATCTTCATCATCACCGGCCTCTGGGCATTCGGGTTCCTTGCTGGCGGCTCGCCTTCCATCTTCAGATCAGCCCTGATGTTCACCTGTATCGCCATTGGCGATAGTATTTCCAAACAAGCATCCATTTACAATTCCCTGGCTGCCTCCGCATTCCTGCTCCTCTGCTATAACCCTTACTGGCTCTGGGATGCAGGCTTTCAACTTTCTTACACTGCCGTAGCCAGCCTCGCCCTTTTTCAGCAAACTGTCTACAATGCCATCACCATCCCCCAACGGTGGCTCGATACCCTCTGGAAACTCACTGCTACTACCATCGCGGCACAGACCCTTACCCTTCCGGTAGTCCTTTTTCTCTTCCACCAATTCCCTGTTTTCTTCCTTTTCACCAATCTCGTCGCCATCCCACTCTCCAGCCTTATCCTCCTTGGAGAGATACTGTTATGTCTGATCCATTTTCTTCCTATCCTCGCAAATCCAACAGGGATAATACTTTCATGGCTTATCAAGATCATGAACGGAGTGGTGGAAAGCATCGACCAGATCCCATTGACAAGCATCACTCATATCAATATCAACCTGCTTCAACTGATCTTACTCTATGCCGCCATTGCCGCAGCCGGCATCTGGCTACTACATAAACAAAAAAGAATGGTGATCCCCGCACTGCTTTTGTTGATCGGATATTTCAGCATCGGAGCATATGACGGCTACCAGATAAGGAACCAGCAATGCCTGCTTGTCTATCATTTACCACAAAGCACAGCCATCGACTGCATCATTGGCCACCACTTCGTTTCCGCTGGCGATTCTGCCATTCAAAACAATTTCAATGCTGAGCTCTACAGCTTTGGGCCCTCAAGGAATCTATTTGAGATCAGGAGAAAAGAAAACCTGGAAGGGATGTATAAAGATGAGAACCTGATCAGGCTGGGCCCCAAAACGATGATCATTGTCGATTCCGGGTTTCAGCTCCCGCCGGCCCGCGAAGAACCGATGCCTGCCGCGGATGTGCTGCTGGTTTCGCATAACCCACGCCTCATTCCGGAAAAATTACTCGCCCGGCTGCCCGCCAGAATGGTGGTGATAGATGGGTCCAATTCGGCCCGGAATACCCAAAAATGGCTTGAAATATGCCGAAAATCGGGCATTCCCTGCCATTCTACGGCCAATCAGGGCGCTTTTGTTTTGAATGCCTATTGAAATTGAATTACCTTCGCGCCTTCTTTTTAAAACACCCTTTCAGCCAGAAATTGCCCGCCAATCTTCTGCAAAAAGGGACACGCACGATCGCTTACCTGAATACTTTTTCGAACGCATCAATTAATGTTATGACCAAAAAAATTCAATCAGCGCTTATTTCCGTTTTTTATAAGGATGGCCTCGAGCCCGTTGTTCAACAACTCCATCAACAGGGCATTACCATCTACTCCACCGGAGGTACTCAAAGCTTCATTGAAAAACTGGGCATTCCCGTGGTGCCGGTAGAAAATCTGACCACTTACCCATCCATCCTCGGTGGTCGCGTCAAAACCCTTCACCCATCTGTGTTTGGTGGCATCCTCGGTAGAAGGGACCTGGACCAGGACGTTCAGGAGATGAAACAATACAATATCCCTGAGATCGACCTGGTGATCGTAGACCTCTACCCCTTCGAAGAAACGGTAGCCACCACTTCTGAAGAAAAGCTCATCATCGAAAAGATCGATATCGGCGGGCCTTCCATGATCCGCGGCGCAGCCAAGAACTTCAAGGATGTAGTTGTAGTTGCTGCCAAAAGCGATTACGCTTACCTGGAACAACTCCTCCGCGAACAATCAGGCGCTACCACCATCGAGCAACGTCGCCAACTGGCTGCACGTGCTTTCGAGATCGTTGCCCACTATGATGTAGCTATCGCTCAATATTTCAACCCGCAACACGCCAATTATTTCCAGGAATCATTCCCCAACCCACGCATCATGCGTTATGGCGAAAACCCGCATCAGACCGGCGTTTTCTTCGGTAACCTGGAAAAGATATTCAACCAGCTCAACGGAAAGGAACTTTCTTACAATAATCTCGTGGATGTAGACGCAGCCGTTCAACTGATTGATGAATTCAGCGGAGAAGGCACGCCTGTTTTCGCCATCATCAAGCATACCAATGTTTGTGGCATCGCTTCCCGCCCAACTGTAAAAGAAGCCTGGGACGCAGCCCTCGCAGGTGACCCTGAAAGCGCATTCGGTGGCGTATTGGTTTGCAACAAAGCCATCGACAAAGCCACTGCTGACGCTATCAACGAGATCTTCTTTGAAGTACTGATCGCACCTGCATTTGATGAAGACGCACTCGCCGTTCTGAAATCCAAGAAGAACAGGATCCTGCTGCAACAACTGAGCACACTCAAAAAGAAAGAAGAATTCAAAGCTGTATTGAATGGCGTTCTGGCTCAACAACCAGACGAAGGCAATTACGAGAAATGGGAAGAAGCCGGTGGAAGGGAAACCACTGAAGCAGAAAGATCCGATCTCATTTTTGCGAACCTCGTGTGCAAGCACCTGAAGTCGAACGCCATCGCACTGGTGAAGAATAAACAACTGATCGGAAAGGGCTGCGGACAAACCAGTCGTATCGATGCCCTCCGTCATGCCATTGAAAAATCCAAACAGTTCAATTTCGATCTGAAAGGTGCCGTGTTGGCCAGCGACGCCTTCTTCCCCTTCAATGATTGTGTGCAGATCGGCCATGCTGCTGGTATCGTGGCATTCATTCAACCCGGAGGATCCGTACGTGATAAGGACTCTATCGAATATTGCAAGGAGCATAACCTGGCCATGGTAATGACAGGCATGCGTCACTTCAAACACTAGAAATTGCGCGGTGCGCACTTTCAACTCTTATCCATGTGTGCATCAACTAACATAATCACCCCGTTCAAAGGGAAAGGCACCCGTTTCAAGGCGCTCGTCGCATTGGGACTGGTGTGCTTTCTCTGGGGAACCACCTGGATAGCCTCCAGGCAAGGCGTTCAATACATGCCTGCCCTTCAGATGGCCGGCATCCGGCAATTCTCAGCCGGCATTCTCTACATCATCTACTTTACAGCCAGGGGAATGAAATGGCCCAGGGGAAAAGAATGGCTCCCCATCCTGGTACTCGGGCTGCTGAACATAACGCTAACCAATGGCCTTACTACCTGGGCAGTACAATATATTTCTGCAGGCCTCGGCGCCATTATCGCCGCCACATTTCCACTCTGGATCGTAGTGATACACCTCAGTTTCTCCAAAATAAAATTGCCTGTAAAAGCCGTTATCGGCCTGCTATTGGGATTTGCAGGGGTCTGTATCATCTTCTACGACCACCTGAAAGATTTCCTGAACCCGGATTTCCGCTTCGGCATCCTACTCTCCATTGCAGGCGCCTGGAGTTGGGCCCTCGGCACTATTTACACCAAGCAGCAGGCAACGGCCTTCAATCCTTATTTCAGCATGGGCCTTCAAATGCTGATCTCAGGTTTCATCCTTACCGGCGTTGCCAATGGTACGGGCATGACCATCCCATACACCAGCATCCCCTGGCAAGCCTGGATGGCCCTCGCTTACCTGGTAATTATCGGCTCCGTATTCTCCTTCCTCGCTTATCTCTATGCACTGCAACACCTGCCCACAGAGCAGCTATCCATTTACGCATATATCAACCCGATAGTAGCCATGATCCTCGGCTCCATCTGGTTCGACGAAAAGCTCACCATCTTCATCGCTATCGGAGGAGCCGTGATCCTTTTCGGCGTGAACATGATCAATAATGCATTCAGGAAACAGGAATTGTTGAAAGATCAGTCGCAGTAAGCATCCCAATACACCGTCTCTTTCATGAAGAGCTCAAACATTTCCCGCCAGCCGGCGAAGGCACTATCCGTGCCCAGGATGGAATTATGCCAGATAGTTATCAGCATGCCATTGAGCTTCTTTACCGTTTCATAATATTTTAGCAACTCAGCGTATGCTTGCTGTGGCGTCAATTTTTGCTCGTAGTAGGCATTGGCATCCATGAAGCAGAAAGGGAAAAGCATCAATGTGGTAGCTTCATCTTTCTCCAGGTCGTACCAATAAAAAGAAGAACAGGCAGAAGCCCTGAAACCATTGATGGTACCGTATCCCATGGAAAATTCCTTCTGGATGCCCATATTCAGTAAAGTGCGGAAAGTATCAGGTAGGGTGAACCGAAGATAATGCTGACGGCTATGGATGATGGCCCTGCCGGTAATATCTTCCATCCACTCCAGTTCTGTTTCGAAGAGCTCTTCATTATCCCCTGTTTGCCAACTGGGATGCAGCCCCACTT
>JAGIAP010000315.1:6720-6985 GCA_017744805.1 Chitinophagaceae bacterium | reverse complement strand
CAGGAATAGTGTACAATATCCCAAGGGGTGGCTACGTGAATCAGAAATCCATCAGCACCTATAACTATACGCTCCGTGCGCAACTGGATTATAACAAAACCTTCAACAGCCTGCATACCCTGAACATGATACTGGGCGCAGAGATGCGTAAAGTCACCAGCGAGTCCTCTACCAGTTCCACCTTCGGGTACAGCGATCAGACCCTGTTGCAGCAACCCGTGGATTACAATAAGATCCTGACCGGTACCTGGATCTCCCAATATGC
>JAGIAP010000315.1:2797-6710 GCA_017744805.1 Chitinophagaceae bacterium | reverse complement strand
GCAGGTGACAACCCGGGGCTTAGCTTCAGCAAGCTGTTTGAAAAAACATATGCTGATGACCGTTATATTTCAGGATACTTCAACGGTATCTACACTTTTGCCGGCAAGTATTCGTTCTCATCCAGCATTCGTATAGACCAGTCGAATCTTTTTGGTACTGATCCCAAATACAGGTACAAGCCTTTATGGTCCGTTGGCGCTGCCTGGAATATCCATAGAGAGGAATTCATGCAGCAGCAGGATATTTTCAGCACCCTGAAACTGAGGCTGGCTTATGGTATCAATGGTAATACTTCTAAATCAAGCATTCCCCAGATCGTGGCCAATTATGCCAACAATCTCCGCACATCGCCGGTGTCAACGGCACTGGAGTTGTTCAGTCTCGAAAATGCGGGGCTGAGATGGGAAGAGACCAGGAACCTCAATGCCGGTCTGGATTTTCAGATAGGTAAACATATTTCAGGTAATCTCGATTACTACAAACGTGAAAGCATGGAACTGCTGGCTGCTTCACAGATCGATCCTACCCGTGGCGCCAGCAGCGCCGTAGTGAATGCGGCTTCCATTCGTAACCATGGGATAGAGCTGGCATTGCATGCAGATTGGATCTCCAACAAACAATTCAACTGGAATACAGGCCTGGTCATTTCAAAGAATATCAATAAGGTGACCAATCTTTACCTGAACAATAAGCAGGTCTCTTACAGTTATCTTTCCAACAACTATGTTACAGGGTATCCGGTTGGGGCTATGTTCAGCTACCGCTATGCAGGACTGGACACTAACGGTCTTCCCCTGATGTACGATAAAAATGGAAAGATAAAATCTCCCGGCTATGGTACGTTGGACGAAGGTTTTGACGACCTGGTGTATAACGGCAATGGTATCCCTTCCATTACGATGGGCCTCAGCAACCGCATCGATATCGGGAATTTCTACGTGTATGCGATGGTTGATTTTTATGGAGGCTTCAAAACCCGCATCCCTTCAACATCCGTGAATGCCACAAGGCCACAACAGGGCGCAGAGAATTATTTCAAACAAAAAGGAGATGAGGCTACTACCAGTGTGATGGGACTGTATCCGTACTGGTTGATCAATGCCTATCACAGTTATGTGTATTCGTACCAGGACAGGAGCGTGGTGAACGGCGCTTACTTCGTATTGAGGGATATCACCGTCTCTTACAATTTCAGGAAAGTGAAAGCCATCCAACAAGCTGGCTTCAGCAATTTTGAATTGAAACTGCAGGCTACCAATATCGGTACCCTGGCATTGAACAGTGAGCATTACAGTATCGCTACCGGCAGTTACCTGCGTCGTAAGCTGGTGCCCACTTATACCATCGGCCTTTTCACCAATTTCTAATGCATCAACTCAGACTCATGAAACAAATTCCAATCCTCATACTGGTGGCGGCTTCAATAGCTGTTTCCACCTCCTGTAACAAATACCTGGATGTTGAACCGAAAGGCAAAGTGATCCTTTCCAACGTGAGTGATTACGATCTCTTCCTGAATGGACAAACACTCACTTCCAGTGGGGCCAGGGAACTGAATCTCCTGGCAGACGATGTGGATATGCCTGCCACTCCATTGCCGCCCACCACCCAGGAAAACATGGTGTACTACTGGGCTACCCAGTTCACGACAGATGAAAAATTGCCTCCGGTTTTCTGGGGTAAGCATTACAGTAATATCTATCGCTACAATGCCGTGCTGAATGGCATCGATCTGGCAGGGAACGGAACTGCAACCGACAAAAAGCGGATCAAGGCCGAAGCGTTGCTGGGAAGGGCCTTCGAGTATTTCTATCTTATCAATCTCTACGCTAAACCCTACAATGCCACTACTGCCGCTAAGGATCTGGGAGTGCCTTTTATCACTACAACCGATATCTCACAGGAAACCCCACCGCGCAGTACAGTGGCAGATATTTACAAACATATCCTGGATGATATTACAGCAGCTATCCCCGACCTGCCTACCGGTAATGCGGCTAACCGGTACAGAGGCTCTGTGCCTGCAGCTTACAGCGTACTGGCAAGGATCTATTATTATATGGACAAGATGACCGATGCTGCGGCCGCCGCATCAAAAGCATTAGGCACAATGCCCCCTGCCTTGCTGGATTACAATACCATCGCCAGCAAATCGGGTATACCCTCCATGGCCCTGCGTCCCTTTGAGCTCTATGCCAGGTATTCTACCAACTCTTCCATGCGCGAATACCCTACCATTGAAATGCTGAAAACCTTTGATGTGAATGATCTCCGGTTATTGTATCTCTATGGTGGGTTGGGAGATCTTTCTTTCAAGAAAAGGGGAGATGCTTATTTCAATCCCAATGGAACGCCCGCCAATTTCGGCACATCGGTGGAAGAGATGAAACTGATCATTGCTGAAGAAGCTGCACTGCGTAGTGATGTGGATGCCGCTCTCACACAAATAAACGATATCCGGAAATGCAGGATCAAGAAAGCGGTGTATCAACCGTTGGCCACTACCGATAAGGATATCGCTTTAGGCTGGGTGCTCAGGGAAAGGAAATTCGAGCTGGCCTATCGTGGCCTGCGATGGTTCGATATGAGAAAGCTGAATGCGGCGGGCAAGATGCCGCTGCTCCGAAGGATGGGCGCCAATGACCAGGTATTGGTGGAACTGCCACCGAATAGTCCGAAATATGTATTGCAAATCCCTGTGAGCGTATTATATTTCAATCCTGATATGCCGAGGAACGAAGAATAATCCCTGTCACACATGAAAAGAATAGTATTGACAAGCATGGCCATGGCTGCAATGCAGTGGGCCTGGTCGCAGCATTTTACTTTGAACGGAACCCTGCCCGATCCGGATCTTTCCGTGAACGCGTATGTATATCTGAGTTATAAACAGATGAATGAAACGGTCCTCGACAGTTGCCAGTTGAAGGATCAAGCCTATCAATTCAGTGGACGAATATCCTATCCCGTTAGTGCCAGGCTTTTTCTGAAAGTGCCGGACAGTGTAGGAGATCATTATGCGAGAACCCATCTTCTCAAACCGTATGAGCATGAATTTTACCTGGATCAGGGTGCTATCACTGCCAGGTCTGAAGGAAAAATGATCCAGACGGTAGTGAAAGGATCGGCGGCAGATAAAGACCGGCAGGAATTGTCCGGGACCATCAAAGCCATTTACGCAAAGAGAAATGCCTTGTACGATAAAGACAGGGAAAAGGCGTATAAGGCCAAAGACAGTATTGCCGTAGCGAATATCAACAGGAAATATTTTGCTTTCGAGGATGATGTGGATGCGGCTAAACTGCAGTTCGCACAACAGCATCCGAAGAGTGGGATCGCCTTGAAATTGTTGATGGAATATTTCGATTCCAATATCGATCCATTCATAGCAGGTCCGCTGTTTGATCAGTTGCTGCCGGCATTGAAGGCATCTCCAGAGGGCGTCGCTTTTGCCAAAAGATTGGAAAAGGCCAGGACCATTGCCACAGGAAAGGACGCGCCGGCCGTGGCATTGAAGGACAGGGATGGTAAGATCATCTCCCTGGCTTCCCTCAAAGGAAAAGTGGTATTGCTCGATTTTTGGGGAAGCTGGTGCTATCCCTGCCGGATGAGCCATCCGCACCTGAAAGCCTTGTATGAAAAATTCAAACCCCTGGGGTTTGAGATATTGGGTGTGTCCAATGAGCGGGGAGAAGCGTCAACTTGGTACGGTAAATGGGTGAAAGCTTTGGATGAAGATCAGATGAGTTGGTTGAATGTGTTGAATGAAACAGCTGCTACCGAAAAAGGGAAAGGAGTTCTGGAGGCTTATGATGTACAGGCCTATCCTACCAAGATATTGATAGATCGTGATGGGAAGGTGCTGGTGAAACTGGTGGGGAATTCTGAGAAGAATAAGGAGTTACTGGAGAA
>JAGIAP010000315.1:0-2787 GCA_017744805.1 Chitinophagaceae bacterium | reverse complement strand
GGAGAAAGAATTGGAAAGGTTATTGAAGTGATCGTTTACGGCGAACAAGCCGGTATGATGTATTACAATGATTAGTCATTCCAACATTAAAATGGCGCCTCGTTTTGAGGCGCCATTTTCAATATAGGCCAACCGGGTATCGATCAGAGTATGAAAAGATCGGTGCCATTGGATTGGACCTGAACAGTTTGCCATTGTGTATTGATGGCAAGAGATGGAGCGCCATCAATAGTTCCTGATGATGGTGTAATGGTAACGGTGTTGGGATCCGCACTTATCTTCTTTATGTAAAAGATCTTTTTGGCGGCATTAACAGGATCAATAGTGATACTTATGTTTCCGGCACTGCTGTTTACCAGTAACGTGGAATCAGAAGAACCGACAGTTGTATTAGCGGTAACAGTCCGGATATTGGTTGACACTTCTTGACCGGCAATGTTGGGGGATACCCATGCAGCGCCATTGTACCATTCGATAGTATTGGTTTCTGTATTATAGCGGAAATAGCGTGCTGCTCCTGTGGGCCTTTGGGCAGTTGTTCCGGCAGGCAGGCCTAAAGCGTCGGTCCAGCCGATATCGAGGCCTACGGCAGGATTGGCATTGTTCAGACCGAGCTTTCCGGAACTGGCAATAACAATCGCATCTACGATGCTGGCCCCTTCTCTCCGGATCTTGAATACCGAGTTTGAGATAAACATTGCATAATTGATGACGGGGTTTTGTGGTCCTTGAAACTGTATGTATTGCCCGGGGATCGCAAACTGCAAAAGCTGAAATTGATTCCCTCCCATTATGATTGAGCCATTCTGATATAATGCTTTTGAGTTTGTGAAATTACCTGATCCAGTGAAATTAATACTCCCTTTTGCGTTTAGTTGGATTTCTGAACTTATTTCGCTGAAGTAATTGTCTGAGCCCCTTACAAATCTTGATCCTGATGCTGGAATAACGTATGGCGGTGTAGATTCGAAGATCTCATTGAACCATGTTTCGTTCTTGAACTGAGACAGTACAGGAGATACCTCAAATACCCAGCGTGTTCCACTATTCGCTTCATTCTTGCATTTTAAGTTCACTGCCCAGTAATTCAGGTTTTCAATCTGGATAGTGCCGTTCCCATTGTTGGGAGCAGCTTTTGCTGTAACAAGGAATGGGTAATAAGTATTGGTGTTATTCTGAATAAAAGGAGAAATTATCCTAACAAATGGCGCAGCGCCTTTTATACTGATATGCTCTCCCGTTGGTACATTCTCACCATGCAAATTGTCGACTGTAAAATACTGAACGGTGGTAACTCCTGTTTGAACTTCGAAATGAATATTGGTGATGGGATTAGCGCCTTCACAAATGCAAGTCTCAAGTTTTACACTATCGGAATTTAAGATATAAAAGCCTGAGGTTTGCCCTGAATTGCAATAATCCCGGCATTGTTTGAAAACTGTATTGTTGCTTTGGGTTTCTCCGAGTATTACATTACTCCAAGTGCCTGTCCTTGCTGTAAATGAATAGGTCAGATTGGAATGCCCGTTGCATTGTTCAACAGTTGCATTCAAACAAAATTGAAGATCCAGTCCGATATCAAAAGAGTGGAATTTACAATTACTGACCACTGAATTGTAAGTGGCTGCAATTACCAATGCATTTTGACCTGCGAGACTTGATCCCTCGAAAATGATCCCATCTACCTGAATGGTGGTGTTGTTGATATCTGATTTCGCAGTGGCATTGTTCGCCGGCATCCTTTTCAAGATCGTAATTGCAGATGTTGTTTTAAGTGTGGTGCTATTCCCTTCGAACCTGATAATATTTGTACCGGCAGTAAGGGGAGGCACGGTCACTTCCTGGTTGATCAGGTAGGTTACACCGCGCAAGCTGATTGTGATCCCCCTGGCTTTGTTGCACGATTGGAATAATTTGTTGAATGCACCGGAGTCGTCCGTTGTTCCATTTCCTACGGCTCCCCACCATTCCGGATAGAGTGGAGTGTTGGCTGCATTGATAGAACCAACGGTCAGGCTGCCGTCGAAGATCTTGTAGGGGCCTGCATCTACCAGACCGTTCACTGTTACAGTCCCTGTTCCTGTAAGTGTATTTCCATTGGCAAAAGCAATCACTTTTCCGGCCGGTATGGAAAGTGTACCATTCACGATAATACTTACACCTCCGGGGTCATCAAAAAGTAGGGTTTTTACCCTGGCATCATTGATCACGGTTTGTATCAATGTGGTCATATCGGAGCCTGCAATAATATTGGCCCAGCAAGCCCTGTATACGCCTTCGATCACCCTTTCATAATATTCTCCATTTACAGAGAAATAGAAAATGCCATCCGCGCTTGTTCCTGGAGGAAGAGCAATAATTTTGGCAAGAGTGCCCTGTCTGTTTTCCGGGTAAATGGTTTTGGAATCCGTCAATGTAACGGGCGAGGCGTCTATATCGCCAATAAAGACCTGTTCATAAGGCATACAAGATAGATTTAATGATTAAGAATAAAGCATGCAATTCAATTTACCGAAAATTACAGGTATGCATCTGGGTGAGAAGTCTATTTAAAAGTTAAAAGCAACGCTTTTTTTATTGGCATCATTTTGAACCTTTTTGTAAACGTTTGAACAGCCTGCTCAACTACTATAGAACGTTTATGAAAGATTGGCCAGGTCTGTTTTTTACATGTCTTATTTCAGAGGGTGGTGTCACGTCTTGACTATTATCAAATTCATTTCTTTCCACATAACAAAATGCCCGGCAATAGATAGTTGCCGGGCATTTTATTTCGTTGGTGTAAAA
>JAGIAP010000314.1 GCA_017744805.1 Chitinophagaceae bacterium | reverse complement strand
GTCCAGGTGACCTTCGACGGGCTGCGCCCGCTCGACGGCGTGGTGCGCTGGGCGGTCGGCGGCTCGGCCGGCATCGCCTTCACCTTACTGGTAGGCGCTTTTGTCTGGAGCCAATTGCAGGTGAATGAACAATTGAAGCATGCAGACAGGCAATATATCATTCAAAGCCGCTGGAAGGATCCTTCCATGGGGCCTTCGCTCACCACCGCAGAGCCGCTACCGCTGGCACTGAAGAGGGAATACCCGCAACTGGTGGCCAATCATTATCATTGGGATGGCATCACGTCCAATGTATCCAAAGGCGATAAGGTTTTCAGGGAAGGGATCCAGGTGGGCGACAGTACCTTCCTCACCATGTACGGATTCAAACTATTGGCCGGGGACGCTGGCACTGCACTGAAAGACCCGTTCTCTGCGGTAGTCACTTCCGATCTCGCTAAGAAATATTTCGGATCCACGGATGTGATCGGGCAAACGCTCAGCATCCAGAATTTTTCCGGATCCAATCATGATTTCATCATCACGGCCGTGCTGGCAGACCAACCGCAGAACTCTGTGATGTCCGTGAACGACGATAACCGTAACCAGGTCTTCCTGCCCTTCGCCGCTTCAAAATTCTTCAACCGCCAGGTGGAAGGATGGGACCGAACCTATCTCCTGGGATATGTAGAATTGCAACCGGGTGTATCCCCTGCCGAAGTAGACAGAGCCATGGAGGCCCTTGTGAAAAAATATGCACCTCCTTTTGTGGCAGAGAACCTTCAGCCTTATGTGGTCTCACTCAAAGAATATTATCTCGCTGCCGATGATGGGCTCGTCAGGAAAATGCTGTATGCGCTATCCGCCACGGCCTTGTTCATTTTGCTGATGGCATTGATCAATTTCATCAATATGGCGGTGAGTCATTCTTCCTCCCGCATCAAGGAGATCGGTATCCGGAAAGTGATTGGTGGCATGCGCAGTCAACTGATCGGACAATTCCTGGTAGAATCCATCCTGCTGGTATTCCTCGCTACCCTACTTTCACTGGTGATCTATGTAATGGCCGCTCCATTCTTCAGTAGCATGCTGGGCGCCAAGCTACCCGCACTGAGCAGTTTCCCGGTTTACTTTATCGCTTACCCGGCAACGTTGGTACTGGTTACCGGATTGCTGGCGGGCATCTACCCTGCTTTTGTACTGTCTTCCCTCAAATCCGTGGATGCGGTAAAAGGGAAACTGGCCAGTATCAAAGAGAATATCTTTTTACGCAAATCCTTTGTGGGATTCCAGTTTGTGACCGCCGCCGTAGTATTGATCGCAGCCTTCATCATCAGCCAGCAGATGAATTTGTTCCTGGGCCGGAGCCTGGGATTCGATAAAGAATATGTGATAGCGGCACAGGTACCCAGGGACTGGACGGCTGATGGAGTGAAAAAGATGGAGGATATCCGTCATCGCTTCAAACAATTACCACAGGTGCAGGAGCTCACCCTCTCCTATGAGCTACCGGATGGAAAGAATTCCGGAAGCGCCGATATGTTCAACCAGGGAGCAGACTCCACTAACACCAAAACGGCACAGATGCTTTTCACCGACGAACATTATGCAAGCACCTACAATATGCCGATGGCAGCCGGAAATTTCTTTACCCCTGAAGGAGGCGTGGCAGATAGTTTCAAAGTGGTGGTGAATGAACTGCAATCAAAAGCGCTGGGCTATGCCGATCCTCAGGATGCGATCGGTAAGCAGGTGAGACTCGCCGGATCCCCTGTTGTCTTCACTATCGCAGGCGTCACAAAGGATTTTCATTTCGGCTCCATGCAACAAGCCATGCAACCACTGGTGTTCCTGCATGTGAACCTGACTAAATCATACCGGTATTTTTCTTTCAAACTGCGACCGGGCGATATCGCCGGCTCCATTGAAGCACTTCAAAAACAATGGGCTTCCAATATGCCGGGATCGGCTTTCGAATACCAGTTCATGGACGATAAGCTGAAACAGCTCTACCTCTCTGAGATCCGCTTGCAGAAAGCCTCTTATACCGCCACGGTATTGTCTGTGATCATCGTATTGCTGGGCGTGACAGGACTGGTATCCCTGAGCATTCAAAAAAGAATGCGGGAGATCGGTGTACGCAAAGTATTGGGATCGCCTGTTTTCGGGATCATCAGCTTATTCCTGAAAGAATTCCTCGGCGTGATGCTGGTGGCCGGAATAATTGCCTGCCCCATCGCGTATTTGATGATGCATCACTGGCTCGATGGCTATGCTTATAGGATAGACATCACTGTTATACCCTTCCTGGTCACCATCGGGGGATTGTTGCTGGTGACTATTCTGCTGATCGTAGCCCAGACCATCAAAACAGCATTGGCCAACCCGGTAAAGAGTTTACGATCAGAGTAGGAAAAGAAGAGGCCGAAAAAGAACAAGGACCACCATTGCTGGTGATCCTTGTGTGATATAAACCGTCCTTTGCCTATTTCTTGATGAACTTGCCCGTCCATTTATACTGAGCTCCGAGGATCTCGATATAATAAGAACCTGCAGGTAATATATTCACATCTATCTCTTCTGTTTTGCCGCCTCGGATCAACTGCGTCTTGAATTGTTTTACAGTGATGCCAGACACATTGGTGATCCTGATCACGGCAGCACCACTCACAGGCGACTGCACATTCAGTTTCAGTATGCTGGTCACAGGAACGGGGTACAGCCTTACTTCCAGCCCTTCCCTGTCGAACCGTACAAACCTCAGGTCAGAGTATTTGATCCTGCCATCCAGATCTTCCTGGCGGAGGCGATAGTAACTGACAGGAGTAACCGGATCTCCGTCTTTGAAGGTGTAGAGCTTCTCTGTAGCTGGTGCAGGATTGAATGGAACGAAACCGATGGTGGTCCAGTTCCTGCCGTCTGCGCTGCGCTCCACATGATATCCTTTTACCTGATGTTCATCGGCCACTTTCCAGGTCAGCTTCACATCATCACCGGACTTAGCGGCCTCAAAGCTGATGAACCTAACAGGCAGCGGCGCCATATTGGTCACGAGGTTGAGCACATCCACTCCCAGGGAAGCATTGTCTATGAACGACCTTGTGCTGAAGGGCAATCCCGGCACATCGGAAGTGAGCAGCTCCACACAGGCCGCACATGCCCAACTGGGAGGCAAAACGAATTCATACAATAATACAGTACTGCCCGTGCTTAGGTTCTGCACGGTCTCTGCCGTTCCCGTCACCTGGAAATACCAGTAGCGATCGTCCGGCTCACCGAAAGCGGTGAGGTCGAACATGGTGAGATCGAGCCCTCCATCGAAAGCATTCCGCGGATTGGCGCCGGTGAAAGCAGATGCTTCGGCCGTTACCTCAGGCGTTACCGTTGGAGGTGTTACGGTAGGCGCCGGTGTGGTGGTGGCAGATTTTGGGATACGCCAGGTAAGGTTCATCGGCCCCCATCCATTGCTGGTTGACAGGTCGAAACCAGGCGCCGTAGCCGTACCTACTATCTGCACTTTGTTGCCGCCGGCATTGACCACCGTTACATTCAGCACCTGGGCCTCCTGTTGCTGGTATACCAGTAGCATGCCCGCCAGCAGTGATATATTCTTTATGATCCTTTTCATACATATTCAGATTTATAGTACAACCGGGCAGCCAGGGATGGCCGCCCGGTTGTTTATCATGGTAATTGTTCCTTGATGATGTAAGATGACAGACCGAAACTGTTACCCGGATGCGTCTTCACATTGCTGATGATGATCGCATGATCGGATGGAGTGGCGGAGTAATAGATCCTGCCATCGAGGTTCAGGTCGAACAGACTGTACACATTGATGAAGCCTGTGTATGCAGGGGATTGTGTTGTATTGCCTGCATGGTTCAGCACTGCATTGCCTACCGGTGTTGCATCCGATGGCAGTGCGGAGTGCCTGATGGTACGGTCTCCATTTACATCACCGGCCCAGAGGCCCATCACACCACTGCCCAGGTTCTTCTGTGCGTAGTTGCCATAGGTGGCGGTAGCGCTCTGTGTGAAGTCGACTGTTCCTGTTCCTGTGCTGAAGTCAACCGCATTCAGCGTCATCACGCCCAGGTGATTGCGATGACGGATCACCACCTTATAGTTGGCTGCAGGCGCATTGTAGAAGGCCAGCGGCTGTGTATAATTGGTATCCACGATATTGCCATTGCTCAGCAGTAAGGCCGCTCTCGCGTCTACCACAGTTGCAGGATTGGCAGCATCACGCAACTCTACCATCACCCAGTCCACCACTTGCGCAGCAGTGGCATTGGGCGATACGGAAGGTGTGGTGTTGAGATTGTACGGATCAGTAGCCGGCAGCACTGCTGCGGTTTTCAGTCCGGTATTCATGCTGGTGCCGTTCCATGCGCCTTGCAGGATAGCTTTGGCATTCAACCTCAGTGATTGCGAACCGAAAGCCACGGTGATCACGGCATTGTTACTGAGGGCAGAAACATTGCTGAAGCTCAGCTTATTGTTGACCCAGGCTGTAGCAGGAACCTGCGTGATGGTGCCTGTAGTGAAATTACCATCACCATCATTATCGATCAGCAGGGTGAAATCTGCCAGGTCCTTTCCATTATGCGTGATACCGGTGAGGTCGAACTCCATGGCCACAGGCTGGATCTGGTTGTTGAAATTGGTCATGCCCAGTTTCCATTCCTGCGTCAGACGCTGACTGAACAAGGCAGGCAGGTCGGTGGCAGTAGTGGTGAGCGCTGTTGAATTGCTACCCCAGATCATATAGGAGTTATCAACGGAGAAGCTATTGGCATTGGCCGGATTATCTGTTGCGATATTCCCGAGACCTACCGCCAGGATGGCTCCTGCCTGGATACTCTTCGCTTGTTTTTGGTTCAGTCCTTCGATATCATCCCTACCGATACCGGCAATATTCTGGTTATGGGTGGCATTGGCCGTTCCATTCCATACTACGTCGCCGGAGGTATTCAGGTAATCGCGGTAAGGCGTTGTCTGATCCATCGTATATCCATTACGGATAGCCAGGTAGGTAGATACGCGCTGGCGCTCCACATTTGAGAGAGCCCTGTCGAACACGATCAGTTCGGAAATAGGTCCGCTCCAGAATTCAGATCCCCAGATGCTGTTACCGATCCTTGCCGAAGTGGTGCCTGTTATCCATGCCTTGTTGGATGGAGTGGCAACTGCAAGTCCCTTGCTGTACAATGAACCTAATCCACTATTACCTGCATAGGTACCGAACATCTCGTTCACAATATTGGCCTGCCAGAATCCGGCAGCCGTCTGCACCTCATTTCCATAACCGGTTACCATACCCACGCTGGTGGAGTTCAGCAATCCTGATCCCTGGTTGGCAACGCCTGTACCCCAGTTGATCAGATATTTTGCGCCGGACACATTGTTCAACACACCAGAACCGATGATGGTACGCGCCATTCCACCGGTAGGCAGTTTGGTGACATCGATATTCATCTGCTGGTTGGTTCCATTGAACATCATCACGGGGTTGTAGTTGATATTTGCTGTAGCATTGTTGTTGAATACCGGTTGTGTGCCTGCCGTATATTGGTTGGCGTTATTGACCTCATTACCGTAATCAACCCATAAATCCACCGGTGTGCCATCGGTATTGTTCTGAATACCTTTGTCAGCGCGCAACCAGAGATTAGTAGCGCCCACACCACCGGGCGATTTGATAAAGGCCGCGATGGTGAAATACTGGTTGCTGCTGAGGTCCACTTTGGCAGCCCAATGTTTCTTGCCATTCAGCGTGATATCATATAGCGGAATATAGGTATCGGTATTATCGAATGTTTCATCGTTGCTCACTACCAGGAACGACTGGCGTGGGTTAGGCAATGCATCGAAAGGCACCGCCACTTCCACTTCCCCGATAGTTCCTGTTTCCTGCACTTTCCAGATACGCGTCATGCGATAATTGACCGATGGTGTTCCTGCCACCACTGTTTTGAATGAAGTAGCAGCATTGTCGTCACCCCAGATGAGATAAGACTTGTCCGCGGTAAAGCTATTGGCATTGTTCGTGTTTGTCTCGGCCAGGGCCCCAAGTCCAATGGCCAGGCGCAGGCGCGTAGTATCGCTGTTGCGGCTTTGCTTTTGCGTGAGGCCTTCCAGGTCGTCACGACCAATACCCGTGATGCTGTACTTATACGTAGCATTGGTGGTAGCATTCCATATGGGCGTACCATCCGTTGCCAGATAGTCTGTTGCAACAGCCTGGCTGAGTGAAACACCGTACTTGAGGCTCATATAGGTCTCAACACGTTGCTGCTCTGCCGCGGTGAGCGCTCTGTCGTATACCACGATATCACCCAGTGATCCGCTATAGAGGAAGCCTCCGCCACCCACACCATTGTCACCGATGAAGGCAGTTGGTTGCGATATGGTATTGAGTGTCTGGTTGCCCACACTAAGGAATGAATTGGTGATACCGGCCCCGTTCACCTTCATCTGCGTGGCAGCATTGGTAGAATTGGCGGCATTGGTGAAGGTGGTGATACCAGGCAGCAGCGTATTGGTGGCAGTATTGCCATAACGGCTGTTGGAAATTTCCAGCGAGCGCTGATTGCCACCGAGCTCCATAGTGTACCTGGTTCCGTTACCGGTTGCCAGTGGATCGCCCCAGGTGATCAACCCCCTGTTGGCCAGGGCGGCATTGGCCGTTGTGGCAAACACCGTTCTTCCCACCGTGCCCAATGGCAGTTTGGTACCGTCCAGGATCATACGCTGGCTGGTTCCATTGAAGGTCAGCACCGGGTTGAAGTTGATATTGGCAGCGATATTGTTCGCAAAGGCCGGTTGACTGCCAGCAGTTGCCTGCACGGCATTGTTGATATCGGCACCGTAATCGTTCCAGTCGCTGACAGCGCTTCCATCAACGGAGGAAGATGTGCCATAGTCTGCACGGAGCCAGAGTGTATTGCCTGCAATACCGCCAGGTACTTTCAGATCGGTAGCGACGCTGAAATACTGACCACTGCTGAGGTCTACACTGGCG
>JAGIAP010000313.1 GCA_017744805.1 Chitinophagaceae bacterium | reverse complement strand
GAGACAGGCTTATCACTGCCAAAGCGTTGGATGATCATCCCGCAATATTGAACGGGCTGCGCATGATATTGTCGGATTTCCAGGATATCCATATGCAGGGCACTTATACAGATGGCAACCAGTTACTGGAGTCCCTGCAATCGGAGCAACCTGATATCCTTTTTCTCGATATACAACTGATCGGCACCGATGGCATCAGTGTTTGTAAGCGCGTACTCGGAAACTGGCCCTCCATCCGGGTGATCGTGTTCACCAATTGCGAAGAGAAGCATTATGTCCGCAATATGCTGCAGAACGGCGCCATGGGCTACCTGCTGAAAACAGCGGACGGGAATACCATCCGTACTGCCATCGATACCGTAATGGAAGGAGAACAATTCATCCATAGTGAACTGAAAGAACAGCTCTTTCAGCAGATGCTCACCAACCGTAAACCCAGCCGGTATACACCGGGTCTCACCAAACGGGAAAAAGAAATACTCCAGCTCATCGCACAGGGATTGAGGAACCAGGAAATTGCAGACAAACTCTCACTGAGCGTCCGTACCATCGAGAACCACCGGTTCAATCTTATCCAGAAATTGCAAGTGAACAATGCCGCTGCCCTGATCCGCAAAGCCATCGATCTGGGGCTGGCAGATTGACTTTTGTTAGCTAATCTGATGTCGGGGCATTACAAACAGTTCCGGAGGCAACAAATCGATATCTTCATACACTGAAGAAAATTTGCTTACCTCAATAACCGGAAATGATCAAAGCGGAGAAAACCGACAAACAAACGGTGACGGACATCCTAACAACTTCTTTCAGCGACAACAGGAGTGTGAATTTTGTGATCCCACAGGACAAGCATAAAACAGAGCGTATCCGGAAGCTCATGGCTTATTCCTTCGATATTTGTTTCCGGTTTGGGGATGTCTACCTCTCGGATTGTGGCAAAGCCTGCGCACTGGTCCTCTACCCCGATAAAAAACAAACTACCTTTCAAAGCATTTGGTGGGACCTCCGGCTGGCCTTTACCGTTTTTGGGTTGAACCGCACCATCAAAGTGGTGGCCAGGGAACAGTTGATCAAGAAGCACCATCCCGCCGGGGATATGTTCTACCTCTGGTTCATCGGCGTGCAGCAAGGGTTTCAACGAGCAGGTATCGGAAAGCAACTATTGCAGGAGCTCTTGCAGCAAAGCCAAAAAATGCAGCGCCCCGTTTACCTGGAAACCTCCACCCCCGGGAATGTGCCCTGGTATCAACGCTTTGGATTTGAGCTATATGCCGAAGAAGAGCTCAGCTACCGCCTCTTCTTTCTCAGAAAAATATCCTGACGATAAACTGCATGCCGCAACGGTTTGGGAATTTGAATTGTCAGGAATGCAGCACTAAATTATACACCCTGTTAAACTGTTCTTATGCGTATAGTACTGCTGCTGACTACGGCTGCCTTATTCTTTTCCTGTAGCAAGAAAAATAAAGATGGAGAAGGTGGTGGTTGCGGCGATAGTCCATACATTCCACCACAGGCATTTTCAGGCCCCGTATGGCATCCCGGCGGACAAATATTCTCTTTCACTTATCTGCCTATCGCCGGCATCATAACCACTCCCTGTCTGAGCAAACGGTACGAGATCAAGTCTGATTCCGTTGGTCAGTATTTCTTGAAGAAAGATGGCAGTTCGCTTACCAGATCGCTGGCCATTCCTTTCTTTGGAGCAGCCTGGAGCCGTGATGGGAACAGGTTTGCCTGGCTGGAAGCGGGAAATGTATACCTGACCGATTTCAACAACAGCACAATGGCCGTTTCCAATAAGCAACTCCTTTACCAGGGATCGGTTACCGGAATTC
This sequence comes from Chitinophagaceae bacterium, assembly GCA_017744805.1. Taxonomy (GTDB): domain Bacteria; phylum Bacteroidota; class Bacteroidia; order Chitinophagales; family Chitinophagaceae; genus Pseudobacter. The sequence continues at coordinate 5,184 of JAGIAP010000313.1, read as the reverse complement.
CCATGTTCAATGCCACCGGTGATTCCCTGTATCTGCATACGATGTTATCAAGCACTTACGCTATACGCAGTGTAGCCCTGGATGCCAGTGGCAGCAAAGAGATCAAACAGGGGAATTTCAGGGAATTGACCTTCGGCTCCAATAACAGGTTCTACTACACCAACAATCAAATGGAGATATTGTCCATGGACAAGGATGGGAATGATATAAGATCAGAAGTTGCCGGGGATCCCAACCAATTCAGGGTCAATCTCCGGTACCACGATGGGAATATCTATTACGCCTATGGTGGTAAACTGGTGAGAGCAGGGAACAATACGCCCCTCGTGGATGCAAAAGTGACCAGTTTTGCCATCTCCCCACAAGGTGAGATCATTTACAACCAGTTCAGCGAAGGCTTCGTGGATGACAATAAACAGAATGGCACTTTCTGGATCATGAATGCAGATGGTAGCAACAAACGCCAACTCACTTACAATCATTATTGAGCTATGCCCCGGTAAACGATACAGAACATACTCCTACGCACACAAAGGTCCTTCCTCACGGAGGGGCCTTTGCATTTACCCCTCTTGAAAATCAATTAGCGGTTTAATTGATTACATTAGCAATAAATTCATCCGCATGAGTGATGGCCTCAAAGTATTGATCACAGGCGTTACCGGCATGGTAGGCGAAGGCGTTCTGCACGAATGCACCCTTCATCCGGGTATATCCTCCATCCTGGTACTGACCCGTAAACCTACCGGTATCGATCACCCGAAAATAAAAGAGATCGTTCACCAGGATTTCTTCAACCTGTTCCCCATCAGAGAGCAGTTCAGGGATATCGATGCCTGTTTTTTCTGCCTGGGTATTTCATCTGTAGGCATTCCCGCAGAACAATATTACAGGACCACCTATACACTCACAATGCATGTAGCCACTGTGCTATTGCAGTCCAGCCCGCAATCCATCTTCTGTTATGTTTCAGGCGCAGGCACAGACAGCTCTGAAAAAGGCCGCATTCGCTGGGCCCGGATCAAAGGCCAAACAGAGAACCACCTCATGAAACTACCTTTCAAGGCCGTGTACGCATTCAGGCCGGGATTCATGAAACCCACACCAGGACTGAATAACACGAAAACCATCTACAAATACATCAACTGGTTCTACCCTATCGGCCGGCGATTTTTCCCCGGCAAGTACTGCACACTCAGGGAGCTCGGTCTGGCCATGATCAATACTGCTATCAGAGGATACGATAAAAAGATAATCGAAGGTGCCGACATTATTGCGCTCGCCACTGATCCACATAAGTGAGCTCATATTTGAAAATCTTACGAAGGCTGCAACGCCTGACGGTACTGTACTGTCAAGGGCATAGTCTAACAAACAAAACCTGTTATCATTATGCGATTACTTGCATTATGTATTGTCACCCTCCTCCTCCTCGCGGGTTGCAGCAAAGGAAAGAAAGGATCTGAGATCATGTGTGGAGGCGCCAATGGCGAAACTCCCGTACGATACGTCATGAACTTTCAGCCCTTTAGCAATCCCCAATGGAGCCCCGATGGATCACTCATCGCTTTCACATATGTTCCGTTGAACAAATTCGTAACAGGCGGCTGCATGCCCCCTCATTATACGGCTAAAACAGATTCCATAGGATTGTACCTTATCAAGAGGGATGGTACCGGCCTTACAAGGGTCTCCAACAAAATATACCCTTCCATCCGATGGAGCCCCGATGGCAAATGGCTCGCGTTCACTGATGCAGCCACACTAAAGGTAATGCCCTTCACTGGTACCAGTTTCGACACTGCCGCACAGGTTCAACTGAGCACAGGCGTCAACAATGTCTCTATGCTGCAATGGTCGCCTGCCAGTGATTCCTTGTATTTTATGGCCTCGGTATCAACTGTGAGCACTGAACAAAAAATTTACCGCATCACACCGGATGGTAAAGGCCGTACTGCCTCATACCAGGGTTACCCTTTTTTCAGTATCACGGCAGACCGGATCTGGTTTGTTGAAGCAAAGAATATCTATTCCGTGAAAAAAGATGGTATCGATAAACAGCAACAAACAAGCGGGGACTATGACAAATTCCTTCCGGTCAATTACAAAGACTCCCTGTTTTATCAAGTGCCTTATGCAGGGATCTGGGGAGGCAAGCCTGGCGGCCATTTCACGGAGCTCGAACAGGCAGCACAGACCTACGATCTCTCAAAAACAGGGGAAATCGTATACAGCAAGTTTAACGTCAATATATCCCTTGAAAATAAGCAGAACGGTACCCTCTGGATCATGAATAGCGATGGAAGCAATAAGAGACAACTGACTTACAACTATCCCAATTGATAGCCCTTTACTAAAAAATAATGGGTACCCCTTACAGGTAGGTACCCATTTTTATGGAAAACAGTTTTCTTATTTGATAGTATTCGCTTTAAAAGCCGCATACCGGTTCATCAGGAATCTGATCCCCGCTGCCTGGTATTCTTTCGTGAATACCGTGAAGTGGTCTCCCGGAAAATATCCGAACTCGAAACCAGTATCGATATCCTTTGTTTCCTTCTCGAACAAATGCACGGCATAGTTGAGAAAGAAATTATCCTGTTCACCTACAGACACCCTGATCTTTCCTTTCAGGTCTGACTGGATCCTGCTCCAGTTATTTTTGATGAACTGGCAAATATCATACTGTTTCCAATGTTCTACTGTAACCGGGTCTATTTCGCCACTGGCCGCATTGATCAATGAGCGTGGGCTTCCATCTGCGTTGCGCTGACTGAAAACCGCATTGAAGGACTGCATCTGCTCCCCCCTGTTCATTACATTTTCCATCTGGTTCATCATCTTCATACTTACCCAGGGAAAACGACCAGCAACAGTAGCCACCATACGAAGAGAACTATCTTTAGCGTAGTACAGGTTCTTATCGCTGTAAATATCCACACCGGTAAAATTCCTGAAATCGAGCGGATCCGGAGAGCTGGACCAGGTACCTGCAAACACTGATGGATACTGGGTTTGTAGCCAGAATACTGTCCAGCCGCCACTGCTGTGCCCCATCAGGAACCTGGCCCCATCACAACGGAATTTTTCTTCCACTGCCGGGATCAGTTCCTTCACCAGGGCATCTCCCCAGGGACCGTTATTGGCGCTGTTCGCATACACGGAATGGCCTGTTGGACAATTACCATCCAGCACCACCCTGATAAAAGCCGCCGTATCCATGAATGCCTCGGGGTTCTTGTTCCCGCTCATGCGCCGGTAATCGCCGCCAAACCCGGTAACATAATAAAGTACCGGGAATTTCCTTTCAGGCTCGGTGAGATAGGCGGCCGGTAACATTACTGCCACATTGATGCTCACAGGCTTTTGATGGAATGCCGTCAATAGTTTAGATGGCAGTTTCAGTTCTTTAGAATAACCGGTCTCCACATACGGTTTTTCCTGCACCAGTTCCGTGCAGGAAAGATGGAATACCGCATCCGTTTTTTTGGTGAACGAGAATTTTGACGGCTTGCTGTACATATTGCCAATGGTGGTGGCGATGGTATGATCACCCGTATTCTTGTCCCATACAGCCTGCACATAATATTCCCCTCTTTCCAGATCGGACAACTTGACCGGATAGCTGATAGCTGCATCATTGAAGGCTACAGTCTCTCCGGGTTTGATATTCTTTACACCGATCCGGTAACAGGGAAACGAAGTAAGGCCCACATAGCCAGTGATCGGCTCATGGTTCTCTTTGGAGAGATAGAGGAATACATTTCCCGTAAACCTTTCCGCCGCATTCTCACTTTGATAGCTCACTTTGATCTGCTGAGCAGACACAGTTGTGATCATCATGCTGTACAGCATCAAAGCAGGTAATAGTAGATATTGTTTCATGACCGCTGGTTTATTTTGGTGAAGACCTGTTACAGTTTCACTCCATGTTCAGGACAGAAATTCCAGTTCCCCTTCATTTGTTCCTTATCCACGGGGCAGAATTTCGGCGGCAATGCCGCTGCCAGGGGAAGGCTCCATTTCACACTGAAATCATTCCATATGAGGCTGAAGGAGTTCCTGCGGGTGATATTCATCACTGGCATGCCCTGTGTTTTGGGATTGTACAAAAAGAAATACATATGCTCGCCCATTTCGCCAGACATCTTACGCAATGCGGGTTTCAACTGGTCCAGCATCATGATCACATTGGAGTTCACATCTTTCTCAGCAAGGGGACGATAGCTCATTTTAGCACTGTCCACCAACCTGATATTACTCCTTATCTCCTCTTCTGACGCATAGGTAAGACCGTAAGCACCTACCACATAATCCACTACTGCAAAGATCTGGTATTCGCCCATCACTTCTGTGAGTTGGGCAGCCGCCTCAGCAGGTATCCCCATTTCAGTAGTGATCACTCCCCATATCTCGGAAGGATACCAGATAGCGAGGGCTTTATGAGGTAATACACCAGGCGTTTTCATGATCTCGGGAAAGATCTCGGATGATTTGATCTTCACAGGGGTTTGCGTAAATGCGGCGCTTGTCAGTAACAACAAGGCCGGAATGATCCATTTTTTCATATCAGGGGTTTAACTGCAAAATAACCCAATAATTCCAGATCCTTGCAAACAGAGCAAGGGCGCATCTGGAAAGACGCGCCCTTCACCAAAAATGAACTATACGCTATAAAAACTGCCGCTAGTTCCTTGTAAAATGAATGCTGCTCAGGCGAAATCCGCCTTCCTCCACATAGAGGCGCAACTGCTGTATTCCCTGTTCCAGGTAAATATTCCCGGCATCCACCATTGCCCATTCCTTACCCTTACCTGCAACCGATATAGGGAATGCTTTCGCCACGTTATTGCCATTCAACAGCAGGGATGCTTTTGCGCCTTCCTTCTCAGCCGCAGCCTGTATCTGAATGGAATAACTACCCGCACTCTTCACCTGCAGCGTATACTGCAACCATTCTCCTTTTTCCGTATGGCAGACAACAAATTCATCCTTGCTCCTTTCTATATCCACCCCATCGTTCCTGTAGGCATAACCGCGGTTGCCCGCTTCGGATCTGCCGGTAGATACCCGGTAATTGGCCGTATCCATATCGTAGTAGGCATAGCCATTGGGGCCGAGATCATAGCCGGTTGCCATGATCTTTACCTTGCCATCGATGATATTGGCGGCAAAAGGAAGGGT
>JAGIAP010000312.1 GCA_017744805.1 Chitinophagaceae bacterium | reverse complement strand
CTTTCACCTTGGGCACTGTATCCAACCTGACCTCTTCCAGGGCGAGCCTGATGGTATCTTTGTTGTCGAGAACAAGGAATGTTGCATTGCCACCGGAAGTATCGGCAACGATCTTTTCGTAAACAAGGTTGGAAGGTGAAGGAAGATCGATACGCGTTACACTCCGGAATGCCAGCAACAGCACAGCCAGCACGGGAACGATGAGCACGAAGCGCAACAGGTGTACGCTGGCGCTCGTTTTTTTATTCATCATGATGATTCTCTTTTTGAGGGATGATAAATTGAAGTTATTCGCCACTGAAAAAGACGCGATACCCGTTACCTTCAGCAACATATACTGATACTGCTTCCTGTCGACCCCGTTGGCCAGCACCTGATGATCGGCTATGAATTCCAGGTTCTGGCGTATGGCATTGCGCAATAGCCAGGCGAAAGGATTGTACCAGTTGATGATGCAAAGCAGTTCCCCCCAAAACATATCAAGACTATGACGCTGCTTCACGTGAATGAACTCGTGGTGCAGTATCTCCCGCAACTCAGCTTCAGTATGCAGGTGCTTGTTGAGATAGATGGAACGGCCAAAGGAGAACGGAACAATGCGCTTGTCCACATGATAGAGCCGGGCTTCGTTGTCTGCCAGTAAAACCGCTCCGGACACGGCTTTTCTGAGGCTGAGGTATTGCCAGCAAAATCGCACTGCCATGATAACACTGCCCGCTGCCAGTACCAGCATTCCGATATGAGCCGGTGTGAACCAGCTCAGATCTTCCTCTGGTTTGATACGGAAAGAATATTGCTCCAGAACGGGGATGGCATTCAGCCATGCTTTATCATCCCGCTGATGCAACAGACCAGTGATATCGATGAACGGCACCAGGTAGGCCATCGCAGGATATACCAGCAAAAAGAGCCGGTTCCAGCGATAGAACGTGAGCCTGCGCAACATGAGCCAGTAAAAGATCCAGGTAACGGCCAGCCCTATACTAAGTTTGATAATCAGATCCATTGGAATGATTTGATGGTTACTTGCCTTCGATCAGCTTCAATATTTCCTTGAGCTCTTCAGGGCTCAACTGCTTCTGGTCCACAAAGAAATTCACCAGCTCCTTGTAAGAATTATCGAAATAATTCTTCACCACACTGTTCATGAATTTCTTTTTATACTCCTCCTCGCTTACAGCAGGACGGTATAAATAAGTGTTACCAGCCAGTTGGCTCTCCACATATCCCTTCTTCTCCAGGTTCTTCACCGTAGAAGCAAGGGTAGTGTAAGGTGGTTTCGGCTCGTCCATATGATCCAGCAATTGTTTCACACTGCCGCTGCCAGCCTTCCATACCGCCTTCATGGCGTCCTCTTCCTGGGGCGTTAATTTTTCCATCTCTACGAAGTTTTCGTAAATCTACGAAATATTCGTAGACTACCAAAGTTTTTTACAGTTAATTTTGGAGGATCGCTCTAATCACATAAATGTTTTCCTCTTATGAAAAAATGGGTCCTCCTCCTCAGTTCCGTGATCATGATATCCATGGCAATGGCTCAAAACCCGCCGTCCGATCCACCTTACAAAAGGTTTCCGACCGTTCCGCCACTGCAGTTACTGATGAAAGACAGCAGCACGCTTACCAAAGACCAGGTAAAGAAACATCCGCTGATCATCATGTATTTCAGTCCAACCTGCGACCACTGTCAACACCAAATGGAGGACATGATAGCTTCCATGGACAAGCTCAGCGGCACGCAGATCATCCTGGCCACCTACAACCCATTTGAAGAGATCGATGAATTCTCCCAAAAATTCAACCTGAGCAAATACCCCAATATCAGGGTTGGAAGGGATTCCAAGTATATACTGCCTCCTTTCTATAATATACGCAGTCTGCCTTACCTGGCACTGTACAACAAAAAAGGGGAACTGATCACAACATTCGAGGGAAATGTGAAAGTGGCAAAGCTCTTACAAGCCTTCAAATAACTACCCCAACTTCCCTACCTTTGCCCTCGCAAACATTGAATCACATTATAAAAAATTGTTTTCAGATGAAAGTAACTGTTGTAGGTGCCGGTGCCGTTGGTGCAACCTGTGCCGATAATATCGCCCGTAAGGAACTGGCCACAGAACTGGTATTGCTGGATATTAAAGAAGGACTGGCTGAAGGAAAGGCGCAGGATATGATGCAGACCGCCACACTCCTGGGTTTCGACACCAGGATCACTGGCAGCACCAACGATTATTCCAAAACTGCAGGCTCTGATGTAGTGGTGATCACTTCAGGTCTTCCCCGCAAACCAGGTATGACCCGCGAAGAACTGATCGGCACCAACGCAGGTATCGTGAAGAATGTATGTGAGAACATCCTGAAATATTCTCCCAACGCTATCATCATCGTGATCAGCAATCCGATGGATACCATGACCTACCTCGCACTCACTGCAACTGGTCTTCCCAAGAACCGCATCATCGGTATGGGTGGTACACTGGATAGCTCACGCTTCAAATATCAACTGAGCCAGCACCTCAACTGCAGCCCTTCCGATCTGAATGCAGTAGTAGTGGGCGGACATGGCGATACTACCATGATCCCTCTCATCCGTTTCGCAACCTGGAACAGCGTTCCTGTTACCAATTTCCTCAGCGATGAGCAACAAAAACAGATCGTTGCCGACACTATGGTTGGTGGTGCAACCCTCACCAAACTGATCGGCACCTCTGCCTGGTATGCACCTGGTGCTGCCGGAGCTGCACTGGTTGAAAGCATCGTTCGCGATGAGAAGAAACTCTTCACCTGCTGCGTATCTCTGGAAGGCGAGTATGGTCAGAAAGATATCTGTCTGGGAGTGCCTGTAACTATTGGTCGTAATGGCTGGGAGAAGATCGTAGACTTCAAGCTCAACGCGGAAGAGCAAGCCCTCTTCAACAAGAGCGCTGATGCCGTTAGAAACATGAATGACGTGCTGAAGACTCTCTAAGTCAGCAGCATCTCATAATATATATGATTGAGCGCATGCCTTACCCGGGTATGCGCTTTTTCGCTCATGGGTATTTCCGCTCAGGGGTGTGCTATACGGGCTGTAAAACAAACCACCGCGGGAGGATTTTAATTGGGCTGTGGTGGGGAGAGATGAGGGTTTGGTAATGCTGTTGAGCTGCTTCGCTTATGTTTTGAAGGCCCGCATAGCACACCCCTTCGCTAGCTGGGCCGAGAGTGCATCACCTTAGATGCATTGAATAATGATACGTTTGATTGAAATCATGGATGAAATATCAGCGCGCATATCTGGCATCAAAGATCAGTATCAAGTAACACGTATCAATAAATCTTACTATTCATCAGCAATGATGCACCCGCGGCTCATGCTGCGAAGCATAATAAAATTCAGGCCTTGGAAACATAAGCGAAGCAGCTCAACAGCATTACCAAACCCTCATCTTTCCCTACCACAGCCCAATTAAAATCCTCCCGCGGTGGTTTGTTTCCCAGACTGAATTTTAATATGCAGAGCCGCCAAAGAATGCTGAGCCGCACCCTGCTCTGTCCCTAAAAAACCGGCATTCATCATAATTATCTGCCTCCTGGTGTGTATTCAAAAAAATATTTTGAAAATTTGTCCTCCGCTGAATTTCCATTTCGTCATTAGCCTGATAGCGATATTGTTCATATTTTAAAAAACTGATTATGAAAGAGTTTATGTTCATCTTCACAGGCCCCACTTACGACGAGCTGAAACTGAGCCCTGAAGAAGCTCAGGCACAAATGATGAAATGGTTCAGTTGGATGGATGATCTGAAAGCAAAAGGACTGTATGTGGATGGCCGTCCCCTGCTGCCGGAGATGAAAAGGATCACAGGCTCAAAGCGTTTGGTGACCGATGGCCCCTTCGCAGAAAGCAAGGAGGTGGTGGGTGGCTACCTGATCATCAGGGCAAAGGACTATGATCAGGCCATTGAAGCGGCCCAGGGATTTCCTGATTATGATCTGAAAGGAGGGGTGGAAATCAGAGAAGTACTGGATCTGACTGGTTTATACGATGGTTGATATCTTACAACCCCGAAAAGGGAAACAGCTCCATTTTGTGGATCATGTAAAATCCGATGGTATGACAGGAAAAATGTTGAACTGGTTTGAATTACCGGTGTCCGACTTTGAGCGGGCAAAACAATTTTATGAGCGGATCCTGAACATCAGGATGGATACGGAAGATGCAGGCGCATACAAAATGGGCTATTTCCCTTTTCAAAACGGAAAACCTGCTGGATGTATCACACATGGGTACGGATGCATCCCCGATAATACAGGCACCTTGATCTACCTGAACGGAAATCCCGATCTCTCCTGCATACTCGAAAAAGTGGAAGCGGCCGGAGGCAAGATATTACTTCCCAAAACCGCTGTGGGAGCCAATTTCGGATACTTCGCCCATTTCGAGGATACTGAAGGCAATAAGGTTGGCCTGCACTCGGACAACTGATAGCAAATGCAAAAAACATCCTCCCATCAACTGGTCGATCACCTTTTCCGCCATGAAGCGGGCAGGATGACGGCCGTGCTCACCCGCATCTTCGGCACAGAGAACCTTTGCCTGGTAGAGGATGTGGTGCAGGATGCTTTTGTAAAAGCCGTTCAAACCTGGGGCTACAAAGGCGTTCCTGAAAACCCCGCCGGATGGCTGATGACCGTGGCACGCAATAAAGCACTGGACATCGTAAGAAGGAATCACAATTTCAAACATATCTCGCGGGAACTGGCCTCCCAACTGGAACAAGTAACCGAACAGCGGATAGAGCATCTCTTCCTGGACCATGAGATCGCAGACAGCCAGCTCCGCATGATATTTGCCTGCTGCCACCCTGCACTCAATGAAGAAGACCAGATAGCCATGACCCTCAAAATTGTGAGTGGCTTCAGCGTCAGTGAGATCGCCAAAGCACTGGTGATGCAGGAAGCCGCTGTGCAAAAAAGATTGTACCGCGCCAGGAAAGCGCTGGAAGAAAATAAGATCCCACTCGAGATCCCCTCGGGACCAGCACTGACATCAAGGTTGGACATGGTGCTGCTGGTGATCTATCTCCTTTTCAATGAAGGCTATAATTCGCAGAAATCAGATGAGCTTATCCGTAAGGACCTCTGCGTGGAAGCCATGCGGTTATGCTTTCTGCTTCCCGAACATCCTGCCGGAAAGCAACCCGTAGTATATGCTTTGCTATCCCTGATGTGCTTCCAGGCATCCCGGTTTGAGAGCAGGATGCAGAACGGGGATACCATCATCTTGCTGGAGCACCAGGACCGGACCCGCTGGGACCAGGACCTGATCGGGAAAGGTTACCAGTTCCTCAATCATTCATCACAGGGATCGCAGCTCACAGTGTATCATATTGAATCGGCCATAGCTGCGGAACATGCGCTGGCAAGTACATTCGAGACTACCAATTGGGTAAGGATGTTGAAGCTGTACGACCTGCTGGCGATTCACAAACCTACCAGTATCGTTTTGCTGAACAGAGCTGTAGTAAAGGCACAGCTTGAATTGTATGGACAGGGATTGGAAGATATCTGGGGAATAAAGCATATCGAAGGGCTACTGGCTTCGCAATATATTTACAGCGCTGTATTGGGGGATATTTACCTGCGGGCAGGTGAGAAGATACATGCAAGGAAATATCTCACACAGGCGATGGAGATGACGACTAGCGTAGCGGAAAAAAAACTGATCCTGCAGAAAATTGAAAGTTGCCAATAGATAGGCATAGCCCGATTATTTTCTTCCTAATCTCAATCTCACTTTCTCATACACAGCTTGCGGGTCTATCAGCTCCATGCATTTGAAATGTTTCTTCGGACATTTATCATATCCTATTTTGGAGCAAGGGCGGCAGCTCAATCCCTTCACTTCCATGATATCGAAAATAGTAGGCGCACCTGGTGCTGATTTGGGAAAGTAAGGATACATCCCGAACTCAGGCACCGTATTGCCCCAAAGCGAGATGATGGGTTTGCGGAATGCCGATGCGATATGCATTAACCCGGTATCGTTGGTAATGATCAGTTTGGACCTCCGTACCAGGTCTGCAGATTCATTGATATTGAATTTGCCGCAGGCATTGTAGATCTTGGAGGGATCCTGCGCCGTAATGGCATCTCCCTCTTCCCTGTCTTCTTTTCCACCTAACAAAATGATGGGATGATCGATGGTATTGCAAAGTTCCTTCAGTTTATGCAAAGGATACTTCTTGGTATTGAGGGCAGCACCGATCACCACGCCGATATAACCGGCGTGGTGTGATGCAGGAATATCTTCTTCTTTGATATGATCTTTTTCCGGAATGAAATAGTCGAGGCCCTGTCCGTCATTCTTTATTTTGAAGCTCTTAAGCGTATCGAGATAGCGATCCACGATATGCACATCAGGCATACGATCGATCTTGAAACCGGTGAGCAACCATTTTTGGATATTGAGCTTATTGAAGGAAAATGATTGCTTGTCGAGCGCCCGCTTCACGCGCAGGGTGCGCAGGTTATGATGCAGGTCTATCACATAATCGAAATCTTCATCCTGCAATGTATTGATCACCGCATCCAGGTCATCCTCCAGCGTATGTATCTTATCGATATACGGATTGGCTGCCAGCACCGGCAGGAAAGACTTCTTGGTGAGATAATGCACTTCAGCAGTGACTGCCTGTTTTTTGAGGCAGCGCACTACGGGTGTTGTGAGTACGATATCACCGATAGAAGAAAATCGAACGATCAAAAACTTCATTGATTCAAAATTAAGGCAGTGCCCGGTAACGGAACCCTATCACTCTTCCACAAAATTCAGGTCTTTCCCGAAAGTCTCTTTAGTTAAGGCTGCGGCCACCAAAGTTACCACCATCAGGATAATGGCGGCATACATACCACCGTTCACATACCCTACGCCCTCCATGCCACGAAGCCATTTGAACAGCGGGATGATGGCGATGGCCAGCAGTCCGCGCACCATATTTGGAATGGTAGTAGCGGCCGTAGCGCCACCGACTTCGACGAGCAGCGCGAGCAGACGC
>JAGIAP010000311.1 GCA_017744805.1 Chitinophagaceae bacterium | reverse complement strand
GGCACAGGTTTCCTGGGCGCCTATATCGTAAAGGAACTGGTTCAACAGGGTTATCAGGTCCGTGCATTGAAACGCAGTGCTTCCCTTCCGTCCTTTATCCCTTCTTCCATCTTCGAAAAAGTGGAATGGGTAGACGGTGATATACTGGATGTAGTTTCCCTGGAAGATGCTATGCAGGGCGTGGATGCCGTTATCCATGCAGCAGCGGTGGTATCCTTCGATCCCGACAAAAGGAAAACCCTGTTCAAGGTAAATATCGAAGGCACGGCAAATGTGGTAAATGCCGCACTGGAAGCAAATGTCCGCAGATTTGTGTACATTAGTTCTGTAGCTGCACTGGGCAGAACCGCTAAAGAATCCAAAGTAACGGAGGAGAAAAAATGGACTAAGAGCAAGTCCAATACACATTATGCCATCAGCAAATATTTTGCGGAGATGGAAGTGTGGAGAGCGATGGGTGAAGGAATGGAGGTGATGATCCTCAATCCCAGCACCATCCTCGGCTTTGGGAACTGGGAACATAGCAGTTGCGAGATCTTCAAGACCGTGTACAACGAATTCCCCTGGTACACGGAAGGAGTGAACGGATTTGTAGATGTGGAAGATGTTGCCAAAGTGACCGTGGCATTGATGCGATCCCCGGTCAGCAATGAGCGATTCATCGTATCCGGGGAGAATTGGTCTATCCGCCAACTGATGAACAGCATTGCCGGTAATTTCGGAAAGAAAAAGCCCTCCAAAAATGCAACGCCCTTTCTGATGAAGATCGCGTGGAGGCTGGAAAAACTGAAATCCAAATTCACCGGCAAGAAACCATTGCTCACCAAACAGAGCGCACGCGTGGCCCAGAGCAAAACATATTTCGACAATACAAAACTGCTGAATGCCTTACCTGATTTCAGCTTTACACCACTGAGCCAAACGATCGAAAAAGCATGTAACCAGTATAAGCAGCAGCTCCCTTCATCCTGAAACCAGATACCATGAAAAAGATCATTCCATTCCTTATCCTGCTGGTAACGCAGATCGCTGCCATCGCACAGGAAAAGACCTTTACCATACTCGGGAAAGTGGTGGATTCCGCCACTCAACAACTACTCCAGGGCGCATCCGCCTATTGCCAGAATACCACCCAGGGCACCATCACCAATAAAGAAGGTTTATTCTTCCTTCGCCTCCCCAATGGAGGGTATGATCTCGTGATCTCTTACATGGGATACGAAAAGAAAGTGATCCGCATCAGCAATAATCTTCCGGCAGTGGATACCATGCAGATCGCCCTGATCAAAGAAGAGAAAGCACTGGCCGAAGTAGCCGTGGTGGCAAGTACCGAAGTAGCAAACGGATTGGAGAAATACGGCCATTTCTTCATCGATCAATTTATCGGCACCACTCCCAATGCCGCCAAATGCGTGATCAAAAATCCCGAAGCACTGAAATTCTATTTCTTCAAAAAAAGGAACAGGCTGAAAGTGACAGCCCGGGAGGATCTCATCATCACCAATGAAGCCCTGGGATACAATATCCGCTATCAACTGGATAGTTTCAGCTACGATTACAATACCAGCATCAGTCAGTTCACAGGCTACCCACTCTTCATGGAAATAGACACCACCGCCGAAGTAAAATCGCAGTATGAAAAGAACCGTGCCCATACCTACCTGGGCAGCCGCCTTCATTTCATGCGCACCTTGTACGATAGCACCGTCACCGATGAAGGGTTTGTAGTAGAGAAAATGGAAGATGATCCAACCAGCGCCAAAGGAACACTCATCAAAAACCTGTACACTGAAGACCTCTATGATGCAGATAGCAGTGATGTTTTCATCAATTGGAAAGGGCGTTACCGGATCAGTTACAAAATGGTGAATCCAGACAAAAGATATTTACAGGATTACAAACTTCCCGCCAACACACGCGCGCAAATATCCCTTCTGGACGTTCAGGAAGGATTTATCATAGAAGAGAATGGCTATTTTTATGATCAGCAAACCGTGATCAGTACCGGTTACTGGGCATGGAAACTGCTGGCAGAATTACTCCCCTATGATTACGAATACCATTGACCGTAACCTTGTTGCCTTATGATCAAAAGCATTATTATCGATGATGAGCCCAATAGTGTGGAAGCACTGAATGAGATGCTCACCCGCTACTGCCCGGTGGTATCCGTGGCCGCCACCGCCAACAATATCAATACTGCCCGCGAACTCATCGATCAGCATCAGCCCGACCTGATCTTTATCGATATCGAAATGCCCTTCGGGAATGCTTTCGATCTCCTGAACAGTATCCCTAAGATCAATTTCGAAGTGATATTTGTAACAGCATTCGATAACTATGCCATCAACGCCATCAAACTTTCCGCTCTCGATTATTTACTGAAACCGGTAAGCATCAAAGAGCTGCAGGCCGCAGTCAACAAAGCCGAAGAAAAGATCAAGGGAAAGAATATCAATAGCCGTATCGAGAATCTCCTCTATAACCTGAAGACTCCTCTGAATAGCTCTAAAAGGCTTGCCCTGCCTACTTTTGAGGGATTGATCTTTTTAGATACCGATGATTTCGTAAGACTGGAAGCCAGCAATAATTACACTTTCATCTTTCTGAAAGATAAAACCAAAACGGTGGTGAGCAGGCCATTGAAAGAATTCGAAAGCCTGCTGGACATGAAGAATTTCTCCCGGGTACATCACTCCCATATCATCAATCACAATTACATCAAAAAGTATCATCGCGGCCGGGGAGGTTATGTGGAAATGGAAGACGGAAGCACAATCGAAGTAAGCACCAGGAAAAAGGACGAGTTCCTGTCAAAATTCATCTGAGATCAACACCATGTTGCGCATCCTATTTTGTATCGTTCTTCTTTCAGCAGCATTGTCAATGGATGCGCAGGAATACAATCATATCCAATACACCATCGCAAACGGCCTGCCCAGCAATACCGTGTATGATGTAAAACAGGATGCGGATGGCTTCATTTGGGTTGGCACCGATGCCGGCCTGGCCCGGTTCGACGGAAGGAACTTCGTTACATTTACCACCAGGGACGGGCTACCCAGCAATGACGTACTGGTGCTGTTCCCCGATACCAAAGGAAGGATGTGGATATCCACCCTGCATAATTCCATCTGCTATCATTACAAGGGGAAGATCCATTCCTACAAGAATGATACGATGCTGAAAAGAATGACCTTTGCAGCAATACCCCATCTGATGAGAGAGAACAAGGCCGGAGATGTCATGATCGGCAGCGGAGATGTTGGGGGACTAGACATGTACGTGGTAAAGGCCAATAATAGGGTGGTTGCAACCCATCATCCAACACAGTACCTGGGTAGTGCAGGCATCCAAACCGGGGAAGCCGCCCATGAATTCATCGCCTCATATTACGATACGATAAATAAAGTCATTTCCAACTATAGTTTTGACGGAGAAAAATGGGAGCACAAAATTTCTTTTTCCAGGTATTTGGATACAATTAAATTCTTTACCATAGTTGATGGTAAACCTGTATACCACCATTACAAAATATTTTCCGACGCGCCCGGACGCCATTTGAGGTATGATGAAAGAACAAATATCGTGTATAGTATCGAGCATGCTCATTTAGATGACCGGATCTCCGTTAGTACGCAGGATGGCTGGAAGATTTTCGCGTATGGTACTTCCAGGGGAAGTTTTATTCTGGACACCATTACCGGTAATATTTCCGATCACTTGTTACCAGGTAAAGTAACCAACAGGGCTTATCCAGATCGGGAGGGAAATATTTGGGTTTGTACAAATTCGGAAGGCCTGGCCTTATTCCCGTCCAGGCAGGTAAGATCTTTACCCCTTCCCGGGCAAACCGAAAGTATCTATTCTTTGTACAGTGCTGGTGGCGTAACCTATGCTGGCAGCGCCAACAGTAATTTATACATTATCCGGGATAACAAGGTCAGCAAGGTCAACTTCGATCGTTATATAAAGATCTCCAATAACCAAAGGCAGGACAATATCCTACGGAGGATCGAGCCCTCTGGTAAATCAAAACTAATATTAGGCTTCGATGATTTCATCCTCAAGTACGATCCCATCAGCGGCAAGACCAATTATTGCAAGGTGGATGTAACCAAACATTTGTTCACGATCTCACCCGATACCGTGTTGGCCGCTACAGGCAGGGCCACCCTTTTGCTTAATAGCAATTTCAATATCCTCGATACTATCCTGTCGGCAAGGTCATATAGTGCACTAAGAAATGGAAATGCCTATTATGTAGGTACCACCAATGGTCCTGTAAAGATCGTACCAGGTCATCCACCGGTAAACCTGAGCACTTCCCAGCAAGAGCTCAATACACAGATCAACTATATGGAAATGGACCCTGACGGATCCATCTGGATGAGCTCTACCGGAAATGGTATCTTCAAGATCAGGAACGATAAAATAGAAGAATGGATCAATGCCTCCAATGGCCTCAATAGCAATAACTGCAAGGCCATGTACCTGGATGGAAAATTCCTTTGGGTAGGCACAGAAAAAGGGCTCAATCGCATCAACAGGGCTTACCCTTCTGAGCCCATCCAACAATATACCGTAGAAGATGGCCTTGCCTCTAACGATATTCATTCCATCTTTTCCGATCGTGGCACCATTTACCTGGGAACGGATGGAAGATTGACATGGTTTGATTCATCGAAGATGAAAACCCCCTCCATCTGTAAGCTTCAACTGTTAGATGTGGAGCTGGGGAAACGCAGTATCAGTATCGATAGCTTGAAAGGTCTCAAATACAATGAGAATAACCTGAAGTTTTACTTTACCGCCCTTTCATTCAAATCATCCAGCAATATCGTTTACCTGTACCATTTGAAAGGCCTCTCAGATACATGGGATTCCACTTTCAATTCCAACCTTGAATTTCTGGCCCTTCCTCCCGGGGAATACCAGTTGGAGCTCTTTGCCAGGAATAAATTCGGGCAGAACAGCAATGTCATTACCATTCCTTTTTTGATCAAGCCACCTTTCTGGGCCACCTGGTGGTTCCGGATAGTGATCCTTGGCTCCGTTATCGCCATTACCTGGTGGATCATCGTACGCAGGATCCGCCGGGAGCAGGAAAAATCAGCCGTTCAAAACCGGCTCAATGAATTGGAGCAGCAAGCTTTGCGCTCCCAGATGAATCCCCATTTCATTTTCAACTGTCTCAACTCCATTCAGAATTTCCTGCTGCAGAATAATTTCGAGAAAACCAATGAGTACCTCACTGCGTTTGCGCAACTGATCCGCCAAACACTGGATAATTCAAGCCGCTCTTCCATCAGCCTGGAAAGCGAGATCCGTTATCTCAATAGCTATCTTGAACTGGAGAGTATGCGGTTTGCACATTCTTTCGTTCATTCTATTGAACTGGACTCTGCCATCGATGCCGATCGCACGTTCATTCCTACCATGATACTGCAACCCTATGTGGAAAATAGCATCCGCCATGGGCTCCGCTACAGGCAGGAAGGAGCCAAAATGGTTAAAGTGATCTTCAAAAAAAGAGGCAATACCCTGTTGTGCATAGTGGAAGACAATGGCATAGGAAGAAGAAAGGCTGCCGAGCTGAAATCATTCATGCATGTGGAATACCAATCGAAAGGAATGACGCTTACCGCCGAAAGGATCGCTGCCCTCAACCGGAGACAGGATATCCCCATCACCGTAGACGTGATAGATATGGAAGAGGATGGAAACGCAACCGGCACCCAGGTGATCGTTCGTTTTCCAAACGTATTCCTGTAGTGCCGGCTGGTTGCAAAATATCATTTTACTTCTGGTTCAGTTTTTCCCAGATCTCGGGAATACGTTTTACCCAAACCAGTTCCTTCTTTTTCTGTAAGGCATCTTCTACCGGTGTTCCAAAATAGATCTTTCCTCCTTCCAGGGACGCAGGAACTCCACTTTGTGCCAGTACAACGGCATTGTTTCCGATGCGAAGGGTTTTTGAAACACCCACTTGCCCCCAGAGCACCACACCACTTCCGATCTCTACCGCTCCGGCAACTCCCACCTGCGCAGCAAATAAACAGTTAGGGCCAATGATGGAATCATGACCAATATGCACCTGATTGTCCATTTTGGTGCCGCGGCCGATCACTGTATCATGACTAACCCCTCTGTCGATGGTGCAGCTTGCACCGATCTCCACCTC
The DNA here is from genome assembly GCA_017744805.1 of Chitinophagaceae bacterium. Taxonomy (GTDB): domain Bacteria; phylum Bacteroidota; class Bacteroidia; order Chitinophagales; family Chitinophagaceae; genus Pseudobacter. The sequence continues at coordinate 873 of JAGIAP010000311.1, read as the reverse complement.
ATCTTCAATCACTACCCTGCCACCGCTTTCCATTCTCTTGTACCATACTTCACGGTCCTTTTTGGTATTGTAATAGAACGCATCGGATCCGATGACGGTGCCTGCCTGGATCACCACATTGTTACCGATCACACAATGGTCCATGATGGTCACATTGGGATGAATGCGGCAATTGGCGCCAATGGTCACATGGTTCCCTACATAGGCGCCCGGTGCAATCCAGGATCCTTCACCGATCACTGCCGATCCGCTTACCGCAGTATTGGAGGGAGTGAAGGGACGGAAATGTTTTACGATGGTCTGGTACGCTTCAAAAGGATTGTCTGTGATCAGTAATGCTTTCTCTGCGGGAAAGCTGGTCTCTTTATTGATGATGATGAAAGATGCTGCCGAGTTGATACACTTATCGTAATATTTCGGATGGTCTACAAACACCAGATCGCCTGATTCTACCCTGTGAATCTCATTGATGCCTGTTGCCTGTGCGGTAGTATTACCAACCAACCTCGCGCCGATCAGATCAGCTATCCATTGCAATGATACCGGTGATGGAAATTTCATAAAGGGAATTTGCGCAAAAGTACAATACGTTTTGATCACTGCATCATCTGTGATCGTTTCCGGAATGCAGCAGGTATCAGTAGTTCATACGCAACAATTTCATCCGTAGCTTTTGCGTTATTGGTTCACTTCAGCAAATCACATGAGCAGTTCCTTCTTAATAAGCTCATTTCTTTTTCACATTTTCCACAGTATTAAAAAAAATGTGAATAAAATTTATTCGAAAATTTTTTTAGATAGAGAAAATTATTTTTAATATTGTGAAGGGAAATTTATTTCCCGGTACTTACTAACCCATCTACATAATAAATC
>JAGIAP010000310.1 GCA_017744805.1 Chitinophagaceae bacterium | reverse complement strand
GTGAAGCTCATAGGCATGATGGACAACGTGCTGTATGGGTCTTCGCCGATAGACTCAGGATCGGACCCCAGGTATTTGCTGAACGTGAACGGATTGTTCACGGTGCCGTATATACGCAGGTTCTTCATTTTCACGCGCTTCAGTTTTTCGGCCTCGAAAGTGTAACCGGCTGTGAGGTTCTGGATCTTCACGAATGTCCCTTTCACTTTGGATAATACCTGTGTGTGCAGGGAAACGGCGCCAATGCCTGGATATTCATTGCTGCCATTTTCAGGCGTCCAGTAATTCACATCCAGTTTGTTCCAGTGCTCATTGTCCCAGGCAGTGAACATGAAAGTGAATGGATCATCATAGAGCCCACCCTTGCGGATGTACACGAATGCGGAGAGATCCCAGTTCTTATACGTGAAGGTATTGGTGATGCCACCTGTCCAGTCGGGATTGGGTGTTCCCAGGATCACCATATCACGCTCATCGAATGCCTTGTCATCGTTCCTGTCTTCGATCTTGATATGACCCGGAGCCTTGCCATAAGGCGCGGCTGCTGCTTTTTCACTGGTCTGCCAGATGCCGAGGAATTTATAATCGTAGATCACTTTCATGGGTTGACCGATGAACCAGCGGTTGGCGATATCATCTTTCTTATCACCGTAGAGGTCGCGGATCTTATTCCGGTTTTTGGAGAAAGTAAGATCTGTTTTCCAGGTGAAGTTCTTCGTGGATACGTTCACGGTACTGAGGCCCAATTCGATGCCTTCATTGGAGGTGGACCCGATATTTTCCAGGAATGAGCTGTAACCATTGATATTGGCCACTTTTCTTTCGAAGATGAGATCGCGGGTGATGCGTTTGTACACATCCAGGCTACCACGGATGCGGTTGCGGAACAAGCCGAAATCAAGACCAGCATTGAGCTCAGAGGTCATCTCCCATTTCAGGTTGGGATTGCCTATCTCGTTGCCAAGCCCAAAACCGACAGTGCCTTTATCCCCCAACAGGTAGCGGCTCATGCTGAGACGCGTGTGGGTTACATCATGACGAACATTGTTGTTCCCTGTCAGACCATAGCTCAGTCTGAGTTTGAGATCATTCACAAAGGAGATCCCTTTCATGAAATCTTCCTCTGATAACTGCCAGCCCAGTGCTGCCGATGGCATCATGCCCCAGCGATTATTCTTTGCCAGGCGTGAGGTACCGTCGTAGCGGGTGGTGAGCGTAAGCAAATATTTTCCTTTGTAGGTATAGTTTACCCGGCCCATGAAAGAGACCATGGCTGATTCCCAATAGTTCGATTCCACGCCTGTGATCTGGTCAGCCGTTTGAATGGCATGCCATCCTGAATTGTAGGGCAGTCCTTCTCCGCGCATCTGTGAGCTCTCATGCTGATCCTTCTGAATACTGAAGAGACCAATGGCATGGATCTTATGTTCTTTTCCAATATTCTTTTTCCAGGTAATGATATTATCCCAAACCCAGTTGAAACTCTTTCCTGTGGCCTTGTAGGCGCTGGGGGGATTCACGCCACTATTGGCCTGAGTATACAATCCTTTGAACGTACCATATGTGTAGGTATCGAACTGGCTGGCAAACTGCGATTTGATGCTGAGGTCCTTAATGGGTGAAACTTCGATAAAGCCAGCAATATTGGCGTAGTATTCTTCGCGCTCACGGATATCATTTTCCATATCTATCAGCGGATTCACCTTGCTGCTGGTAGGTTGTACCTTGAAAAGCATATTACCATTCGCATCGTAAGGGCTTACGATGGGAGGAAGAAAGTAGGCGTTGATCAGGGCTTCAGCGGAGCCTTCATCGATATTCACTTTTGAGCCATAGCTATTGAAGCCGAGTTTGATCTTGCTGCTCATACGATGTTCGATACCGAGATTGGCCGTCATCCTTTTGAAGCGCTCACGGCCGGTGATGCCTTCCTCATCGAAATATCCCATTCCGAAAGTATAGCTTGTTTTTTCAGAACCGCCGGAAGCATTGATGCTGTGATTATGGATCAGACCGGATTTCAGCACTTCACGGCTCCAGTCGTAATACTCACCGTAACGCACTCTTTCTTTCTCTGCAGGAGTGAGGAAGTCAGGACGGGATAAGGAGGAAGGGCCATATTTGTTTGTCCATAGTGCAATGCGATAATCCACATATTCCAGGCCATCGCCTCTTGAACCGATCATATCGGGGATACGGGCGGGCACCTTGATACCTGCGTATCCGTTAAAATTCACATCGAACCCATCTTTCTTTTTTGCTCCTTTGGTAGTGATGATCACCACACCGTTAGAGCCTCTCGAACCATAGATAGCACTGCTGGAAGCATCTTTCAATACGTCTATCGATTCGATATCGGAAGGATTGAGATAGCGCATGCCATTGGTGGTGGGGATCCCATCGATCACATACAATGGCTCATTGGAGAAATTGAAGGAATTGGTACCGCGCACCTGAACATTGAAACCGGCGCCGGGCCTGTTGGAGGTCTTGAGTACGTTCACCCCCGCCACGCGGCCGTTCAGTGCCTGCGTAGCATCCGGCATCATCGACTTTTCAAGTGTGGCCCCATCGATGGTTTGGATGGCGCCTGTAACATCTTTCTTACGAATGGTGCCATAACCGATCACCACTACCCCATCCAGGGAACTGGCACTAACAGTAAGCTTTACAGTTAGAGGGCCATCGATATCGGCCACGGCGAATGTTTGTGTGGAATAACCCAGCAATGATATTTCCAGTTTTCCGTTATTGGGGGCAGTGAGCTGGAAAGCGCCATTGGCATCGGAGGTGGTACCGCGACTGGTACCCAGGATTGTGATGCTGGCCCCGGGCAGCGCGTTTCCGGCACTGTCCAGGATGGTTCCCTTCACGGTTTTGGATGCGGCGGGCTGCTGTGCCATCAGCAATGCCGGGCAGAGCATGCAAAGAAGCATCAGTATATTGATACAGCGTATACGCATGATAGACATAAGTTTCATAATGAAGTTTGTAAGAATTGAAAACCCGGATCAGAGTGGCATCCATTTATAAGAGCCCTGGATCTTTGCAGTGAACCTGCCTGTTTTATCCTTTACATTCAAAGGATCGGCCGGTACTTTCAGGAAGTCCCAGGCACAGAGCAGTCCGGCTTCTGTTCCGGTAACGTCTGCACTCATCAGCGCCTTGATCTGGTCCTGCGTTTTAGCCGCATTCCAGATCCTGAACTTTTTCATGTACCCTGTCATGCAGCGGGTAGGATGGTATGGATCGATGAATGCACGCATTTTCTTGCGGCTGCTGGGAAGCATGGGGCGGGGAAGCCCACCACTGAGGATATCGTTGTTCTTCTGCCAGAACAGTTCCCCGTTCACGTACATTTTCATATGATAGGGCCTGTCGTCCCCCGGCGCAGTGGTAGCATTGATATCCCAAACCAGGGCTACGTGATTCCATTCGCCATAATTGGTAGGGTAAGCCCTGGCCTGCTCCAGCACGCCTGACCCGCAACCGATACTGGCGCGTAGATTTCCCGAACGCTGGTAATGGATATTCCACCCCTCAAACTTATTGGGGCCATCGGGGCCTTCACTGGTGGTGCCCACGATACTGGCCATTTCAAAATCCAGAAAGTCTTTATTGTATTTCACCCAAAGCTCAGCGGTGAAGGTGTTGGAAGCGGAGTACTCAGGGTTATCGCCAAAATCGATACTTCCTTTTTGATCGAGCCCGTTAACGAGAAGCTGGCCATCAGCCCCGGCAGGGAGTGTAAAATTATAGGAGGCGAGGAAACGGGTGATGGCCTGCTCCGCTTTAAGACATACATTGTCAGCTTCATACTGTAGAACAAACCTTCCGGCCATGGCTTCAGAAAGACCGTCCCTGGTTTCCTCCAGGGTAGACTGTAATTCATCCACACTGGCCTGGGGGAACATATAATCGTCTTCGCCCACCCGGGCAGTATCGAGGATATGCGAGATCTTATCGATCTTTTCTTTAATACAATCCAAATGAAGTTCACGGGTGGTATCGAACTTCTTCTTGCATCCCGAAGATCCCAGGATCACCGGAAGCGCAAATACCCATAGGAGGCAAGGCATCAGGGATTTTTTCATATAGCAGTTAAGTTTTATGTAACCGGGTTAAGAGCCCCGATTACGATGCGAATATTTTACCGGGGCGATTAATACAGGGGTTAAAAAAGGGATTAAGCCGTGTATTTTTTCGCTAACCGCTTCAATTTTAATTACTGAGGAGGGAGGCCGGTTTCCGGTAATGGCACCTTATCGAATGGGATGGCGTAGGCAACACCTAATGATTTTTCATAATTCAAGACAAAAGCATCGTATTTTTTTCTGGCTGCTTCTGCTCCTTTCCATCTTCTGAGAACGGCCAACTGGTATTGTATGGCCCCCTCATTGAAAGGGTCCATATGGAGAATGGACTCGGACAGTTTGTGAACCGATTTGTTATCCTGTTGCTGGTAGAGCCTGTTCATCCTTTCAAAAATGATGGGAATGATATCGTCCTCATACCCCTGCCTAAGCGTATCAAGCGTAGGTTCGTCCAGATCCTCCAGCAGTTTACCACGGGTGAAGAGGGGGGTGATATCTTTACCGGTATCGTTCTTTGCTTCGTTCATGAGCGCCAGGTAATCACAAAACAAGCGGTCGTCCATCTCGAAAACATAACTGTCGTTCAGGAATACGAGCTTGATCCCGTCCAGGTCTGCCAGTGCATTGCGGAGATGATTGATGTTCACACCCCGGATATTCTTTGTTTTGGTCACCTCTTTCTCCGGCCAAAGTGCCAGGGATATCTCCCGCGAAGTGATGCCCCCTTTGGGCGTTTTCAGCAGGATGAGCACAAAGAGTTGCCGGATCTTTGGACTGAAAAGATGGGTGATATCCGTTCCTTTTTTATCGAAAACCGCCAGCGGCCCCAGCACATAGATGGCATTCTTCCGGATCGCTCCGGGATCCTGCCCCTCTTCAGCGGGCAAAGCAGCTTGCTGCACCTCCGCACCGGATGGCAGACCGGCCGCTTGTCCATTTTCTTGTTTCCTTTTTTTGCGGAAACGAATAAAAAGAACACAAGACATGATCAATACCGGTATCAGTAATATTTTGATCCACCCCGGCCCGCTTCCTGCATTATCGGCCACTGGTACTACAGGAGGCCATGCCAGGGACAGCACGCGCACGGTAGAACGTTGTGCATCGGAAAACTCCTGGATAACGCAATAGAGCTCCCCTGTATTCTTATCCAAAAAGAGATTGATATCGGATTCGATCTTCTCAGATACTACAGGCACTTTTGAACTGACCACTTCATAAGATCCATCTTCTATCGAAAATTTATACAACTGCAATCCGGTATGTGAAATATGATGCGGATAACAGATCACATAGAAATATTTTTGATCGGCAGAGAGAATGAGATTATTGGCCGGAACGAAATTGGAATCGCTGATCTTCCTGTCCCATAGCTTTTTGATAGTCTTGTCCGTTAAATTCACCCTATAGAGATCGTAAGTGTGCCTGCCTCCCACCACCTGTTGGCCCGATGCATTTCCGAAGCCTCCGAAAATAAAATATTCATCAGGCCTGCCCGCATTGCCGGCGGCAGAAAAGAACCGCGGAGTGATGGTATCACCACTGAAAGAGGTTGGCGCCCATCTATCAACGGCCTTATCATACCGGAAGAAAGTATTGAAATAAGAGAAAGAACCATATCCTCCAAACAAATAGAACTGGTTGGTGACACTATCGAATAACAGATTATGGTGATGTCTTTGTTCAGGAACAAAAGCAGTTCCGATCACTTTCCATTCCAATGTAGAGAGGTTCAAAGCCGCGATGGTAGGATCATCCTTTCTTACATTATTGGCTTCGTACACATAGATACTGTTCCCGGCAGCCATGTAAATATTCTTAGCCAGGATCATGTTCACAGGAAGCTCATTCCTGTAATACACTTCTTTCAATTGATCTTTTGCGAGATCATATACCTGCATGGACCTTTTGGAGAACATGAAGAGCTTTGAAGAATCCGGCACATAACAAACACCTGATACCTCCTCGAAACGTTGTTGCAATCGTTCCTTCCAGAAGTAGGATTCATTGATGAGCCAGTTGGGAAAATCCACATGCCCCATCTCTTTACCGGAAGTGGCATGCACTGCCTCCCCTTTCCACTCATTCAGAGGGAAATGATATTCCTGTGTGTTGCCCGATATACTAAGATCCCTGATGGCCATGGAAGGCACATCATTGAGCGCTTCAAACTTCCCGAAGAAAATACCCGGCTTCATGGATTTGGTGAAACCGAATCCCCCGGCCCTGTACTGCCTGCCGTTCACCCACATATACATGCTGTCTGACCGGAGGAGGAAATCGAGCTTGATGGTCATCCATTGTCTTTGCTGCAACTGAGCGGCCGTGAGCAGGATCTTTATCTTATTGCTTTCATTGCCGATATTGAGGTGGAGATAGCCTGTGTCCTTACCCGGATAGAGATAGCTGAGGGTATATAGTTTGCCGGCATCATCTTTTACCGTAAGCACATAACCGAAATGTTTTTTATCCCAAATGCTCAGATCGAATTTGATGCTGAACCGGTCGTTGAATTCCGGGGAATTGCTGAAAACCTGGTAGGCGGTCCGCTTGAGAAGGAGACTATCGTTTGAATTGAAGAGGAGCCCCTGTGCACGGGTTTCCCTGGTGGACAGAACGGCAAGCAGCACCAAAATGGTACCAGTCAGCCCTCGTTTCACGGCGGTGGTAAAAAGGGGTATAAAAGATCGGCCAGCTTTCTCATACAGCATACCAGCAGATAATTTGTGCGCAAAATAAGGATCAAAGATGCGCAAAATGGTGAAAGTTTTGCATAAATAATAAAAAAGTCCCGGGGAACCGGGACTAACCATTCAAACACTTTCACTACTGATCAACCACTACTGGTCTGGGTATTATTGCAAGGAAGTTCTTGTTGAAGGGGCCAGGTAATACACCCAACCATTCAGAGCTAAGAAGCCTGCAACGGTGAGCAGGGCGGACAATATATAATTACTTTGACGGAACATAACGAAACTGGCTATTCCTACTGCAACGATGAGGATGAAAGTTATGAGGGAAATAAATG
>JAGIAP010000030.1:2145-24755 GCA_017744805.1 Chitinophagaceae bacterium | reverse complement strand
GCACTAAATCGAACGGTGGGAAATAACCATCGGTTAACATAGAATTCATTTTCAATGATCCCCGCAGTCTGCTGCGGGGATTTTATTTTACTGTTTTTTGACTTACAATTGGTTTTTGTTACATGCTACCTTATTTTTGCCGATAAACTAAACGGGTTATGAACATGTACCTGTTGCAAGCCTCCACCGTTGCCCAAAATCCTGACAGTGCCTTCTGGTTTTTTCCTGTAGGTCTCCAACTCCTCGTAGCTATAGGAATTATCATAGTCATGATGGGGGCATCGCATCTGCTGGGCCCTAAACGCAAAACATCCGATAAATTAGAGAACTTTGCCAGTGGTATCGCCAGTCACGGTGATGCAAGGCACCCGATGGCCATCAAATACTTCCTGGTAGCCATCCTGTTTGTATTGTTTGATGTGGAAGTGATCTTTTTCTATCCCTATGCCGTTAATTTCAAAGAGCTGGGATGGAACGGCTTCTTTGCTGTATTGATGTTTGTAGGCTTCTTCCTCTGCGGATTCACGTATATCCTCAAGAAGGGAGCCATCAAATGGGAAGACTGATTGCTTGTGGATCCAAACAGTAAAAAAGTAAAAAAACAGATTTTATGGCACGTCCCGTTCAATACAATATTTACGGCCAGACCAATATCAAAATGGTAGACGCCCCTGAAGGGTATCAGGGTGAAGGCTTCTTCACTACCAACCTCGATAAGGTGGTAGGCCTTGGCCGAAAAAATTCCCTCTGGCCCATGCCCTTTGCTACTTCCTGCTGCGGCATCGAGTTCATGGCCACCATGGGAGCGCATTACGATTTCGCCCGCTTCGGGTCCGAACGCGTAGGTTTCTCCCCCCGTCAATGCGACCTGATGATGGTGATGGGAACCATCGCCAAAAAGATGGCACCCGTAGTGAAACAAGTATATCTCCAGATGGCTGAGCCACGCTGGGTACTGGCCATGGGAGCCTGCGCTTCCAGCGGCGGTATCTTCGATACTTACAGCGTACTCCAGGGTATCGACCAGATCATCCCCGTGGATGTGTACATCCCCGGATGCCCGCCCAGACCGGAAGCCGTGATCGATGGCTTCATGAAGATCCAGGACCTGGTTGGTAAAGAAAGCCTCAGAAGAAGGAATGGCGAACGTTACAAAGAATTAATGGCAAGCTACGGAATCCAATAAGCATGTTGAACAACGACTATATCAAGCAACGGCTGACAGAGAAATTCGGTGATCAGGTGACCAACTTCGAAGAGCCTTTTGAAATGCTCACCTTCGAAGCACCGAAAGAGATCAACCTGAAAGTATTGCAATTCCTCTTTGATGATGAGGGATTGCAGTTCCGTTTTCTGACGGACCTGCAGGCCGTGCATTACCCCGATAATACCGGCAGGGAACTGGCAGTGGTTTACCATCTCCATAACCTGCAAGCCAATATACGTATCCGCTTCAAAGTGTATACGAATATTGCAACCCCTGACGTATTCAGCGCAACCGCATTGTATGCTGCTGCCAACTGGATGGAAAGGGAAACCTACGATTTCTTTGGTGTGAACTTCGTAGGGCATCCTAACCTGAAACGCATTCTGAACGTGGATGAAATGGACTACTTCCCGATGAGGAAAGAATTCCCGCTGGAAGATCAGACCAGGATCGATAAGGACGACGATATGTTCGGCCGTGGAAAGAGTTATTAACATTAATATATGTCTGACGTAATACATCATAAGAATATCCGGTTGCCGGAAGGGTCCATCGAGAAAACGACTACCACGCTTAATCTCGGTCCCACACACCCGGCAACACACGGCGTATTCCAAAATATCCTGGAACTCGACGGTGAGCGCATCCTCTCTTCCGAATCCACTGTAGGCTATATCCACCGTGCATTTGAAAAGTTGGCAGAACGAAGACCGCTCTACCAGATCACTACCCTTACAGACAGGCTTAATTACTGCTCTTCACCCATCAACAATATGGGATGGCATCTCACCTGTGAGAAATTACTGGGAGTAAAAACACCCAAGCGTGTTGATTATCTCCGTGTGATCGTAATGGAGCTGGCACGTATTTCAGATCACCTGATCTGTAATTCCATCGTGGGTGTGGATACCGGCGCATTCACCGGGTTCCTCTACGTAATGCAATACCGTGAGCTGATCTATGAGATCTATGAAGAGATCTGCGGATCAAGGCTCACCACCAATATGGGCCGTATCGGAGGTTTTGAAAGAGACTTCACGCCCAAGGCTTTTGAGAAGCTTGAGAAATTCATGGCCGAGTATCCCAAAGTGCTGAAAGAATTCGAGAAATTATTCTCCCGTAACCGCATCTTCATGGAACGCCTTATCGGTGCAGGCCCCATCAGTGCCGAAAGAGCCCTGAACTATGGCTTCACCGGCCCTAACCTGAGGGCTGCTGGTGTAGACTATGATGTGCGCGTTCATACCCCATATAGCAGCTACGAGGATTTTGAGTTCGATGTCCCCGTTGGTACTACCGGGGATTGCTACGACCGCTTCCTGGTCCGCAATCAGGAAATGTGGCAATCACTTCGCATCATTGAGCAGGCCTACCAGAAAGTACAATCTTTCAAAGGCACTGAACATGATGTTTACCACGCCGATGCTCCCGAATATTACCTGCCTCCTAAAGGCGATGTTTATACGAAGATGGAAGCCCTGATATGGCACTTCAAGATCGTGATGGGTGAAGTAGATATTCCGAAAGGTGAACTGTACCTCCCCGTAGAGGGTGGCAACGGTGAATTAGGTTTCTACCTGATCAGCGATGGCGGTAGAACCCCGTACAGACTGCATTTCCGCAGGCCTTGCTTTATCTATTACCAGGCTTTTGAAGAGATCACCAAAGGTGCTATGCTCAGCGACGCCATCATTGTATTGAGTTCTCTCAACCTGATCGCAGGTGAGATGGACGCATAAATCTTAGAAATTTTTATGGTACAGTTTTCAGATGAACAGTTAAAGAAGGTGCAGGAGATCGTTGCACGCTATCCGGATGGTAAGCAAAAAAGCGCCCTGATCCCGGTATTACACCTGGCACAGGAAACCTTCGGTGGATGGCTCAGTGCAGAGACCATGGACTATGTAGCATCTCTCCTGAAACTCGAACCCATCGAAGTATACGAAGTAGCCACTTTCTACTCCATGTACAACCTTAAACCCGTAGGCCGTTACATTTTCGAAGTCTGCCAGACAGGGCCATGCATGGTGAAGGGAAGTGACGATATCATCGATTATATCAAATCGACCCTGGGGATCGGCGTGGGTGAAACCACTTCCGATGGTCTCTTTACCCTCAAGACAGTGGAATGTCTTGGGGCATGTGGCTATGCGCCCATGATGCAGTTAGGAAAGCATTACCGCGAGCATCTCACCAAAGAAAAAGTGGATGGCATCATCGCGGAGCTGAGGGCTAAGGCAGCGAACTGATCTGTCACCAAAACCTGGTAATATGAACAGAACGCTAGTATTGTCGGCATTTGTTGCCTTCATCGGAATCGCAGCCTGCAACGACCCGGGTAAGGAAGAATCCAAAACCACGGGCAATGCAGCAGATACCTCCGCCGTTAGTCAGCCGGTTGATATGCATAACGCAGCCAACTCGCTGGATCTGGCCGGTGAATACGAAGGAACACTGCCCTGTGCCGATTGTGAAGGGATCAAGACTACCTTGAATTTGAACAAGGACTCACTCTTTACCCTCAAAGAAGAATACCTCGGCAAAAAAAATGCCATGGCATTCAACTCCAAAGGAAAATGGGTGGTTCACGAGAATACCATCACCCTGCAGTTCGATAAGGAATTACAAGACCGCAGGGTGCAGTACAAAGCCGGTGAAGGCAAACTCTGGCTCCTGGACCAGGAAGGAAAGGAGATCACAGGTGCGCTGGCCGACAAGTACATCATGACGAAAAAATAGTTATCACAGGAAGATGGATCAGTATCCACATTGGTCCATCTTTCTAACATCTTACAATCAGATGGGACGCAAGTTATTATTAGAAAAAGCGCATGTCGAAGGAATTCGTACCTACGAAGTTTACCGTCGTGAAGGTGGCTACGCCAGTGTAGAAAAAGCACTGAAGTCGATGTCGCCGGACCAGGTAACCGAAGAAGTGAAGAAGAGCGGACTGCGCGGCCGTGGCGGTGCAGGTTTCCCTGCGGGTATGAAATGGAGCTTCCTCGCCAAACCAGAAGGCGTGCCCCGTTACCTCGTTTGCAATGCGGACGAATCGGAGCCCGGTACTTTCAAGGACCGCTACCTGATGGAGTTCATTCCCCACCTGCTCATCGAAGGTCTCATCGTTGCCTCCTATGCATTAGGCTCAGAAAGAACGTATATCTATATCCGTGGTGAATATGCCTGGATAGTTGATATCCTTGAACAGGCTATCGCCGAAGCAAACCAGGCTGGTTTCCTCGGAAAGAATATCCTGGGCACAGGCTTCAATTGCCAGATCTATGTTCAGCGCGGCGCCGGCGCTTATATCTGTGGTGAAGAGACCGCCCTCCTGGAATCACTCGAAGGAAAGCGCGGCAACCCCCGTATCAAACCTCCGTTCCCTGCCGTTAAAGGCCTTTGGGATTGCCCTACCGTGGTGAACAACGTGGAAACACTTGCAGCAGTTGTTCCCATCATCAATATCGGTGGCGAAGAATATGCAAAGATCGGGGTAGGAAAGAGCACCGGTACCAAACTGATCTCTGCCTGCGGCAATATCAACAAGCCCGGCGTGTACGAGATCGATATGACCATCTCGGTTGAAGAATTCATTTACAGCGACGAATACTGCGGAGGCATCCCCAACGGGAAAAGGCTCAAAGCCTGTATCCCAGGTGGTTCTTCCGTTCCCATCCTGCCTGCCAACCTCCTGCTGAAAACAGCAAAAGGGGAGCAGCGTATGATGAACTATGAAAGCCTCGCCGATGGCGGCTTTGCAACCGGTTCCATGATGGGATCGGGCGGATTCATTGTACTGGACGAAGACCAGTGCGTGGTGCGCAATACCCTCACTCTCGCCCGTTTCTACCGCCACGAAAGCTGCGGACAATGCAGCCCCTGCCGCGAAGGAACAGGCTGGATGGAGAAGATCCTGAAGAATATCGAAACAGGAAAAGGTAAGAAGAGCGATATCGATCTGCTCTGGGATATCCAGCGCAAGATCGAAGGCAATACCATCTGCCCGCTAGGTGATGCCGCTGCATGGCCCGTTGCCGCAGCCATCCGCCATTTCCGTGATGAATTTGAATGGCATGTGAACAACCCTGTAGAAAGCCAGCACAGGAATTTCGGTCTGGCCCATTATGCAGACCCATTGCCTGTACCAGTAACAGCGTAAACTGGTTACGCCGGACCAACAACCTGGCATAACCGAAACCAATATATATGGCCGAGGAAAAGAAATTATTTAAGGTTACGATAGACAATATCACCATTGAAGTGGAGCCTGGCACCAGTATCCTTACTGCTGCCCGTATGATCGGAGGTGATGTTGCTCCACCTGCCATGTGCTATTATTCCAAACTCAAAGGCAGTGGTGGTAAATGCCGTACCTGCCTGGTGGAAGTAGCAGCAGGTTCTACTGCAGACCCACGCCCCATGCCCAAACTGGTGGCCAGTTGCCGTACCAACGTCATGGACGGAATGGTGGTGAAGAATATCACCAGCGAACGCGTGATAGACGCCCGCAACGGCGTTGTGGAATTCCTGCTCATCAATCACCCGCTGGATTGCCCTATCTGCGATCAGGCCGGTGAATGTCACCTGCAGGATCTCAGCTACGATCATGGTAAAGAAGGTACCCGTTACGAATTCAACCGCCGTACTTTCCAGAAACATGATCTCGGCCCTTACATCCAGTTGCACATGACGCGCTGCATCCTCTGCTACCGCTGCGTGTTCACGGCCGATCAGCTCACCAACAAGCGCGTGCATGGCGTACTCGACAGGGGAGACCATTCAGAGATCGCAACCTATATCGAGAAATCACTGGACAACGACTTCATCGGTAACGTGATCGATGTTTGTCCCGTTGGCGCCCTCACCGATAAAACATTCCGCTTCAAGAACCGCGTATGGTTCCTGAAACCGGTGGACGCACATTGCGAGTGCACCAAATGTAAAGGAAAGGTTACCCTCTGGTACCGTGGTGAAGAAGTGTTCCGCGTTACCGCCCGCAAAGACCAATGGGGTGAAGTGGAAGACTGGATCTGTAACGAATGCCGCTTTGAGAAGAAGAAAACTTCCGACTGGATCATCGAAGGGCCTTCCACTGTAAGCCGCCAAAGTGTGATCTCACAGGGACATTACCAGAACCTGGTAATGCCCAAAGAAACGATGCCGGAAGTGATGGGCGGCCGACAGCCAAGATTGCTGATGGACATTCACAGTGTGAGTGAAGTGAACAGACCCGATGTAGACCTGAGTGCATTACCCGGGCCTGCACATAGCACAGATTTTCCTAAGAAATCATAACTGAATATAATGCAGATTACATTGTTAGCATTCGATTGGTTCTTCCTCGTTGAAAAGTTGGTGTTGATCATCGGCATTATATCCGTATCTCTCGTTATCGCCATGTATGAAACATGGGCTGAACGTAAAGTAGCGGCCTTTATCCAGGACCGTATCGGTCCAAACAGGGCAGGCCCCCTTGGTCTTTTCCAGCCCCTGGCAGACGGTATGAAACTGTTCATGAAAGAAGAGATCATCCCCAATACCTCCAACAGGATGCTCTTCATCCTCGGCCCCTGCCTGGCTATGATGACCGCCATGATGACCTCTGCGGTTATCCCCTGGGGTGGTACCCTCGATCTCTTCGGAAGATCTATCCCCCTTCAGATCACAGATATCAATATCGGCATCCTCTATATCTTCGGTGTAGTGAGTATGGGCGTGTACGGTATCATGATCGGAGGTTGGGCATCCAACAATAAATTCTCCCTGCTCGCTGCCCTTCGTGGCGCATCACAGGTGATCAGCTACGAGCTGCCGATGGGCCTCTCCCTGATCGCGCTCCTGATGCTCACCGGTTCTCTTAAAATGAGCGTGATAGTAGGTCAGCAGTTGGACGGATGGTACAATGTACTCTGGCAACCACTCGGCTTCTTCATCTTCCTGGTTTGCGCCTTTGCAGAATGTAACCGTACGCCATTCGATCTTCCCGAAGCGGAGAATGAATTGAACTTCGGCTACCACCAGGAGTACTCTTCCATGAAACTCGGATTCTATCTCTTTGCAGAATACATCAATATGTTCATCAGCAGCGTGATCATGAGCACCCTCTTTTTCGGTGGTTATGATATTCCGTTCGTGAACGATGCACATCTTGTAGAGAGCTGGGGTAACTGGGCCGTTCTCCTGCAGGGCTTCTGCCTGTTCGCAAAAACAGCGATGTTCATCTTCCTGTTCATGTGGGTACGCTGGACGATCCCCAGGTTCCGTTACGACCAGCTCATGAACCTTTGCTGGAAAAGATTGATACCTTTGGCGCTTGCGAACATGATCATCACTGCCGCCATTGTGTTGTGGTTGAAAAAATAATAGAACAATAAGTAACAATAGTTATATGCAATCATTAACGAGCAGAGCGAAACAGGTGGACAGAAGGCCCATGACCTTTCTGGAGAGGATCTACGTATGGGAGATCTTCAAGGGCATGCTGATCACGCTGAAGCACTTCTTCAAGAAGAAAGCCACTATCAGCTATCCTGAGCAGAAGCGTGAGTTCAGCCCCGTGTTTCGTGGTCTGCATGTATTGAATCGTGATGAACAGGGCCGCGAACGCTGTACAGCCTGCGGTCTCTGCGCTGTTGCCTGTCCGGCAGAAGCCATCACCATGGAAGCCGCCGAGCGCTTGCCCGGAGAAGAGAATCTCTATCGTGAGGAGAAATACGCGGCAAAATATGAGATCAATATGCTGCGTTGCATTTTCTGCGGCCTCTGTGAAGAAGCCTGTCCGAAAGATGCTATCTACCTGAGCGAGACATTTGCGCCCAGCAACTATCAGCGTAAAGGCCTGATCTACGGCAAGCCGGATCTGCTGATCCCCGATCCCGTTACCCAACCCGAAGAATACAAGAAGGCCCTGGGTAACCGTGCTAATCAAAAAGAAAAGGCGAACTAATTAACCATACACTACAATGAGCGTAACAGTTTTTTTATTCTATTTTCTCAGTGTGCTGGCACTCGGTAGTGCAATTATGGTGGTTATCAGTCGCAATCCTGTTTACAGTGTATTGTGGTTGATCTCAACATTCTTTGCTATTTCCGGGCACTATATCCTGATGAATGCGCAGTTCATCGGTATCGTAAACCTGATCGTGTATGCAGGCGCCATCATGGTGCTCTTCCTCTTCGTGATCATGTTGATGAACCTGAATGCGGAATCCGAGCCTAAAAAGAATAAATGGCTCAAGCTGGCCGGCGTTGTTTCCGGCGGATGCCTGCTGCTGGTAATGGTGGCAGCATTGAAATCAGCAGAAGTGAAAGGTGAGCTGGTGCAGGTGAAAGAAGGAGAGATCGGCCTCATCGAGAACCTCGGGAAAGCATTGTTCACAGATTTTGTTGTGCCTTTTGAGATCAGCTCCATACTCTTCCTGAGTGCCATGGTTGGTGCAGTAGTGATAGGAAAGAAGGGCGACTAATGAATTTTCAAATTGACTTATGAAGATCGAATATTACATCGTATTGTCACTTGCGTTATTCTGCATCGGTATTGCCGGTGTGCTCACGCGCCGCAATGCCATCGTTATCTTTATGTGCATTGAGCTGATGTTGAACGCAGTGAACCTTTTGCTGGTGGCATTCTCCAAAATGCATCACCTTGCCGGCGCAGCCGCTAATCCCATGGCAGGGATAGATGGACAACTCTTTGTGTTCTTCATCATGGTGGTGGCTGCTGCTGAAGTAAGTGTGGGGCTGGCGATCATTGTGATGATGTACCGGAATGTGCATTCAGTTGATGTTAATTTTTTGAACAGGTTGAAACATTGATGCCCGATTATTTATGAAGAATTATTTACAATTAGTCTGGTTGGTTCCTGTGCTTCCGCTGATCGGTTTTCTGATCAACGGTCTGTTCCGCAGGCAGCTCTCCAAATCCCTGGTGAACATCATTGGTTGCGGCACAGTGCTGGCTTCCTTTGTGATCAGCATCCTGATCTTCATAGACGTGAAGAATGGCAACACGGGTGTTATCAACTATTTCGATTTTATCAAGGTGAAGGATTTCCGTATCCCATTTGCTTTCCAGGCCGATCAGCTCTCTGCGCTCTGGCTGCTGGTAGTAACTGGCGTAGGTTTCCTCATCCATTTATATTCCACGGCTTATATGCACGGGGAAGAAGGACAGCATTATGCCCGTTACTTCGCTTATCTCAACCTCTTCGTGTTCTCCATGCTGGTGCTGATCCTCGGCGCCAACTATGTGATCATGTTCATTGGCTGGGAAGGTGTGGGCCTCTGTTCTTACCTTCTTATCGGTTACTGGTTCAAGAATAACGAATATGGTAATGCAGCCAAGAAGGCCTTTATCATGAACCGTATCGGTGACTTTGGTTTCCTGCTCGCCATATTCTGGATGATCCTGAAACTGGGTACTGTCTCTTATTCCACACCTGATCATCAGGGCGTGCTCGATCTCTTCAGCAAACTTTCTACATTCGATATTACCGGCATTACCCTTCTGCTCTTTCTGGGCGCTACCGGTAAAAGTGCACAGATACCTCTCTACACCTGGTTGCCCGACGCGATGGCCGGTCCTACTCCTGTATCCGCGCTGATCCACGCCGCAACGATGGTTACCGCAGGTATCTATATGATCGCGCGCAGCAATATCCTGTACACACTCGCGCCCGTTACCCAAACGGTGATCGCGGTGATCGGTCTGGCTACTGCGCTGCTGGCTGCATCCATTGCACTCAAGCAAAACGATATCAAAAAAGTACTGGCTTACTCTACGGTTAGCCAACTAGGTTATATGTTCCTCGGTCTGGGCGTTGGCGCTTATACCGGAGCGGTATTCCATGTAATGACACACGCTTTCTTCAAAGCCCTGTTGTTCCTTGGCGCCGGTTCCGTGATCCATGCCATGCACCACGAGCAGGATATCCGCAATATGGGTGGATTGAAAAAGAAACTGCCCATCACACATATTACATTCCTTATCGGATGTATCGCTATTGCAGGTATCCCTCCTTTTTCCGGATTCTTTTCAAAAGATGAGATCCTCGCTGCAGCATTCGCCAACAATCCGATCTTCTGGGTGCTTGGTGTGATCGGTGCTGTAATGACGGCCTTCTATATGTTCCGTTTGTATGCTTCTACATTCCTCGGTTCTTTCCGCGGAACGGAAGAACAGAAACATCACCTGCACGAGAGCCCATTCGCGATCACCTTCCCGCTGATCGTGCTGGCCATCCTCGCAGCAGTGGCCGGTTTTGTAGGTATCCCCGAAGTACTGATGCCAAATGCTCATTCACTGGAGCATTTCCTGGCGCCCATCTTTGCTGAAAGCGCCAAACATGCACATGCACATCACCTGGATCATACCACCGAATATGGTCTGATGGCTGCATCTGTTGGGCTTGCTGCTATCGCTATCATATATGCGATCTATAGGTTCAGCAGGAAACCCGATCTGGCCGAACCTACAGGTTTCGGCAAAGTGCTCGCTGATAAATGGTATGTGGATGAAGCCTATAACGCAATCGTAGTGCGTCCTCTCAATTGGTTAGGTAAGTTCCTGAATAAATGGGTTGAACGCGGATTGATCGATGCCCTGGTGAATGGTGCAGGAAGATCCGTTCAATATCTCAGCCGCCAGGTACGATTGGTGCAGAGCGGACAGGTGGGCAGCTATATTTTATTAATGGTGTTAAGCATACTGGTATTCTTCGTGATCCAGTTTTTCCTGAAGAAATAATTGAAATTAAATGATACCTGTTTTACTGATCGTAATTCCGTTGCTGAGTGGACTGGCTACTTTTCTTATCAAACAGGAAAAGGCAGCAAAGACATGGTCTTTGTTCGCTTCTCTCATTACCCTGGTGATCTCCGTGATCGGGATCGCTGTGGTTAAAGATAAAGCAGCATTGTCCGCTAACCTGGAATGGCTGCCGATGCTCGGAAGCAGCTTCGCAGTAACACTCGATGGAATGGGTCAGATCCTCTGCCTCCTTACGGCAGTGGCCTTCCCGATGATCTTCGGTGCCACCTGGAACGCCACCTACAAGAACGCGAAGAACTTCCACGCCCTCATGCTGCTGTCACAGGCAGGTCTGATGGGAGTGTTCCTCGCTTACGACGCGTTGCTCTTTTACTTCTTCTGGGAGCTGGCACTGATCCCCGCTTACTTCCTCTGCTCTCAGTGGGGTGGCGAAAGAAGGATCGCCGTTACGATCAAGTTCTTCATCTATACTTTCGTTGGCTCCCTGTTCATGCTGATAGGAATTATCTATGTATACTTCCATACGCCCGGACAAAGCTTCGCCCTCGAAGACTTCTATAAAGCCGCTGCTGCTCTTTCTGCTAAAGAACAGAACTGGCTTTTCTGGACATTCTTTGTTGCCTTTGCCGTAAAGATGCCCATCTTCCCGCTTCACACATGGCAGCCTGATACATACGAACAATCACCCACTGCAACTACAATGGTGCTCAGTGGTGTGATGGTGAAAATGGGCCTGTTGGGTGTGATCCGCTGGCTGGCTCCCGTTCTTCCCATGGCTACCTGGCAGAATGGTGATACCGTTGGTCTGCTCTGCGTTATCGGAATGATCTACGCAAGTATCATCGCCATGCAGCAGGATGATCTGAAGAGACTGATCGCTTACTCATCCATCGCGCACGTTGGACTGATGTGCCTGGCCATCTTCGTTACTTCTGAAAAAGGAATGCAGGGAGTGATGATCCAGATGTTCAATCACGGTATCAACGTGATCGGATTGTGGATCGTAGTGGAGCTGATAGAGCGTCAGTTCAAAACGCGCAAGATCTCCGAACTGGGCGGCCTGGCGCAGAAATCACCCGCACTGGCGATCCTGCTGGTGGTAGTGGCCCTCGCCAATGTGGCGCTGCCGCTCACCAATGCCTTTATCGGCGAGTTCCTCCTGTTCACAGGGGTATTCACGTCCACTGCATCTAAAATGGGACCTGTATTCACGGCGGTTGCTGCACTGAGCATCATCCTGTCAGCCGTGTATACACTCAATATGATACAAAGGGTGTTTTATGGCAACACTAATCAGCTTACTGCCAATGCAAGGGAGATCCGCACCAACGAGAAACTGGTGTTGGGGATCCTGGTAGTGGCGATCCTGGTCATTGGCGTTTATCCCAAACCGTTCCTGGAGTTGTCACAAGGCACTGTAGATGCCATCATGTCCAAAATGATAAACAAACATCCAATTTAAGCGAAAGCATAGATTTAAGTTATGAATGCAATTGTAATATCGGCTATCTGGGGAGTGATCATGATGTTTTGTGGGGCGTTCAGCAAGAATAACGCAGCAATTCGCGCTACGGCGGTCCTCGGCATTGTATTGGTCTTTGTCGTAAACCTGATGGAGCTGTACGGCACCAAACTGTTTACCATCAACACCACAGGCATGCTGGCTTTTGACAATTTCGGACTGTTGTTCAACGCCATTGCCATCGGATGTACCATCGCGTACTTCCTGCTCAACGGACGGGATATGGAAAAAGTAGGGCTGCACTATGCCGAATACTATGCGCTGATCTTTTTTGTGCTCGCTGGTATCTTCATCTCTTCCAGCTTCAGCTCGCTGCTGATGCTTTTCCTCGGGATCGAGATCATCTCCATCCCTCTGTACATACTCACAGGTGCGGATAAGCGCAATCTGAAGAGCAATGAGGCCAGTTTGAAATATTTCCTCATGGGCTCCTTCTCCACCGGTATCATGCTGATGGGTATCTGTCTCATCTACGGTGCAAGAGGAACTTTCAATATCGAACAGATAGCTCTCGGCACCACAACGCTCACGCCCATGATCGGTGCGGGACTGCTGTTGCTGATGTTCTCACTCGCATTCAAGGTTTCTGCTGCTCCCTTCCACTTCTGGACGCCGGACGTGTACGACGGAGCGCCTACTGTATTCACTTCATTTATGGCCACCATCGTGAAAGCCGGTCTATTCGTAGCTTTCATCAGGTTGTTCGAGGGAGCGTTCGATGCCATGCAACCGCAATGGCAAACCCTGATGGCCATCATTACCGCGGCCACGCTCATCATCGGTAACCTTACAGCCGTATTCCAGCAGAGCGTGAAAAGGATGCTGGCCTATTCCAGTATCGCGCAGGCAGGCTTCATGCTCTTTGCCCTGGTAGCCATGAACGGCACTGGTAAAGAAGGCCTGTTGTACTACACCCTGGCGTACAGCGTGCCTACCATCGGTATTTTCGCCATCCTGGTACGCATGAAGGATTACACATTCGAAGGCTTCAACGGGCTTGCCAAACACCACCCGGTACTGGCGGCTGTAACAACCATCTTCCTGCTCTCCCTGGCCGGTATCCCCGCCACTGCAGGTTTTATGGGTAAATTCTATATGCTCTCCGCGGCTATTCAAAATGGTCATGTGATGTGGCTGGTGATTGTAGGTATCCTCTGCGCCGCTATCAGCGTGTACTACTATTTCCGCGTGATCCAGGCTATGTACTTCAAGGACGGTGATCCCCAGGAACTGGAAACTTCCGGCTTCCACAAAGGACTGCTGATCCTGATGGCCGCCTTCGTGGTGCTCATCGGTATCTTCCCACAGTGGTTGATCCAGATGCTGTACAATTTTTTCTAATTCATTGAGTATTTGCCGTAGCCTTTCTACCGCTGGTACCAAACTCATCCGGATTCTGTACTGATCCCGTAATATTTCTTACATTAGTAAGACATATTCTGATATGAAGTTTGGGGATACTTTTTCGCTGGCATACCGTACGGTTCGCGGCAACAAATTGCGCACAGGTCTTACTGTGGCCATTATCGCTTTTGGTATCATGGCCCTGGTAGGCATCAGAACGGCCATTGCCGCCATGGAACAGAAATTCGTGGAGAGTTTCTCCTCCATGGGCGCTACGGGCTTTACACTGCGCTATAAAGAGCCCCGCTTCCGCTTCGGGGGACAAGAGCTCAAAAAAGAAAAGAAAGGCGAAAAGAAGGAGAAGAAATCGAATATCGGCAAGCCCATCACCAAACAGCAGGCCGAAGCCTTCAAAGAGAATTTCAATTTTCCCGCTCAGATCAGTCTTACCCTCTTCGGATCCAACAATGCCGTTGTCTCTTCCGGCGGTAAGAAATCGAACCCCAATATCCGCATCTATGGCGGTGATGAGAACTGGGTAGACCAGAACGGCTTCTCCATCGCCTATGGCCGTAACCTCAATGCCCTCGATATCCAAACGGCGCGCAATGTGTGCCTGATCGGTACCGACGTAGCAAAAAAATTCTTCGGCGACGATCTCGAGCGCCCCCTGGACCGCATCATCAAGGTGAACAATATCCCTTTCCGCGTAGTAGGTACCCTCAATCCCAAAGGGACCACCCTGGGCATGAGCTGGGATAATGCCATCATCACTTCTTACAATAATGTTCGCCGTTTCTTCAATTCCAATCCCAATGCGAGTTTCAACATACAGGTGAAAGTGAACGATATCAAACTCATGGATGCTGCCACTGGTCAGGCAACCGCCACTTTCCGGCCTATCCGCAAACTCACTACTACCGAAGACGATAATTTCGCTATCGATAAAAGCGACAGCTTCGCTGAAATGCTGATCGGGCTGCTCAGCAGTCTGACCATCTCCGCCCTGGTGATCGGTTTCATTACCCTGCTGGGTGCAGCCATTGGACTTACCAATATCATGTTGGTGGCTGTAACGGAACGCACCAAAGAGATCGGGCTGGTGAAAGCTATCGGTGGCAAACAAGCGAATATCCGCTGGCAATTCCTCTTTGAGTCCACCATCATCAGTTTATTCGGCGCCTTCTTCGGGATCATCCTCGGCGTACTGGTGGGCAATCTCTTCTCGATGTATCTCAACACCGGATTTGTGATACCGTGGTTCTGGACGATCACGGGTATCATCATCTGCACAGTCGTAGGGTTGTTGGCGGGGGCGTATCCTGCGAGCAAAGCTTCGAGGCTGAACCCGATAGAGGCATTGAGGTACGAGTAAAATTCTTATTGTTTTTGTTTTTTGGGTGGTAGTGGCACGGGCTGTGAAACGAACCGGCGCTTTTGGTGCGTTGATGGGGCTTTTGTGGGGGAAGATTGGGCGGTGGTGCATAGCCGGGCTTCTTCGCTTACGTTTCGAAGGCCCTTGCCACTACCACCCAAAAAACACCGCCGCCAGTGCATCATTTCTTTTCCTACCTCATAATGGCTGATGATCGGCCGCCTCTCGCTTTGTCGCAGGTGGGTGATGGGGATGGGGTAAGAGTGCGTCAGCACAAGTAAATATTACTGTGGTGCTTGGGATTTTGAGTTCGGGAGTTTTGGACAAATGCGTAATAACGGCGGCTACGGGTGAGTGTTTTATGAATTATGCTTTTTCTGTATCCATTGTTTCTTTTTGATTAGGATATCTTTCCCTTCATCTTTTTCATCTCTTATTCAAATTCACATTCAATCATCGCCTGTAAGCTATTGCTATCAGTAATGTCTTTATGAGGCTTTACCCCCATCTCCCTCCACAACCGCCTCTTGAAAGAGGAAGGATTTTTTTGTTGCACTTTCAGGGTAATGGAGCAAAGGGATATGAAAAGCCGGTCTTGAAAACAAAAGCGAAAAAGCCCGGCTCCGTACTACAGTCCCATCCACCCCACCCTAAGTCCAATATCCCTCACCGGCGGTGGTTTGTTTTCCAACCGGCGTTCATATCCCTTTGCGAGTAAGAATTAAAACAAAAAAAGCCGCCCCTTTACAAGAGGCGGCCCACAAACTTCACTTCAACGTTATTTCGGATTGAGGATCTTCTCGATTCTCTCGTTCAGATCCTGCAAATGATACTTCGTCATTCTATCTGAATAGGCGGGAATAGCGGCTGCTATCTCAGCTTTCAGGGCTCTGAGGGTACCTTTCAGCAGTGAAGGGATATCAGATTTTTTAGGATCTGATCCCTGGCCACCGCCCATCATGATCATGAAACCACCGGAGGCGGCGGGAGCGGCGGGTGTCAGGAGAGCACCCACTCTTTCCACATAGGCTTTCTGGAGGTTACGACGATAATTATCTATCGGCTTCCGGGTAGCGAGCTCGGTGAATACGGCTTTCTTCACATCGTCCATATATTCTTCGGGCTTGTAAGTATTGCTCTCGCGGTTAGCCGCAGAGATCAGTCTTTGCAGGCGACCATTCTGGATCAGTGCTCCGAGAACATTGTCCTGGAGTGAGCTGATACGGTCGGATGTGGGGGAAGCGATCCTGTCGAGGATGGATTTATCCAGCAGCCAGGTAGGTGTTTCCAGCGCTTGTTTCTGGATGAAGGCTACAGCTTCTTTCTGTAATGCTTTGGGCACTATGGTGTACACGCTGCCGGGTTGTTCGGTGGTTTTCTCGTCTGTATAGACACCGCTGATGTACGTGGTGGCATGACCGATATAACGGGTGAAAGTGCCGAAAACTTCATCATACACTTCTTTGAGGGTGGTGTAGTCTTCGCCTTTTTCGTTTAGCCATCCCTGTAATTTGGGCATCATCCATTTGAGGTTCTTGATACCGTATTCGTTGGCTTTCATGTTATTGTCGCCAAGGCACTCTGTCTGGGCACGGGGATCCACTCCATCCTGGTGAATGAAACGCAGGGCCGGGTTGTTGTAGCGGGATTTCACCCATTCGTTGAGGATGGCTTTTTCTTCATCTTCCGATTTATCGAAGATGGGTTTATAGCCCCATTCGATAGACCAGAGATCGTATTCGCCGATGCGGGGGTAGAGACCGGCAGGTCCGATATTGTCTTCGGGTTGTGCTACGTAGTTGAAGCGGGCATAGTCCATGATGGAGGAGGTATGTCCATTGGCTTCTACCCATGCTTTGTCGCGCAGTTTTTCAACCGGGGTGGCGGCGGAAGCGCCCATATTGTGGGGCAGACCGAGGGTATGGCCTACTTCATGGGAGGATACGAAGCGGATGAGCTGACCCATGAGCTCATCGTCGAAATTGGCTTTACGGGCCTTGGGGTCGCTCGGCGATGCCTGGATCAGGTACCAGTCGCGCAGGAGGCGCATCACGTTATGATACCAGTTGATATGTGATTCGATGATCTCGCCGCTGCGGGGGTCATGTACATGAGGTCCCATCGCGTTGGGGATAGTAGAGGGTTTGTACACGATAGCGGAATAACGGGCATCCTCAAGGCTCCAGGTGCTGTCCTGCTCTTTGGTAGGAGCTACTTTGGCCATGATGGCGTTCTTGAAGCCAGCTTTTTCGAAGGCTTTCTGCCAGTCGTTCACGCCCTGGATCAGGTAGGGGACCCATTTGGCGGGAGTGGTAGGATCGATGTAATAGATGATGGGCTTGATGGGCTCAACCAGTTCGCCGCGTTTCATCTTTTCAACGTCTTCCGGTTTTGGTTCCAGTCTCCAGCGTGTAACTACGCTGATATCTTTCACGCCTTGCGGATCAGCATCAAAGTCTGTATATTCAGTAGTGAAATAAGCTACCCTGTCATCATAGAAGCGGGGCTTCATAGGCACTTTGGGGAGAATTACCAGTGAGGTATTCAGCTCAAAAGTGGCATTGCCTCCGGGGCCTGCGGGCATCATACCGGGGATGGGGGAGGGAGCGGGCGATTTGGAATAGGTCTTTACAGTTTTGATCTCTGTGTTGATGGGATAAGTTTTGATGTCTAGTACATACGACTTATCCGGTTGTACGCCACCGAGGCGGAGGGCGGATTTGATAGAAGGAGCGAAGAAGAAGAGATCATTGTCACCGGTGATGAAGTCGGTAAGATCGATCACTGAACCGTCGTTTCCGGGGGTGTAAGCTTTTACATCGAACGCTGCTGCAATGGGTTGAACATTGTTAACCTGTACGGATTTGTACATGGGCTTGGTGCTGTCCTTTGCATAAACGGAGTAGGAGATATTGCGCAGGAAGATCTTGTTGTTGGGACCTTTTTCGAAACGGATCACGTTCTCATTGATCTCGTCGCCTGCGAAACCCGTGAAACCGGCGCGGGTGTCGATGGGAGCTTTGGAAATCCTGTTCACTACCAGAACATCCCTGTTGAGGATGGAATCACCGATCTCGAGGAGCCATTTGTCCTCCACTTTGTGAACGGTGAAAAGACCTTTACGGCTAATGGCCTTGTCCGTAACAACCTCTTTGTAGGGCTTGGGGCCGGCCTTGGGAGGGGCCGGTGGCATGGCCGGAGGTGTAGCTCCGGCGGGTGGTGCGGATTTTTTATCCTGAGCAGTAGCTGCAAGGGTTATACAGCCAGCAGCCATCAGGAAGAGCGCTTTTTGCAAGCGGCGGTTTCTCTTCATGTTAAATTGTGTTTAAGGAGCTGAAGGTAAAAAAAACAAATCCACATTTTGAGCGTACATTACACCAATGGTCAAAATCCGAGATCAATTAAATTGTTTTTAAATTAAGATCAGGAACCACATGGTTTTATTCAACCAATTGCCTTATTTTTAGCACCACATACAACAAATTCCTTATCTTGTGAGCCTTTGCGAATAAAATTTTTCCAAATATTTTATTGGAAAAATTTTAGTTTTCGTTAGAATTGTGGGCCGAATTTTAACTACAGATAGACTTAATTTTTTTCAAACACTAAAAAAAACAAACAATCATGGCTGAGACAAAACCAACTGCCACTCCCGTGAAGAGTAGTACATCGGTTCAACCCAAAAAGAAGAGCAATTCCATTTCCTGGTTAGCTCCTGTAATTTGTATCCTGGCTGGTTATCTGATCTGGAGATTTGTACTGGGTGCTTCTGGCAACTTTACGAATCCTGATCCGGACGGTGGATTCTGGCCTCATCACAAAGGACCAAAGGGTGGCTTGGTGAGAATGTACGAGGGTGGTATCATTGTGCCTATCCTTATCGCAACACTGTTAACTGTAATAACTTTCATCATTGAGCGTGCGCTGACCATCAGCAAAGCTACTGGTACTGGTAATATTGCTGAGTTCATCCGCAAAGTACAATACCACCTGGCTAACAAAAATGTTGATCAGGCAATCTCTGAGTGCGACAAACAAAAAGGCAGCGTAGGTAACGTAATGAAAGCCGGCCTCCGCAAGTACAAAGAAATGATCAGCAACACAGAGTTGGACACTGAGCAAAAAGTACTGGCTATTCAGAAAGAAGTTGAAGAAGCTACTGCTCTTGAACTGCCTATGCTGGAAAAGAACCTGGTGTTCCTGTCAACTATCGCTTCAGTAGCTACCCTGTTGGGTCTGCTCGGAACGGTATTGGGTATGATCACATCATTCGCTGCCCTCGGTGCTGAAGGTGGTGGTGCTGCTGCAGCAGAACTGTCTCGCGGTATCTCTGAGGCCCTGTATAACACAGCCCTTGGTATCGGTACTTCTGCTTTCGCGATCATCTTCTATAACATCTTTACTACAAGGATCGACGCTATCACATACGGTATCGATGAATCTGGTTTCACTTTGACACAAAGCTTCGCTTCTCTTTATAAATAAGGAGAATAGGCCAACCGTCCCATTGATCCGATACCTGCATCAACCCATCATATGGAAAATTTTTCGGGTATTTTGAAAAGATGATATGGAAATTGGCTGAACAAGCATCTAAAAACAAACAGAAACTATTACATCATGCCAAGAGTTAAAGTCCCTCGAAAGAGTACAACAGTAGACATGACCGCTATGTGCGATGTGGCTTTTCTTTTGCTGTCATTCTTCATCCTTACGACCAAGTTCAAACCTACTGAAGCTCTGGCCGTTACAACTCCTAAGTCTGTTTCCACCAAAAAAGTGGATTCCAAGAATATGGTTCTGATAACGATGGACAAAGAAGGTAAGGCTTATCTGTCTATTGGTGATGAGAGTACTGAAGAGAAAGACGCTATCCTGGATCTGGTGAATCAGTGGAAATCACTGAACCTCACAGATGCTGAGAAAAAGTCGTTCAGAGCTGCCGGCTCCTATATCGGAGTACCTTTCTCCCAGTTGAAGGCCTATCTTGACCTGACCCCTGACCAGTTGAAAAACTTTAAGGCTCCCGGAATTCCCGTTACTGACACAGCCAATAACGAGATGGAAATGTGGGTAAGAGCCGCAGCTAGTGCATTCCAGGGTCAAAAGATGAACCTGCTGGTTAAAGGTGATAATGATGCCAAATACCCCACTTTCAAGGGTATCCTGACAGCATTGAAAAAGAACGAGATCTTCAAGTTCTCTATGATCACTGATCCTCAGGGTGTTCCTGAAGGAACTGACCTGTACAGAACTCAACAGAAGTCCGGTGGTAAAGCCACTGATGGTGAGTAAATCTATTAATTAAATTAAAAATTTTGCGATATGGCAGAAATGGATACCTCGTCGGGTGGGGGACATAAGAAGGGGCCAGGCGTCAAGAAAGGGAAGAAGCTCTCTACGCGGGTAGACCTTACTCCCATGGTGGACCTGGGTTTCCTCCTGATTACGTTCTTCATTTTCACGACTACCATGAGCGAACCTACTGCTATGAGGCTTTTCCTGCCGAAAGACACGGAAAAACCTGAAGATCAGAACAAGGTAAAAGCTTCCGGCGCCCTTTCCCTTTTGCTGGGAAAGGACAATACGATCTTTTACTATGCAGGTGAGCTCGCTCCGGATGGTTCCAACTTCAAGAGTGCCACTTACAAAGAAATCCGCCAGGTGATCATCGATAAAAAGAAGAGCACCAATCCCGAAGATTTCGTTGTAGTGATCAAGCCAGGCCCCGATGCTACCTACAAAAACACGGTAGATATCCTGGATGAAATGGCTATCAATGAAGTAAAACGCTATGCGTTGGTTGACATTTTCGATGTGGAGCTCCAGTTGATGGCTGCTTCTCAAAAGTAATGTCGATCTCATTATGGAATCGTCCAATCATTGCATCTTATAACAAAGAATCAGTATGGAAAGTAACAAAATATTAAGCGCTGATATCCTTGATATCGTCTTCGACGGACGGAACAAGGAGTACGGTGCTTATCAACTGCGAAAATCCTATAATAAGCGCCTCAGCGTAGCGCTTATTACCACGGCGTCCATCTGTATCTTGCTTTTTGCAGGTTACGTAATCGCCAACTCCCTCAAAAAGGGAGAGGAAGTAAAGGAAATGGTGGTGCAGGACGTGCAGTTGGAGGAGATCAAACAAGAGGAAAAGCGGGAAGAACCGCCACCTCCGCCTCCCCCAAAACCACCAGATCCCCCCAAAGTGGAAATGGCTAAATTCACTCCTCCCAAGATCGTAAAGGATGAGGAAGTTAAGCCCGATGAAAAACCACCAGAAGTAGAGAAACTGGAAGAAACCAAAATTGGTACTGTGAACCAGGAAGGTGTGAAAGATGAAGGTATCGTAGCCCCTCCGGTAGAAGATGCCGGTAAAGGCGTGGTGGAAGCACCTAAAAAAGTAGAAGAAGACTGGGATAAGACCTTTACCAAGGTAGAGATCGAGTCAGAATATCCCGGTGGTGCTCCTGCCTGGATGCGTTACCTGAACAAAACCCTCCGCTACCCTCAGGAAGCTATCGACAACGAGGTTCAGGGTACTGTGGTGATCCAGTTCATCGTAGACAAAGAAGGTATGGTATCGGAAGTAGAAGCCATCAGCGGCCCTGAAGAACTGAGAGCAGAAGCCATCCGCGTAATCAAGAAGAGCGGTAAATGGGAACCTGCTGTACAGAACGGTCGTAAGGTGAAATCTTACAAGAAACAACCGATCGTCTTCCGTCTCGAATCCGAAGGTTAATCTGACAGTAAAGAATATTCGAAATCCTTTCGTGCAAACGAAAGGATTTTTTTATTACGTAAATGGGCATACGAAATTTGTTTGAAAACTTGTGGAAATGCAGTCCTGGCGCGTCTTAGAACAAAACGTAATGCCATGGAAATTTCAAAAATTCTGACTGCTGATGTATTAGACATCATCGTTGATGGCAAGAACAAAACCTACGGCGCATATGAGTTACGAAAAGCTTATAAGCGCCGTTTGTTATTGAGTATTGCCGGTATGCTCACCATCATTCTCGTTTTTGTTGGAACCATTCTGCTGGCCAACAGCAGGAAGGAACAATATGCGCGAATGATAGAATTGCCTCCCGATATGGAGCTGGAAAAAGTGGAAAACAAGAGAGAAGAAGTAAAACCACCGCCTCCTCCCAAACCACCGGAGCCGCCCAAACAGATTGCCCAGAAAATGTACACTGCTCCCATCATCACCAAAGAAGCCGCACCCGATGAAAGACCTCCTGAGAATGAATCCCTGGAAGACGTAAAGATCGGTACGAAGAATGTAGATGGTAACCCCGATGATGGAACGCTTGCTCCCCCTCCTTCCCAAAGCGATGGCGTAGCCAAGGGCATTACGGAAGCGCCCAAAAAAGAGCCGGATGAGCCC
>JAGIAP010000030.1:0-2135 GCA_017744805.1 Chitinophagaceae bacterium | reverse complement strand
GAGCCCTTCATGAAGGTAGAGATCGAATCATCCTATCCCGGTGGTACCGAGGCCTGGAGAAGGTTCCTGACCAAACAGCTCCAGCGTAATTATCCCCAGGCTGCTTTGGATAATGAGATACAGGGCACGGTGGTGATCCAGTTCATTGTAGATAAAGAAGGGAATGTGAGCAATGTAGAGGCGCTCAGTGGTCCTGAAGAGCTTCGGGAGGCAGCTATCAAGGTGGTTCAGAAAAGCGGAAAATGGATACCTGCCATTCAGAATCGCCAAAACGTGAAATCGTACAAACGGCAGCCCATCGTATTCTCCATAGGTACAGAATGATCGGTTCAAGCGAAGCATGGTGGTCCATAAACCTTAACCCCATCCTTCCTGCCTGGCAGGGAGGATTTTTTTTGTTGGATCCGTCTTACTTTTGACGAAATTGATTCATATGCTGGGAAAGCTTTCAGGTTGGGATGATACTATCGTTGCATTGGCTACACCTTCAGGGGTTGGCGCTATCGGGGTGATCCGCCTTAGCGGACCAACCTCTTTTCAGATCGTGAACGAGCTCTTTCCCTCCAAAGACCTGCTGCAGCAACCCAGCCATACCCTGCATGTTGGTTTCATCAAGGATGGTGATATCGCTCTGGATGAAGTGGTGGTGGCGCTTTTCAAAGGCCCGAGATCCTACACCGGCGAAGATGTGGTGGAGATCTCCTGTCATGGTTCTCCCTTTATCCAGCAGCAGGTGATCCAGGCCTGCGTGGGGCGCGGTGCAAGACTGGCCAAGCCCGGTGAATTCACCCAGCGGGCCTTCCTTCATGGAAAGCTCGACCTTGTTCAGGCGGAAGCAGTAGCTGATCTCATCGCCTCCAATACAGAAGCTTCCCGTAAGGCTGCACTTCATAATATTCGCGGCGGGTTCTCTGTGGTACTGCAAGGCCTGCGCGATCGCATGCTCTCTTTCTCTGCCTTGATTGAACTGGAATTGGACTTCTCCCAGGAAGATGTTGAATTTGCCGACAGGACACAATTCTACAACCTGATCAATGAAGCGGAAAGAACGGTGCAACACCTGTTGCAATCCTTTCAGCTCGGTAATGTGATCAAGAATGGAGTACAGGTAGCGATCATCGGCAAGCCCAATGCCGGCAAATCGACATTGCTGAACACATTGCTCAACGAAAACCGCGCTATCGTAAGCGATATCGCCGGCACTACCCGTGATACCATCGAAGAAACCCTCAATATCAAAGGGATCCTGTTCCGCCTCATCGATACGGCCGGTATTCGCGAACATACCAGCGATGTGATCGAAAGCATCGGTGTTGAAAAGAGCCTCGAGAAGATGCGCCAGGCAGATGTGGTGGTGTATCTGTTCGATGCCAATGAAATGAGTGTGGATGAGTTGTCTTCAGTAGTGAATAGCTTCAAAGAACAATCCATCGAATTTTTGCTAGTTGGAAATAAGGCTGATAAATTATCTGAAGAGTCCTTGCTTGCCAGATATTCTACCATCGATCCCAAAATATTCATCTCTGCAAAATCAGGGTGGAACGTAGATGAGCTTAAAGATAAACTGGTGGAAATGGTTTTGCATGGATCTGTGCAAACGGAAGGGACCGTGGTTACCAATGCAAGACATCAACATGCATTACAGCAAGTGGCCAGTTCATTGGCCGATATTCACAAAGGCCTCGATGATAAGATCCCCGGTGATCTGTTGGCGTTAGATATCAGGAGATGTTTGCATTACTTAGGAGAGATTACGGGAGAGATATCGAATGAGGATAGGTTGGATTATATATTTAGTAAGTTTTGTATCGGGAAGTAGCGGCAATGAATAACTGAAAATAAAACTGGCTAACAGATTTTTGTTACCCTAAATTAGTTTGTCCAATTGAAAACTCTAGATAAAAACACCAAAATACTTTTATCGAAGGAAGCTGCTTTGAGTAGTATGAATTTGGGCGTTGGTTTGACATTTATCCGAAAGTATGATTTTGCTAAATTGGGGTTTATTTATCAATCTTTTTTTTCATTGAGCATTGGTTTGGAAAGAATCATGAAACTCATATTGCTTTATGAATATATCTACAATCACAATTCGTATCCAAATTTTGGGTATCTAAAATCCAAAGGGCATAGGC